>JACKEB010000020.1 GCA_020633205.1 Polyangiaceae bacterium
GCGGCGGCCCGGCCTCAGCCGTCTCCAAGAGTTTGGTTCCCGAGGGAAATATCCCCGGGACGCAGAGTGCAAAAGCCCCTGATTCGAAGGCAAGTGTCCCAGCGAAAGGCTGAGCGATGAAGATTCACGAGTATCAAGGCAAGCAGATTTTTGCGAAGTACGGCATCCCGATCCCCCAGGGCGTGCCCTGCTTCAGCGTCGACGAGGTCGAGGCGGCAGCGAAGAAGCTGATCGACGAGACCAAGATCCCGGTGGTGGTGGTCAAGGCGCAAATTCACGCCGGTGGCCGCGGCAAGGGTGGCGGCGTCAAGGTGGTCAAGGACGGCCCCGCTGCCGCACGGAAAGTCGGCGAGCAGCTGCTTGGCATGCAGCTGGTGACTCACCAGACAGGCCCCGAGGGCCAGAAGGTGCGCCGCCTGTACGTCGAGCAAGGCCTCGACATCAAGCGCGAGCTGTACCTGGCGCTCGTCGTCGACCGCGCCGCGCGTCGCATCGCGGTCATGGCGTCGACCGAAGGCGGCATGGACATCGAGGAGGTCGCTGCGCACACGCCGGAGAAGATCATCACCGTCCACGTCGATCCGCTGATCGGCCTCGGTGCCTTCCAGGCCCGCCAGATCGCTTACGGCCTGAAGATTGGCGAGGGCAGCCCCGACCCCAAGAAGACGGTCAAGCAGTTCTGCGCGATCGTGACGGCGATGGCCAAGCTGTTCGAGAAGGAAGACTGTTCGCTCTGCGAGGTGAACCCCCTCGTGGTCACCGGCACTGGCGACGTGGTCGCGCTCGACTCCAAGATCAACTTCGACTCCAACGCCGAGGCTCGCCACAAGGAGTGGGCGGAGCTCGAGGACAAGGACGAAGAGGATCCGGTCGAGCTCGAGGCCAAGGAAGCCGGCCTCTCCTACGTGTCCCTCGACGGCAACATCGGCTGCCTGGTGAACGGCGCCGGCCTCGCGATGAGCACGATGGACATCATCAAGTACTACGGCGGTGAGCCCGCGAACTTCCTGGACGTCGGTGGCGGCGCCAACAAGGAGCAGGTCACCAAGGCGTTCAAGATGATCCTCTCGAGCGACAAGGTGAAGGGGATCTTCGTCAACATCTTCGGCGGCATCATGAAGTGCGATGTGATCGCTGAAGGCGTCGTCGCGGCGACCAAGGAGCTCGGGCTCACCGTGCCCCTCGTCGTGCGCCTCGAAGGCACCAACGTCGACCAGGGCAAGAAAATCCTCAAGGAAAGTGGGCTGAAGATCGAACCCGCCGACAGCATGGCTGACGGCGCGCAGAAGATCGTCGAGCTCGCGAAGCAGGCCTGAAGGACCAAGGGAGAAACACCATGAGCGTTTTGATTGGTAAAGACACCAAGGTCCTGGTTCAGGGCATCACCGGCAGCGCCGGTTCCTTTCACTCTCGTCAGTGCATCGCCTACGGCACGCAAATCGTGGCCGGCTGCACCCCCGGTCGCGGTGGCGAGAAGTTCGAGGCTGAGGACGCCAACGGCAAGAAGGTCGACGTCCCCGTCTACGACACCGTGAGTGAAGCGGTGAAGGCAACGGGCGCGACCGTGAGCTGCATCTTCGTGCCGCCGCTCGGCGCCGCGGACGCAATCCTCGAGGCAATCGACGCGGGCTGCGAGCTGGTGATTCCGATCACCGAAGGCGTGCCCGTGATGGACATGATCCGCGTGCGTCGCAAGCTCGAGGGCTCCAAGACCGTGATGGTCGGCCCCAACTGCCCCGGCGTGATCACTCCGGGCGCTTGCAAGATCGGCATCATGCCTGGGCACATTCACATGCCCGGCAAGATCGGCGTGGTCAGCCGCTCCGGCACGCTGACCTACGAGGCCGTCGGGCAGCTCACCCACCTCGGCCTCGGGCAGAGCACGGCCATCGGCATCGGCGGTGACCCCGTCGGTGGCATGGACTTCATCGACTGCTTGAAGTTGTTCAACGACGACCCCGGCACCGAAGCGGTGATGATGATGGGCGAGATCGGTGGCAACGCCGAAGAGAACGCTGCCGCGTGGATCAAGGCCAACATGAAGAAGCCCGTCGCGGCCTTCATCGCGGGTACCTCGGCTCCTCCCGGAAAGCGCATGGGGCACGCCGGCGCGATCATCAGCGGTGGCAAGGGCACAGCCAGCGACAAGATCGCCGCGCTCGAGGCCGCCGGAGTGAAGGTCGCTCCCACCCCCGCGGAAATGGGTGTGACGCTCAAGAGCCTGCTCTGAGCTAGCGGCTAGCCGCGCCCTCTAATCCGCCTCGAGGCGTCGTCAATCCCCGCTCACGAACATTGTGAGCAAAAAAGGGAGGGACGGCGCCTCGCGACTTTTTGTAGTTCACGAGCGCCCGCGTGCGTTTCCGAGCTGTAACAAAGCTCGACTCACGAACAGCGAACTCAGCGAAGAAACGCGGGACTCGCGAAGTACTCCGCGTCCGGGTTTGGGGGTGAGGGCGCCCCGTATTCAGCTGAGGGTTCCAACGCAACACTACTTAATACTTCTACGAATAAGCCCTTCACAGCGCTTCCCGATGCTTCGCTGCATGAGCTCACGCGCCACCTCTGCAGCCCAAAACCCCTCACATTCTGCCAGCGCGCTCCCAGCTGTGGGCGAAGCAAGCAGCCCAGCCGCCAGCCGCAGCGCGTCCTCACGTGCACTCAAGAACTCGAGTCGCTTTGGAGGTCATTCACTGTGGAAAAAAGCGAGCACCCAGTCGCTTGGACAATCGACGCTGAGTGAGGAAAAAGCGTCGGGTCGTCGTGACCCGGATCCCGACGCTCAGCCTACTAGAGCGGGGATGGCAGCCTCCTTCCCCGCATCGCGAGCAATCGTGCGTTTCAGCGATGATTCTTGGTCGTCTGCAGAGTCGAACGACGACGTGCACGACCGCAATATCAAATCCGTTCGCTCGTTGAACACGAAGGGCTCCAGCGGGAACCAGGCAAGTACCGTGGACCGAATGGAAGAGCTCGAGCTGTGCCGCGCTTGGCGCGACCGTCAAGATGTCGCCGCTCGCAACCGACTGGTCGAGTCGCACCTGGATGCGGTGCGCGCGTTAGCGCACAAGTACGCTTCTGGCCGCGCTCCCCTCGACGACTTGGTGGCGGTGGGGCGCATCGGTCTCTTGCGTGCGTGCGAGACGTTCGATCCTGAGCGGGGCTTGCGCTTCATGACCTACGCGAGCTTCTGGGTCCGCGCGGAGATGCTCAGCTTCGTCTGGCACAATCGCTCGTTGGTTCCAGCCGGGCGCAGCAAGCTTCAACGGCGGTTGCATCCGCTGCGCCACGAGCGCGAGCGCATGATTCAGGAGTCTGGCGATCGCGACGCCGTGGATGAAGCACTGGCCGATCGGGCTGGCGTCAGCGTGGAGCAGTTCCGGCGTGGGATGTCCGAATGGAATCGTCGCGACGTCGCGCTCGATGAGCCGATCGCAACCGGTGGACAAACCACGCGTCTCGATGAGCTGTCTGACGACGCTCCCGACTCGGAGGTGCTGCTGCTGTCGCGGGAAGTCTGCGACGTACGTCGGGACGTGGTCGCCGCGGCCCTGGAGTCCCTCGACGAGCGCGAACGCTTCATCGTCGAGAGCCACCTGATGGCGGGACCAGAGGAAGAGCTCTCATTGAGCGAGCTCGGGCAGGCTCTCGGCGTCTCCCGGGAACGTGTCCGGCAGCTGGAGCTGCGCGCGAAGCGCAAGATCAAGAGCCAGCTGAAGCGCACTCCGTACGAGGTTGAGCTACTCTTGGTCTCCTGAGTCCACAGTGTCCTGAGTCCACAGTGTCCTGAGTCAACAGTCTCCTGATCCGATGCCCACTCCCCCCAAAGCCCGACAGCACTCAAGCAGCGAGGGTGCGCTGGCGCGCAGCACCCGCGAGCCTGAACTGGTTGAGCGCGCCGTTGCTGGCGAGCTCGACGCGATCACGGAGCTGTTGCGCGATCTGGGCCCGCTCGTGGCCCGCACGGTGCGCGTCATACTCGGCAATCAGCATGCGGACGCGGACGATGTCGTGCAGCAGTCTTTCGTCGCGCTGATCCGCAGCCTTCCACAATACCGCGCGGAATCAAACTTGGCGACGTACACGAGTCGCATCACCACGCGCACCGCGCTGGCTGCTCGACGCAGGGAGCGGCGTCGCGCCGAGGTCCACGAGAGCTACGCCCTGGCGCAGCCAGAGCAGCTGGTGTCGCCGCGGGAAGAGGTGGCCTCACACATCCACGCCCTGCTCGATGAGCTGGTCGAGGAACAGGCGGAGACGCTGGCGCTGCGCACGGTGCTGGGTTTCAGCATCGACGAGATAGCCGAGGCGATGGAGGTCCCGCGCAACACCGTGAAGAGCCGCCTGCGCCTGGCAAAGGCGGCGCTCCGAGAGCGACTCTGGGACCAACAGCGCGCTGACTCTGAGCAGCCGGGCGCCGCGGATGCTGGAGGTGAAGCATGAGCACCCCGCGCCGTTTTCCGCAGGACGGGTCTCTGCGCTGCCTGGGGCCCCAGGGCAACATCACGGAGCTGCATCCCGAAGAGCTCTTCGACAAGCGGGCCCAGAACCAGCTGAGCCGTGACGAGGAGCGCGTCCTCGAAGCTCACCTGGAGCGCTGCGCT
Source organism: Polyangiaceae bacterium (assembly GCA_020633205.1). NCBI lineage: Bacteria > Pseudomonadati > Myxococcota > Polyangiales > Polyangiaceae > Polyangiaceae bacterium. The sequence goes on from JACKEB010000020.1 coordinate 4,602, forward strand.
GCTTGCCGCGCGGAACGAGAGGCGCGGGAGCACTTTCAGCAAGCTCTGACCGTCGACCACGGCGCGCTCGAGCTAGCGCTCGGTGGCGCGCTGGGGCGCATCGCCGAAGAGCGCGCGCGGGCGCCGGAGAGCCCGTCGCCGCCCGCTCCTTCCAAGCCCCCGGTCCGGCGTCCCACTGGTGGCAAGCGCAAGCGTGCCGGCGCAGTGTTGGCTGGAGTGCTGTTGATCGCCGGAGCCGCGGCGGCGCTTGGCAGTGTCGGTGGCTGGAGGCAAGCGGAGAGCGACGTGGAGCCAGCCAGGCCGGTCGTCGCCGCTTCCACCACGCAGGCACCCCCGCCCAAACAGCAGCGCGCGGAGCCCTCGGTGCTCGGAACGAGAGCCCTTGCGGTGGCAACCCCCCAGAGCCCAGCGGCGCCCGCTCCCATTGCCGCAGGGCAATCCAGCGGAGCAGGCCCGAAGCGCGCAGCGAGCAGCCTTCCTGTGCGTCCGGTGCCCGTGGGCGCTCCAAGCGCCGGCGCGCTCTTTCGCAAAGCCAACTCAGCGCGCAGCCAAGGGCGGTTGGAGCGGGCGGAAGCTCTCTACGGGGAATTGATCCAGCGCTACCCCCAGGCTCGGGAATCCGAGGCGGCGCGCGCCCTGCTCGCTCAGCTCGCGCTGGATCACGGCAGCCCTCAGCAGGCTCTGTCAGCCTACGACGCATACATGCGGCACGGTGATGAGCCGCCCGCGCTGCGTGAAGAGGCGCTGGTGGGGCGGGCGCGAGCGCTGCAAGCCATGTCCGACGCAAAGCGTGAGCGCCAGGCCTGGCGCGAGCTGCTGCGGCGCTTCCCGAAGTCTGCTGCTGCCGGTGAAGCCCGTCAGCGCTTGCGAGCGCTGAGCGATCCATGAGCCTGTCCGCACGGCTCGACGCCGCGTTCGCCCGACGCGGGTCGGAGTCGAGCGCCGAGCGGTTGCGACGCCGACTCATTCAGATCCTTACGGCAACGTTCTTTGCGATCATCACGTTGCCAGCCTGGGGAGCAGGCTCCATCGCTGTGCGCGTCGGTGGCAGCGCGGAGCAGGCATTGGCGCTGCATCGCACGTTGACAGCACAGCTGCGGCTTCAGGTGCGGAGCAAGCGCGTCAACGCGCAGGAACTCGCAGAGGCCGCTAGCAGCGGCGGGGGCGGCGAGCTCACGGTGTGGGTCGACCTCGGTGACGCGAAGTCCACTCGGGTGATTTTCACCAAGGGCGGAGAAGTAATCGCCGAGCGTGAAATCACGCGCAACGGCGCGACGGACGACGTCCATTTCGAGGAGCTCGCGCTGGCGATTCGGAGCAGCGTGGAAGCCTTGAACGCGCAAGAGCCAGCGCCAGCCCTGAGCGCTGACCCCGCGGAAACGCCTGCCGAGCCAAAGGCAGAGGTCGCGGTCGCCAGCGCTCAGGAGCCAAGGCTCACACCCGCCAGTGACGCCCGACGGACTGATCAGATCCGCGATAGCTCACCCTCCCCCCCAAGAAACACGCGAACGCCTTACAGGTTGGACTTCGAACCGACCTATGCCGCCACGACGTATGCCCGCGATCCGAACGTGTTGTTTGGGCTCGGACTAGGCTTCGAGGGTGTCGCGCAGAACCTCGCAGCAAACCCTGGCGTTCGCCTGTCGACGGACACCACGGTCGCCTTCGAATTCACTGACTCTCGCCCGCGAGTCGCTCACCTGAGGACCCTGTTTACCCTCGGCATCGAGCAGTGGCTGCCGGCGCGCTGGGGTCTTGGGATCACCGCAGAGCGCGTGATCCTCGACAGCGGCGACCGACGCACCGAGTCCCAGTCCCTGCTGGGGACGTTGATGGGAGAGTTCAGGTTGGTGCTTGGCGACCGCGTCGACGGGGTGCTCGGTACACTGCTCGACGTGCAGCTGGGGGAGCCTCGGGTGATCCGAGATGACGGGGTGGCCCTGGAGCGCCACCGCTTTCGGGTCAGCGCCTACCTCGGCGTCGCAATAACCGCCGCCGGCGAGCGCTAGCTCGCACTCAGATATTCCGCGCGGCAATTCATTGGTACTGTTCATCCATCGAGCGCCCCAACGTCTCCACTGCGCGGCGGCGCCCCAGCACCCGACTGAGCAACGAGACCACCATGCGGTTGCTTCTTCCCACGACGTGGCTCGGCCCACTGCCCAGCGCGTCGAGCGCCTCCTTCGCGACGTCTGCCGGTTCCATGACCGGGGGGGAGAGGACCCCTGCGTGCTTCGGCTTGGTCTTCTCGTAACCTGGGGTGCGCGTGGCCCCCGCGCACGCCGCCAATACGTCCACACCGTCGCGCTTCAGCTCGTGCCATAGCGACTCCGCGAGCACGAGGTCGAAGGCCTTGGTTGCGGCGTAGCTAGCGACTCGTGGTGTGCCTTGGAGGGCCGCGAGCGAGCTCATCAGGAGCAACCCACCTCGCCCACGGCGCGAGAGTCGCGGGGCCAACCAGTCGCAAAAGATCAGCGCTCCGCGGGCGTTCACGTCGACCGTCCGCAGCTTGGACTCCAAGCTCTGCTCATTGAACAACGTCACCTCGGAGAAGGCCGCGTTGTAGATCCCGAGCCCGACGTCGACGTCCGCCAGCTGTTCACTCAACTGAGCCTGGGCATCGACATCGGCGAGATCGACCACGTAGGGACGAACCTGTACGGGAAAGCGTTGCGCGAGCTGAGCGGCGACCTTCAGCAGCGGCTGCTCGCGCTCCGCGATGAGCACCAAGTTACAGCCACGCCGCGCAAGCTCGCTGGCGAACGCCGCGCCAATCCCTTCGGAACCTCCAGCCACGAGCGCCCACGGCCCGTATGTTTCCGAAAACCGCCTGTTCCTGTTGAGCATCGAGTGGATCAAATCTCTCGCGGCCATGGTCGGGATCTAGCGTTTTTTTGCCCTGCGCTCTAGGAAGCAGGATCTCGTGTCTGGTCCCCTCACAGGCTCTCCCCTCGACTCGAGCTACCACGTCGAAGCGTTGCTCGGTCGCGGGAGCATGGGCAACGTCTACCTGGCGCGGGAGATCAAGAGCGGGCTGGAAGTCGCAATCAAGGTCGCACGCCACGCGACAGGCGAAGCGCGCGAACGCTTCCGCCGGGAGGTCGACGTCTCTGCAAAAGTGACGCATCCAAACGTGGTCGAAATACTCGACTACGGCGAGGCCCGCCTGCACGAGGAAGATGGCGTGCCCTACCTCGTGATGGAACGCTTGCGCGGAGAGACGCTCGGCGAGCACTTCCAGCGACCTGAACTCTATCACGACGCGGCAGCCCACGTTCGCTACACCCTCGGCATCGTGCGCCAGGCCGCGCTGGGACTTGCAGCTGCCCACGCAGAGGGCATCGTTCACCGTGACGTGAAGCCCGACAATTTATTTCTGTGCGGCAATGCAGGCAGCCCAACCGTCAAGCTGTTCGACTTCGGACTCGCGAAGCTGGCTGACGAGCCACCGCTCTCGCGCGGCATGGTCGCGGGCACCATCGAGTACATGGCGCCGGAGCAGGTATTGACGGAAGATGCCGATGCGCGCGCTGACGTGTATGCACTCGGCGTGGTCATGTTCAGGCTGCTGACAAGAGAGCTGCCATTCGATGAGGCCCTCAAGACGGAGCTCTTGGCGCACCAGCTGTTGTCTCCCGCGCCGCCGCCTTCGTGGCTACTCGAGGCGATCCCACCGTCGATCGAGCGCATCGTGCTCTCGGCGCTGCGCAAGCACCCGGACAATCGTTACCCAAGCATGACCGCGCTGATCGCCGACATCGATCGCGCGCTCGAGGGCCGCGACGATGAAGTACGCGGCGTCGAGCTCAAGCATCGACCTGATGGCTACACCCCAGTCACCCCGCTCGGAGAGCGCGCCCTGGAGCGCTTGAGAGATATTCAGAGTCGCCCGTCCCATCCCCCACCGTCACGGCCTGATGCGACCTAGCTCCAGAGGGCGTGAAGCATATCCTCGAGGATACGCCTTCAGCTGCCGCAAGGGCCGTCGTGGTACCAGAGTTCGATGTTGTCGAAATCGGCCGTCGTCGTTTCGGCCATCGTGTCGGCAGTGATCGAGATCTGGACGAACGGCGAGGTCCCCAACGACTCGTTCAGTGAAAACTCCACGGAACCGCTCTCCCAGCCTGAGGTAATGGCGAGAGGTTGAACCTGGAACGCGCCGGAGCCAACATAGAGCGTAGCGCCCGCGCCCAGCAGGATGCCCGAAACGAGTCGACCATAGCCTCGTAAGGTCCAACACGAGGTCGTGCCCAGCGGAGGTGGCGTGAAGAAACCACGGGCGCCGTGGATCGCGCCGCCTGAGCTGCGATCACTCAAGCGCAGCGCGTTTGCACCGTGACACCCGGCAACCTTCTCGTAGCTACCGTTTGGCGGGTGATTGTCTCCGTTGTTCCACGACGCAGGAAGTGACGTGCTCCAATTCTCAAACGAGCCGTTGAACGAGATCCTAACCCAAGGAGCACTCAGAGCGGCGAACGTGCAGGTATCCGTAGTTCCGCCGGTCCCAGCGGCGCCCGCCGCAGCTCCAGTGCCAGCCGCCGCTCCGGTACCAGCAGCCGCTCCGACACCGCCAGCGCCGACCCCTGCTGCGCCACCGTTCGGGTTGCCGCCGCTGCTCATCCCCGCGGAACCGGCAGCTGCCCCTGAAGAGCCGCCTAGACCACCAGCGCCTCCGCCGGCGTTCCCCCCCGACGACATCGTTCCGCCGGCACCGCCTGAAACCGGACTCGAACGCTGCTCGGCTTCATCTAGACCGAACAGCTGGGTACACGCGACGCCTCCCAGCGCGACCACGCATGCGCACGCGCCGACGCGCAAGACGGCATCAGCCCGCCTCATAGCGCCCCCCCGATGCCAAGCCAGGCGCCTTGGGGCCCCACTGCCGCGCTCGGCCTCAGACGTGCCGTCTGACGCACCACTGAGGCGCTGGCGCTACCAGGCGTTATCAAATACAGCAGCACGCCGACGGCGGTCACCGCCATCCCACCCGCAAAGACGTAGGTCGCCACGTTACCCAAATTCCTCGCGGAATTTACATCGCCAGGTGAATCGCACACCAGGCTGCCGTCGATGGTCTCACAGTTTCCATCCTCGACGGCGGCGTCGTAGTTGCCCTTCGCGATCAGCCCAAGCACCCCGGAGGTCACGATCCCGGCGATACCCACGCCCCCGACGACATAGGCGAGGGTATGGTCTGGTGGAGCGGTGTGCCCGCCGTCCCGAGGCCCTGCGCCCTGGTCATGGGGCAGCCCCGCGGTCGGCGGGCCAGGCTCGGGTGCCGCTGGCTCGACGGCAGTCGCCGCAACCGGCGCGAGCGCAGGGATCTCAACCTCGACGAGCTCGCCTTCCGCTACCTCCACCACAGCAGAAAACGCCTCGAAGCCGGGCGCGGAAGCCTCGACGGTGACCTTGCCGGGATCGACGGGCACCACCTGGCTCATTAGCGTCAGCGGTAGCTCGACGCCATTTTTCCTCACGGATAATCCATCGACTTGCTTGAACCCAGCAGCGAAGCCCACCCGAAGCTTTGGTAGCCTGGGCTCGAGCTCAGCCACGCGCTGGCTCGCGGTGCGTTCGCGCTCCGCCTGACCTGCACGCTGAGCCTTGGCGATGACTTCCTTGTATGTGGCCCAAGCACTCGCGAGCCGACCCTGCTTGGCGTAGCAATCAGCCAGCATCAGGATCCCGCCAACGGCCTTGCGCTGCGACAACTCGGTCGCGCTCTCGAACTGCTTGCAGGCGGCCGCGAGATCGCCGGCCTGCATGAGCTTCACGCCTTCGGCGAACGCAGCCTCTGCGGCAGCACGCTCGGCAGCACCTTCAGCACGGGCACCAGAGGCACCCGCAAACAACGAAATGCCCAGTAGGCAGGCAAGCAGACGACTCTCCAACGTCCGTGTGGTGTAACCCAGGCAGCCCAGGTTGCCTAGAAACGGCGTTAGACCGCCGTTCAGTACAGCGTGGGCGGTTTCGCCTGCTCTGGGGGTTGCGGCTTCGCGCGGACGCTGGTCGCCGGCAAGGGATTCGCTGGGCGCTTCGCGGTCAACGCGGTGCTGGTGCTGGGCGAAGCGCTGGGCGCCGCAGAAACCGACGCTGCGGCCGAACTGCTCACGGGCGCCTCGACGGATGCGGCTTCGGTAGAGACCGAGAGGGAAGTTGGGGCGCCAGCGCTCGCGGGCGGCTCCGCAGCCACCTCGGGTTTCGAAAAGGCTCCGAGTCCCAAAGCCAGCCCCAGCCCTGAAACGGCGACCGCACCGAGAGCACCGATCCACCAGGTTTTCCGTGAGGTTTCTTTGGCGGGTGAGGGCGCGGCGCGCGTGGCCAGCTCCGTGGACTGACCAAGAGAAACCGCATCCCGTGAGATCGGCTGCTCCGTCTCGGTATCCCCAAGTACCCGTGGCTCGGCGGTCTCACCTGAGCGCAGGTCGAGCGTGTCTTGAAACGCGGCGCTGTGGACCCTGGCCCGGGGTTTCGTTTCTGCAGCCAAGCCTGCGTCAACAGCGCAAGCAAGCAGCGCCGTGAGCAACTCACCCGCGTCTCGGTAGCGGTCCTGGGGCTTGAGCGAGACCGCGCGCTCTAGCACCGGCGCGAAGGCACCAACATCGACTCCGTGTGCGGACGCGCTCGGGCGATTCCCATCGATCACCCGCATGCGGGGGTCTTCTCCGTCGTACGCAGGCATGCCCGTGACCAGCTCGATGAACAACAGGCCGAGGGCGTGTACGTCCGTCCACGGTCCCGTACGACCACCGACGACTTGCTCGGGTGCCGCGTAGGCGGGGGTGTACGGACTCGCTCCAGAGGTCGTCTGCGTGCGTCCTGTGCCGGGCTCGACGTCAACTTGAATTGCCTTGGCGACTCCAAAGTCGATGAGCTTCGGCACCCAGCTCCCATCCTCAGGGTGGGTGTCGAGCATCACGTTGCCCGGCTTGATGTCTCGGTGCACTACACCGAGCCGATGCGCGTGAGCCACGGCACGCACCAGCGGTTCGACGAGCTGCCAAGCTACGGCGAGCCCAACGCCGCCATGATCTTCGATGAAGTCCCGCAGGCTGAGCCCCTGGCAAAGCTCCATCACGAAGTAGGGGCGCAGCACACCATCGACCTCGACCACACCGAGGTCGATGGCCGTGACGATGTTGGGGTGACGCAGCCGAGTGAGCGTTCGCGCTTCCTCGAGGAAATCATCTAGGCGCCTCGCGTGCTGCTCTACACTCAAGTTGGCGGGCAGGTTCAGCACCTTCACCGCCACCTGCGACTCGAGGGCGATGTGGGTCGCCGCGAAGACCCTTCCGGAGCCTCCCTCCCCCAACTCTCGCTCCAAACGGTAACGACCGTCGAGCAACTTGTTGAGTAGGGAGGCGCCGGGATCTATCGCCACGCTGGCATCTTTAGCATGTGCGGGCCGTCGGGCCTACGATTTGGAAGCCTGGCTAGCGAGGCTGCTGCCGTGATTCCTGCAGCCGAGTCCGGTTCGCCAGGAAGTCGATCAGGTCCATCTTGGTCAACACAGCGAGCACGTGTCGCTCGTCGTCCACCACGATGGCCACCTCGCCGCGCTCGAAGATCTCCTGCAGCGTTGCAGCGGAGTCATGCGCGGAAACGGTGGAGACCCGCCGCACCATCACCTCGGCGATCGACGAATCCTGCTTCCGCCCCTGCACCAACTGCGAGAGCAAATCCGTTTCCGTGATGATCCCGGTTAGCACGCCGTCAGAGGTGCAGGGCATTTGCGAGATCCCGTGACGCTTGAACAGCTCCACCGCATCACCGAGGGAGCGGTCATCGGGCACCGTGATGACGGTCTGAGGCGGCCGACTCCTCACCATCTCGGCGATGGTACCCATCTCCCAGTCAGCGTGAGCAAAGCCGTGCTGGCGCATCCATCCGTCATCTACGAACTTGGTCAAGTAGTTGCGAATGCTGTCGGGGAGGATCACGCATACGCGGGAGCCTTCGGGTAACTCGCGACACACCTGCAGAGCGGCCCAAACCGCTGCTCCTGAAGAACCGCCGCACAATAGCCCTTCCGTGCGGATCAACTGACGCGCAACGCGGAAGGAGTCGCGATCGTTCGACTTGATCCAGCGATCGACCAGCGAGCGATCGAGCACATCGGGAATGAAGTCGTAGCCGATGCCCTCGACCTTGTAGGAGCGGATCTCGCCGGGGCCCGCCAGGATCGAGCCCTCGGGGTCGACACCGATGATCTTGCAGCCGGGGATCTCCTGCTTGATCACGCGAGCGATACCCGTGATCGTTCCTCCGGTGCCGGCCGTGGCGACCAGCGCGTCCAGCTTGCCCCCGCACTGCTCGATGATTTCCCGCCCGGTGCCTTCGACGTGAGCGAGCGGATTGTCCTCGTTGGAGTACTGATCAAGGATATGGGAGTTCGGGATCACCTCGCGCAGACGCTTGGCGACACCGATATGACTCTCGGGAGAGTCCCAGGCCGCTTCCGTGGGGGTACGAATGATTTCGGCCCCGAGCGCCTCGAGCACCACCTGCTTCTCCCGACTCATCTTCTCGGGCATGGTGATGATCATGCGATAGCCACGCACCGCAGCGGCCATCGCCAGGCCGATGCCGGTGTTGCCACTGGTTGGCTCGATCAAGGTGTCTCCGGGCTTGATGCGGCCGGATTTCTCAGCTTCGAGCAGCATGCGCACGCCGATGCGATCCTTGACGGAACCACCGGGATTCATGAACTCGAGTTTGCCCAAGAGCTCGCAAGGCAAGTTGTGGGCGATCCTCGAGAGCTTCACCATCGGGGTGCCCCCAACCGCATCCAGAATCGACTCGTGCACCATTTTGACTGTGTCTCCTACGCGCAGCGCGCGGCTCGGTTGCCGCCTGGGGAAGCCAACTCGTGGCAACCTGAGGCTCGCGTCGTAACTACTGCCCTGGGGAGGAAACGGCAATCCAACAACGCGCACGAGTGCAGGTCTGTGCTTCGCAGCCGCAACATCTTTCAGCTGAGCTTTTCGCCCCGCGTCATGCGCGCCCCCCAGCGTCGCAGCTGTGCAACACTCCTCAGCCTTGCCCGTGTCCCACCTCGTCGCCAACCGTGGAGCCCCGTGGCTCGACCCAATCCGTAGTCGTCTCCAGCGTTTCGAGCGCCACACGATCGAGAATCCCGAGCTGCGACCCGCAGCGGTCGCGTTCACCCTGGTCAAGGAGGCCGCCGGACCGGCCTTCATCTTGACCCAGCGGGCCCGCGAACTTTCACACCATCCCGGGCAGTTCGCCCTGCCCGGAGGTCGGATGGATCCTGGCGAAACTCCCATGCTCGCGGCGCGCCGAGAGCTCGCGGAAGAGGTGGGCCTGCAGCTCTCGGGTGAGCAGGTGCTCGGGTGTCTCGACGACTTCGAGACGCGCTCGGGCTTTCGCATGACCCCGGTCGTGCTGTGGGGGGGCGAGGCGCCCGCGTTGACTGCCGCGCCGGCGGAGGTCGGGGCGATCCATCGCATTCCGTTGGCGATGCTCGAACGCGACGATCTGATCGATCTGTGGCCGATCCCCGAGAGCGATCGGCCAGTGCTCTCGATGCGCCTAGGAGAATTGAGGATCTTTGCGCCGACCGCTGCGCTCATCTATCAATTTCGCGAGGTCGCGCTTTTCGACCGCGAGACGCGGGTGGCTCACTACGAGCAACCAGTGTTCGCCTGGAGCTAGTGTCCCGCCGCGTGATTCGTTCAGCGAATCACAGATTCGCCTCAGTAGTGTCCTTGGCCGCGCGAAGGAGTAGCCTCGCGGCATGAGCAGCGGAACACATCAGGTCGTGGTGGTACGCGAGACTGGCGGCATCGACAGCCTTCAGCTCGAGACTCAGGTCATACCGCTACCAGGCCCCGGCGAGGCTCAGATCCGTCACCGCGCGATCGGTCTCAACTTCATCGACACGTATTTCCGCACGGGTTTATACAAGGCTCCCAGCCTGCCGTTCACTCCAGGCGCCGAAGGCGCCGGGGTGGTGACAGCGGTCGGCGAAGGGGTGGACGACTTGCAGGTCGGTGATCGGGTTGCCTACGCGGGGGCAAGCCTCGGCGCCTACAGCGAGTATCGCCTGATCCCCGCGGATCGCCTCGTCCCCCTGCCTGACGACATCAGCGACGAAGTAGCTGCGGCAGCGCTCCTCAAGGGCCTGACCGCCGAATATCTTCTGCGACGCACCTTTCAGGTCAGGGGGGGAGAGACCATCTTGGTGCACGCCGGGGCAGGTGGCGTAGGCAGTCTGCTCTGCCAATGGGGAAAGCACCTGGGCGCGACGGTGATCGCGACGGTAGGCAGCGAGGCAAAGGCGCGGCTGGCACGCCAGTATGGGGCCAGCGAGGTCATCCTTTACCGCAAGGAATCGGTCTCCGCGCGAGTGCGTGAATTGACCGGAGGTGCCGGCGTGCCCGTGGTCTACGACTCGGTGGGCGCGGACACGTTCATGGACTCCCTCGACTGTTTGGCGCCCCGCGGGCTGATGGTGAGCTTTGGACAAGCGTCGGGCAAGGTGCCGGCTCTGGACATCGCATTGCTCAGTCAGAAGGGCTCGCTCTTCCTGACGCGCCCAACGTTGGGCACCTACACCCACGATCGCACCGAGCTACTTCAAGCCAGCGAAGCGCTATTTTCAGTGCTCCGCGCGGGCGTGCTCAGCGTTCACATCGGGCAGCGCTACCCGCTGGCCGACATACGCCTCGCTCACATGGACCTCGAGTCGCGCAAGACCGTCGGCTCTAGCGTTCTCATCCCGTGAACCCGCGTTTCGTTTTCCTGCTGCCGCTCACAGCGCTGACGCTCGCGCTCGCGTGTGGCTCACAGCGCACGCCGGTCTCCGAACCGCACCCGGTGCCAACGCAGGGCACTGCACCCTCCGGCTCCGCGGAGCACTCCACACCTGAGGCGTCACGCCCCGCCGGCTACAGCCTGCAGCAGGCAGTCGTGAGACTGCGAGAGAGGGGCGCGACGCCACGCCAACACTTGTCACCCGACTTCACGAGCATGGCTCCCCGCGCGCAGCAGCGACGGGTCGCGGCTTGGAGCGCAACTTCGCTGGGCACTGACACTTCCGGACGCGTGACGCTGCATGCTTCTGTTCGCATGCCCTCTCCCCCGGAAAAATCCGCACGGCAAGTATTGCTGACGTTCGAACTACCCGAAGCCGAGCAGCACCTCACCAGCAAGCTGCTCGGCGCGAGCTTCGAAGATCGCAGCGAGGCTCCGTTCTTGGGTTTTTCCCGGGCAATACTGCCGAGCGTTTTGATCGACATCGCACCGGAGGGCGAGCTCGGAGTCGGAGCGACCTGGAGCGTGGACCGGCGCTACCAAGATGGGTCCGGCGAGTTCTTCTCACGTCGCAACTACAAGCTGTTGCGCTGGGTCGCGCCCGACGCGTTTGGTATCCGGCAGACCGCCCGGATCGCAGAGCTCGAGTTGGTGTGGGTCGACGGCGCCGAACGCGGCTCCGAACAGGTGACGACAGGACGCATCTGGCACTCCGCCGCGTGGCTGTACCCGGTCGGCTACTTTCGCCAGAAAATCGAAGAGGGCGAGATCACCCTCGAGACGATGCTGCAACTAGACAACCCTGAATGGCCAAAACTTAGCCCGATCGTTGCCAGGGACTGAGGCTTTCGGGCGACTTTGACCCCACCCGCTGCGGAATGATGTAACAATGGACGCGGATAGCGCGGGCGCCCAGCGGTGCTGTCCATGGGGAAAGGACACAGGATGCGGTACATCGCGACAGGCCTGAGCGACGTCGGCAAGAAGCGAGAGAACAACGAAGACTCGTTTCTGATCGACCGGGACCTCGGGCTGTACGTGGTGTGCGACGGCATGGGCGGTCACCAAGGCGGCGAGGTCGCTTCGCGCCTCGCGGTGGATACGGCCGCCCGTATGCTCGAGGAGTCTCACGCAAGCTTCGCTGATCTGGTGAAGACCAAGGACGGGCGCAACGCGCTGGTGCAGCTGGTCGAGACGGCGGTCGAGGTCGCGTGTCGGGAAGTGTTTGGTCGCGCCGCGGCAGATCCACGCCTGCGAGGCATGGGCACTACCATCACGTTGCTGTTGCTGGTCGGTGACTTCGCGGTGATGGGCCACGTCGGAGACAGCCGACTGTATCTGTACCGTCAAGGTCAGGTGCATCAGCTGAGCTCGGATCACACGTTCGTCGCGAGCTTGATCAGCAGCGGTACCATCAGCCCAGAAGAGGCGAAACGTCACCCCTACGCTTCGGTGCTGACGCGATCTTTGGGCGTTCAGGAGACGGTGCTCGTCGACACACTGCTGTTCGACGTCTTGCCCGGAGACACCATGGTGCTGTGCTCCGACGGCTTGAGCGGCGCGCTGGAGAGTCCCGAGGAGCTGGGGATGATCCTCGAGGAAAACCAAATCCAGAACCTGCCGCAGACGTTGGTTGATCTGGCGAACGTGCGCGGGGGCAGCGACAACGTCACGGTCGTTTGTGTGCGCTCGGCTCGAGCGCCGGCTGACACGCTGCTCGAAACTGACTTCGAACTCAGCCCGGAGAACAAGGTCGAGCTGAAAGTGCTCGAGAGTTCCTTCCTGTGCCAAGAGCTGCGCATGGACGGCTTGCTCCGGGTGCTCAACCTGGCAGACGTGACGGCGCTCGCGATCGGTGAGCGCCCGTTGATCCGCGGGGATTCGTCTGACGGCATGTTGATGGTGATCCGGGGTCGCTTGCGTGAGACCGGCCCGAAGGGGGAGCGCGAACTGACCCGAGGACATCACGCCCAGGCAACCGCGCTGGTGAACCCACACATCTCGGAGGTCAGCCTGGAGGCGGTGGAGCCCACTTGGTTGATTCGCCTGGATGGGCCGCGCTTCCGCCGTTTGATCCAACGCCGCCCGACGCTTGGAGTTCGCTTGTTGCGCAACCTCGCGCGGCAGCTCTCACTAGAGCTCATCCAAACGGGCGATCCACAGGGCTAGAACAGAAGCCTCGCGAGGCAGTGGGGCTTTCCGCTGTCTGGCTCTGCGAGCACGCGAGCGCACGCGCCGACTCGCATGTTCCCTTCAACCGTCAGCTCGAAGAGCCGCAGCCACACGCGGTAGCTGCGGCCCGCGAAGCAAGGTCGGGCGAACGCCAGCTCGAGTTCACTGCCGAGCAGCGCGAAATCTCGGCCTAACGTCGCGAGCCGCCTGAGCGCCGCTTCTTCGATCACCCGTGGGTAGACGAGGCTGTTGACGTGCTGGTTGGAGTCCGTGTGCACCAAGCCAAAGTGCAGCGTCTGGGGGTCCGGCGACTCGCGCTCCTCCAACCAGCGCGCTCCTTCAGGGAGCTCCACGACTTCAGCCGGGTCGCGCCATGGGTAGACCTCCTCAGGCACTTCCGGGACGCCGAGGCCGGCGGGCAAACGCAACACGCGGCGCTCTCCGGCGGCCGCGAATGGCCGTGTCCACACCTGTTCGGAGAAGATGCGTCCGACGTGGATTCGTTCGCCCTTGTGCTGCGGCTGCGGGTCATACGTGCGCTCGGCTATCCCCCAGATGTCGGTATGGAAATTCAAGAGCAGCCGCGTGACCTCACCGTCGCGCTCGGCGCGTGCCAGCTGGTAGCGCGATGTCGCCTCGAGGTGGTTCCTTACGGATACCGGACCGCCGAAGGTCTGAATGAAGAAGCGGCTCGGGATGGCCGCGATGTGCGCACGCTTCGCTAGCTCGGGAAGCGGCGTGTCGCGGAGCAACTTACGCCACGCGCTGAAGCCTACGCCCTGCGGGATAGCTTCGAGGCGGACGCGGCCATCCTGAGCGATGTCTTCGTAGCGCACGGCGTAGTTTGCCGTGCCTTCGCTGCGGGGCTCACCGGTCCGGGGATCTTCGAGAGAAAGCGTCGGGAAAAACATGGTCTTGATGCGTCCCCCAGCGCAGCCAGGATCTAGTGCAACGCGGGGGCCAGCGCCACTCCGAGCACAACCGCGCTCTCCCTCGCGGCCCGCTCCTGCTAGCTTTCGGCTCATGTTCGGGGCACGCGGTCCGCGCTTCTGGGAACTGGCAGAGCAGGCGCTCAGCTCCACGGAGCGTGGCTACGACCTCCTGGCGCCGAAGTTCGACTGGACTCCGTTTCGCACGCCGGACGCGATCCTCCAGGGTTGCCAGGCGTACCTTGGAGCTGGCGAAGCGCCGCGCGCGAGTGTCGACCTCTGCTGTGGGACAGGCGTCGGCCTGGAGATGCTGGCGCGAGTGACCCGCGAAGAGGTAGTCGGCGTCGATTTCAGTCGCAACATGTTGGAGCAAGCCCGACGCCGTATCGAGGAGAGTGCGCAGCGAGTTCCAGACGCACCTCACCCCCAAATTCGGCTGATTCGGGCGGATGTGATGGCGCTCGGGGAGCACGCAGAGCTCCACGGCCGGTTTGATTGCGCCACCTGCTTTGGCGCCCTGGGTCATATCCGCGAGGAAGAGGCAGTGAGCTTCTTTTCCGGCGTGCTCGAGTGCCTCTCGCCTGGCGGTCGCTTCGTCCTCGTGACCTTCGACCACCCCCCGCCCTGGCACCCGGCGTGGCTGCTCTCTCGAGCGTACAATGGCCTGACGCACGTGCGGAACTACCTCGTGCGGCCGCAGTTCCACATGTACTACCTGACCCACACCTGGCCTAAGCTTGGCTCGAACCTGCGGGCAGCAGGCTTTGACGTGAGCACACCGGAGCAAGCGTTCTTTGCGCCGTTTCAGTCGGCGCGCTTGATCGTCGCAAAGCGTCCGACGGCTGCAAGCCAGTCCGCCAACGGCGCTAGCTCACCAGATTGACGCATCCAGCGCTGCCCCCGGTTGACCAGGCGCAAAATCGCTTCCGCGCGGACAAACGGCAGGTCCCGCGCTAGAGCTGCATCGCTGTCCCACCAGTCGTCGTCTCCCTTGTAGCTCAGGATCATCACCATCCGACGCACGACGTACAGCGACCCCAGGATGTAGGCCGCTTGGGCGCGCTCCGCGCCGCCGAAATCCGGCAGGTGTACGCTGAGCAATCGCGCCTCTACTTCGGGCACATCGGGCAGTGACTCGTCACTGAGCAGGGTCATCAAGTCTTCGAGCGGATCTCCGGGTCCCGCGGCCTGCCAGTCGATCAGCACAACGGGACGTTGCGGCTCATCCATCAACACCATGTAGGCGGGGCTCGCCGTGTGCTTGATGAAGTTTGTTTCCGTGAGGTTTATGATTGCGTGTATTGCAGCTTCGTCGAGCCGGGGCGTATCGAGTGCCGCAAGGCTCCCCAGCACAGGCACCATCTGCAGCAACTCATCGAGCCGCCCTTCCCGCAGCGGGTCAAATACCGCATCCAGTCGCGCCACGCGCCCAGCTGCGTGGGCGGCGGAGAGCCCTGACAGACAGGCTCCCACCCATTTTTCCACGGGTAAATTCTCGCCCTGGTTCAGCTCCCGTGACATGCGACGGCTTCCGACGTCCTCGACGATGATCCAGTCTTCAGACTCGGCCAGCAGCTTAGGCACGGGCACACCGCGGTCGCCGAGCTCACGCAGGGCGCGAGCTTCGAGGGCAAGCGCCCGGGAGTTAGGCCGAGACGTCGCGATCACCGACCGACGCCCGAAGATACAACGGAAGGACTCCGGCAGGCCCACGGGCGCACGGCGGGGTGGTTGCACCTCCGTAGGGGTGATGCCGAGCAGCCTCGAACACGCGTCAGCCGCCTGCGCCATCAGCTCTGGGTGCTCTTCGCGCACGCCTGCCATGCTCGTCGAAGCGTACGCGATCGAGGCTCCCCGCGTGAGCGTCAGTTGCGCGTTTGCGGATAAAAGCGAAGGCAAGTGGCGCTGCTGCGGTGGCCCGCCGCGCCCGCCCGAGCCGCGTGCGACGGGCCGGTGACGCTCGAACGCCGTCGATCCTCGCGGTGAGTTGGTTTCCTGAGTCAGAGGATGGTGCTAAGAGGGCCGCGCCGAACGCACGGAGCGGTCCCCTCAGCTTGCGCCAACCAGGCGCGAACGAGCTTCGAGGGCGCTGATGCCAGCTGCGAAAGGCCGCAAACCCTTGTTGCCCGCTCCGGTGCAACCCGACGAAATCAGGAGTACTCAATGCCTACCCAGCGCACCCTTTGCATCATCAAGCCCGACGCCGTGGAGAAGAAGGTCCAAGGCAGCATCATCCAGCGGGTGCTGGACGAAGGCTTTCGCATCGTCGCCATGCAGCAGACTCAGCTGAGCCGCGCACAGGCGGAAGGCTTCTACGCCGTACACCGCGAGCGCCCGTTCTTCGACGAGCTCTGCACGTTCATGACCCGTGGCCCGGTGGTGATCGCCGCGCTGGAGCGGGATGAAGCCGTCGCCCACTGGCGCAAGGTGATTGGCGCCACGGACCCGGCCAAGGCGGACGAAGGCACCATCCGCAAGCTTTTTGGCGCCAATGTGGGTGAGAACGCCACTCACGGCTCGGACTCCCCGGAAAACGGCCTGATCGAGACCGCGTATTTCTTCCCTGGACACGAGTTGCTATAGGCCCCATCTGACGCCTGCAGCGAGGCGGGAAGATGATTCGCTCGCGTCTGCGATGCGACATGCGGCACGCTGGGTACGCTCCGTTGGGCGCGTACCCAACGTTCAAGCGCCGCCTAGCTCATACCAAGCACACTGATCGGGAATGCTCACTTCGGGAACCTCTCAGCTGCGGTCATCGGATGCTTCACTCGAAGCCGCTCGGGGCTCGTTGCGCGAGACGCTAAGCGCGCTCCGCAACCTGGAGCAGCTGTTGAAATCGATCCGCGTGGGACCGAGAGCGCTGTCTTCGGTGATCCCCGACGTGCATGCTTCCTGTCAGAGCCTCGCTCCGACCGTCAGCGCACTGCTGACGGCCGTGGCGGGACAGCTCTCGGATCCCGCGCCGACTCAGGAACTCGAAGCCTTCGCCGTACCCCGTGCGAAAGAGCTGGTAGACGCGCTAGGCAAGGCCCGTCGTAAGACGCTCACCGCCAAGAAGCGCCTCGACCTCGAGCAGCTGGTTGCCGTGAAGACCAATGAGCTGGACGCGGTGCGCGCTCTCGCTGAGTGCTTGGACGAAGCCTCCAGCGGGCGCCAGGTGCACATCGACTTGACCCAGCTCGCCCAGCAAGCCTTGGCGGCCGGCGGGGAAACCGCCGGGCCACGAGCGCACATTGGACTGACCGCAGAGCGCCTTGGAGAGGAGCTGCTGGTCAACCCCAAGGTCGCGACCCAGCTGATCGTGCTCGGTGCTTCGGCAGTCACCGATGGGGGTCAGCGACCGGCCCAGCTCACCATCTCCCCCGCGGCGGGGGGCGGTTGTCAGCTGAGGCTACGCGCCCTCGACGTAGCGCCCGAGGGCGCTTTCACCGTTGGGCTGCCAGCAAAAATCCAGCCTGCGGCGACTTGCCTGAACGCCGTCGCAGCACTCAGCGGCGCCAAGCTCGGAGATGCTTCAGGGGAGTTGGTCCTCACCTGGGGCCCCGACGCAACCCGCGCCAGCGGCTGAGGCAAGCTTGGGGGCTTGCCCAGGCAAGAGGGGGTCGGTACATCCATGCCCTCATGCCCACGACCGACGCAAATAGGCTCGAAGACTTGAAGGCACTCGTCAGCGCGGCGTTCGAAGATCGAGCGCTCCTCAACGACGACAAGCACAAGCAGGCGGTATTGGACACGCTCGGCCTGCTCGATTCGGGCCAGATCCGCGTCGCGACCCAAGACGGCCCCGGAAAGTGGACGACCCACGCGTGGATCAAGCAAGCCGTGCTGCTCTACTTCGGTGTGGCCCAGATGGAGACCTGGCACGCGGGCCCAATCGAGTTCTTCGACAAGGTGCCACTCAAGCACAACCTGCAAGAAGCCGGCGTCCGCGTAGTTCCGCCCGGAACCGTGCGTTTCGGCTCCTTCATCGAAAAGGGTGCGATCGTGATGCCGGGCTACGTCAACATCGGCGCCTACGTCGGCTCGGGTACGATGGTCGACACCTGGGCAACCGTCGGGTCCTGCGCGCAGATAGGCAAGGACTGTCACCTGTCTGGTGGTGTGGGGATCGGTGGCGTGCTCGAGCCCCCGGGCGCCCAACCCGTCATCATCGAGGACGGCTGCTTCATCGGCTCGCGCTGCATCGTCGTGGAGGGCATGCTGATCGAGCGCGAGTCGGTGATCGGAGCTGGCGTGACCCTCACCTCCTCCACCCAGGTAATCGATGTGACCGGCAGTGAGCCGGTCGAGCTGAAGGGTCGCATCCCGCCACGCAGCGTGGTGATCCCAGGAACTCGCACAAAGCGCTTCCCGGCGGGAGAATACCAAGTGCCCTGCGCGTTGATCATCGGTCAGCGCAAAGAAAGCACCGACAAGAAGACCAGCCTCAACACCGCACTCCGGGAGTTCAACGTCTCCGTCTGAACGTCGACGTACCAACCCGCGAGGAGGTTTTTTCGCCATCGTGCTCCACCCCCGAGCCACAAGCAGACTACCGGCGCGCAACAGCGTACCGCGCGCCAGACGGCGCGGGCGCGCGCGTGTGAGCGCCGTAGCAATCGCGGCTCTGGCTGTCCTCGGAGCCAATGGGTGTAAGAGCCGTGTGTCGTCGGATCCAGTTCCTACCGTCGCAAGCACCAACCCCGAAAAGGGACCGTCTCTCCTCACGGAAAAGCCCCTGAGCGGCGCCCTGGAGGCTCTCAAGGAAGCGGTGGGTGGCGACGTGCAAGCCATTGAGCTGCGCATCTACCCGACGCGCGTCGTGCTCCAGGCACAAGACCCCAAGCGTCCGTCCAACGTCGACCAGTACATCTATAAGGACGGCAAGGTGGGCAAGGCGGTGCCCGTGAAGCTCCAAGGCACTGGCAAGCTGGAAGACAATCTCTTCCCGCTCTCGGACATCAAGCTGGAGCGTATCCCGCCACTCGCGGGGCGGGCGCTGTCGGAGCTTCGTCTTGAGAACGCACACGTCGGCTTCGTGAGCGTGAAGCGCGATCTGCCACGCAGCATGGCGATCCGCCTGCGCGTGAAGGTGCAGAGCCCGCGCAAGGACGCTTACTGGGACACCGACGTGGACGGCAATCCGATCGCGAGCGACGCAGGCGCCGACGCCGCGCCTTGAACAGTCTGCAACGTAGTGCGTCTCGCCTGCGGGAGGCCGCAATGAAACCCGGCGCTCCCAACCTCATTTACTAGCGACCGGCAGATCGGGCGCACTAGCCTTGGCGGATGGGAGTGCTCAAGACCCTCTGGCGCTGGCTGAGCCTCGCGATCCCGTTCGGGCTCCTGAGCAGCAACAAGCCACGGCACTACCGCGAGATGTTGCGCGTCCTCTGGGACAACCGGGGACGCTGGGGTTACGCCCTCCGCATCCTGCGTCACGGTGTGTGCGACGGATGCTCCTTGGGCCCTCGCGGACTCAAGGACGACGTCATCCCGGGAACGCACCTGTGCCTCTCACGCCTGAAGCTCCTCAAGCTGAACACGATGGGAGCCATCGACGCGAGCTGGTACGCAGACGTGGACCGCCTCGACGCGCTCACCAACGAAGAACTGCATCGCCTCGGACGTCTCCCCTACCCCTTGTTGCGTAGGGCCGGCGAGGGCGCGTTCACCCGCATCAGCTGGGACGAAGCCTCCACGCTCATCGCAGACAAGCTGCGGGTGGCCGATCCGGATCGGGTTGGCATGTTCGTCACGAGTCGCGGGCTCACCAACGAGACCTACTACACGCTGCAGAAGCTCGCGCGCATCGCCGGCACGCCCCACATCGATGCCTGCGCGCGGCTTTGCCACGCGGCATCGAGCGTCGGACTCAAGCAGACGACTGGCTTCGCTGCACCCTTGATTTCGCTCTCCGACTGGATCGGTACTGACCTCTTGTTGATCATCGGCAGCAACCTGCCGAACAACCAACCCGTCAGCACCAAGTATCTGCACGCCGCGCGCAAGGCAGGCACTCGCGTGGTCGTCATCAACCCATTCAAGGAGCCCGCCCTCGAGCGCTACTGGATCCCTAGCATCGCTTCATCGGCGCTATTCGGCAGCAAGCTGATGGACGACTACTACGACGTGCGTCCAGGTGGCGACATCGCGCTCATGACGGGCCTACTCAAGGCGCTCGACGAGATCAGCGGCTGGGACGACGAGTACGTCGCGGCGCACACCGTCGGCAGCGAGGAGTTGCGCGCCCAGCTGAAGCGCACGAGCTGGGCAGAAATCGTGCAGGATTCCGGAATCAGCGAGGAGCGTATCCGCGAGCTAGCGGAGCTCTACAAGCAGAGCAAGAGCGCGGTCATCGTCTACTCGATGGGCCTCACACAGTACGAGTTCGGGGTCGAGAACGTGAAGATGGTCGTCAACCTCGCATTGTCGCGCGGAAACATTGGCCGACCCAAGTGCGGCATCATGCCCATCCGCGGCCACTCGGGGGTGCAGGGCTCGGCGGAGTGTGGCGCTGACAGCGACAAGCTCCCCGGCGCCCAGGACATCACCCCGGAGAACTGCAAACCCTTCGAGGCAGCCTGGAACCATCCCATCCCCCACCGCTCGGGCATGCGCGCCACGGAGCTCCTCGAGCACGCCGGCAAGCAAGGCCTCGACCTGCTCTACCTGGTTGGCGGCAATCACCTCGAGACGATGCCTGACCGCAAGCACGCGCGCGAGGCCCTGAGCAACGTCGGGCTGAGGGTCCACCAGGACATCGTGTTCAACACCTCGACGCTACTCCCCGCCAAGGAGGCGGTGTTGCTTTTGCCAGCCCAGACTCGCTACGAGCAGAAGAGCGGCGGCACCAGTACCTCCACCGAGCGGCGCATCCGCTTCACTCCGGAAATCCCCGGCCCACGCGTGGGAGAAGCACGCGCGGAGTGGGAGATCCCGTGCCTGATCGGCAAGAAGTTGCTGCCCGAGCGCGAGGACCTGTTCGACTATCGCGACAGCAAACAAATCCGCCAGGAAATGGCCAAGTTGATTCCCCTGTATGCGGGCATCGAGAAGCTAGAGCAGGAAGGCGACTCACTGCAGTGGGGTGGCCCACAGCTGGGCGCTGACGGTTTCCCTGGGATGCCCGACGGCAAAGCGCGTTTCTCCGCGGTGAAGATCCCGCGCGTCGATGTACCTGAGGGCACGTTCTTGCTGCGTATGCGACGCGGCAAGCAGTTCAACTCGATGACCTACGGCAACACGGATCCGCTGACGAAGCAGGCAACCCGCTCGACGCTGTTCCTCGACCCGCGTGACCTTCAGAGCGTCGGAGTCGAGGACGGCGAGACCATCCTGGTGCGCTCCGAGGCGGGTCAGATGCAGGCGGTCGCAAGACAGGGTCCCTGCCGCCAACAACACGTCCAGGGCTTTTGGCCCGAGTGCAACGTGCTGTTACCGCGGAAATACGACCCTCAGTCTGGGGAACCCGACTACGGGACTGTGGTCACCATCGAACGGCAATAGGCCGCAGGCTGTGGTGTGATTCTCAGCCCACACCCCCGTGACACCGGGATCAGCTCTCAGCTGCGCATGTGGTGAACCTGACGGAGCAGCGGATCCCGGGCGGAAAAGCCACAAACGCCGCATCTCCCGGGCACGCGACCCGATTGGAGACACTCGGCCGACCTCACAGAGCTCGTGGCACGAACCTTGATAACCTGAGCCACCGGGATGGCAGCATTGACGGCAAGGCAAAGCCGTCGGACCGTTTGCAGATCTTTTTCACGAGATTGCGCGCGTCCAGCGCGAACAAGCCGGTAAGGCAAGGAGAGACCACACACATGCACACCACGCTTCGCTTCTTGGCAGGCGCGCTCTTGGCTTCGACGGCTCTGATGGGCTGCTCCGAGGAGACCGTGTCTTCAACCAACATCAAGACCAAGGGGATCGCCGGACTGTTCGAGGTCACTGCAAGCAGTGAGACCTCGTCCACCGTGAACGCCAAGCTGGTCGTTGGTGGCGACGAGAGCAACACCTACGTCACCCTGGACAACGGCGACAAGCTCACCGCAACCGCTGGCACCGAGACGAAGACCATGACGACCGGAGACGGCGCGGGTCGCTATGAGGCGAGCTTCGGTACCGGCGCCGGAGGGACCGAGTTCAAGATCGCCCTCGAGCGCCCAGATGACGACGACGCGCCGAACAACGTTGGGACGCTGCCTGCTCCGTTCAGCGTCACCGAGGTGCCGAGCACCACGCCTTCGCGGGCCAACGACGCGATCACCATCAAGTGGGACGACGGCAGCGGCGACATGAAGATCGAGGTCGAAGGCGACTGCATCTTCAGCAACAGCTTCACCGCGGCGAGCGGGAGCACCGAGTACACCATTGACGCTGGAGAGATCGACTCCACCGGTGTGAACGCAGAAGATCAAGAGACCTGCGATCTGACGGTCACCCTCACTCGCACGAACAAAGGTACGGCAGACACCCTGAACCTCGATGATGAGAGCTACTTCAAGCTCTATCAGGTACGCAAGACGAGCTTCGCCTCGGCTCCCTGAGCTACCGATCCATGTCGACCAAGGCCGCGAGTCCTTTCAAGGGCGTCGCGGCCTTCGCGTGTTTGTAACTCGCAACCTGCTGCTGCTGTGGCAGCTTGAGCGCCGATGGCTGAGCGCTTCACCCCTCACCCCCGCTTCGCAGGACTCGTGGAGACGGACATCGTTCGACGGCGCGACGGCGCGAACGAAGCGACGCGCGACTTCATCAGCGTCGAGGAGCCGCTCTCCATCTCCGTGGATGGCGACGTGCTGGCCACCACGATGCGCACGCCGGGGCAAGACCGCGAGCTAGCGCTGGGCCTGCTGTTCGCAGAGTCCGTAGTGAGTTGCCGTGGGGATATAGGCAGCCTCACCCACTGCGGCAAGCCAGGCGACGAAGGCTACGGGAATCTGATCGAGGCGCGCGGGGCACCAGGCGTGCGCCTCGACATCGAGGACGGTTCACCAGCGCGCCGGGGGACGCTGGCGACTTCAGCTTGCGGCGTGTGCGGTCGACGCACCGTGGATGACTTGATGGCGCGTTGCACGCCGGTGCCACCTGTTGAGTTCCGGAGCCCAGCCATCGCGAGCGCCGTCGCTGCTCTTACCGCGGGGCAACAACAGCATCGGCTGTCTGGAGGGCTGCACGCAGCGGGCGCGGCCGATGTGAGCGGCGACTTGCAGATCGCATTCGAAGACGTGGGGCGGCACAACGCGGTGGACAAGCTGGTTGGGCACCTGTTGCTCAAGAGCGCCGACGATGAGCTGCTGCCGGCTCGGGGCATGCTGCTCGTGGTGAGCGGGCGCACCAGCTTCGAGATCGTGCAGAAGGCCGCGCGCGCGGGCTTCGCGGCGGTGGCTGGTGTTTCCGCGCCGTCGAGCTTGGCGATCCAGACGGCAGAGCGCGCGAGCATCTTGCTCTGCGGCTTCGTGCGTGAAGGGCGCCTCAACGCCTACACCTTCGCCGAGCGGCTGTTGCCTTAGCAGAGCTGGCCCAGCTGATACGGGCGCTGGGAGGCGCACCTCCCCCCCAAAAAGCTGGGAGTGTTCGCTGGCCATTCAACAAAACTTGGAGAGCGCAGATCCTTTCGCGTCGGGTCGCGTAGGACCTGCTCATGCAGCTGTCCTGGAAAGTGAAGGCGGGGGTTCTGATTGGCGCGGGCATCGCCCTGGGCGTCGCGATGAGCAGCCTGGGCGAGGCCGCGAAGCCCCTCGGGGGAGACGCGTTCAACGGCGGAGCGGAAGTCAATCGGGACGTCGTGATGCAGATCGAGGACGGCGACGGCCGCGTGCTCTCCACGTTTGCCCACGAGGGCCAGCGCTTCGTGCTGGGTGAATCAGGTCAGCGCTACGCGATCCGCGTGTTCAATCACAGCGATCGTCGCGTGGAAGCCGTGGTGACCGTCGACGGTCGCGATGTGGTCAGCGGCGAGCTCGGAGATTTCACCAAGCGCGGCTACATCGTCCCCGCTCATGGCTCGGTGCTGATCGACGGCTTCCGACGCAGCCTGGACACCGTCGCGGCGTTCCGCTTTTCCACACCGGAACGGTCGTACAGTGCGCTCAAGGGCTCCGGCTCCCACGTCGGCGTGATTGGGCTAGCTGTCTTCTCCGAGGACAACTCGAAGCGCCCTCAAGCCATCGCCGAGCTGCCGGCGAACGAGTTCGAGCAGAAGGCCAAGCGAGACTTCGACTCTCCCGCGGATCGTGGAGCCGCGCCGGAACCCCAGGCAGAAGCAGCTCCGAAATCCGCAGCCGCAGCGCCCGCTCCGCCACCAGGGCAAGCCGGCGGCGGCTGGCGAGGTCGGCGTCCTTCCCCCACCGAAGGTCGCGCCGAGGAGAAGCCCGGCTTGGGCACCGGCTGGGGCGAGAACCGGGTGTCCCAGGTCTCGCGCCAGGATTTCGAGCGCGCAAACCCCGATCGCCCCGACTTCGTCTCGAGCTTCCGCTACGACAATCGCGCCGGACTCGAGGCCCGCGGCATCCGGCTACTTGGCAACGACGACGGCTTCGCCAAGCCGCCGGGGCCTCAAGCGTTCCCGCTGAGTCAACGTTGATTCGACCCAATCGCTCCTTCCGCGGGTGCCCCAAACGGCGCCCGCGCGGCGCTTTGTAGGCGCTTTTCCCTTGTTTTCGGGGGAGAGGGACGGCGCAAAGAAAATCGAGCCGTCGCTGTAAGAGCCGCTCGGGCTTCGCGTTTCGAGGACATGCGACCCCAACTACTTCTCCTCGGAACCGCCTTCATCACCATGGCCTGCGCCGGTGGCTCTGCTCCTGGCACCAGCAAAGCGCCGGAGTCTCCCGGCGCGCAAGGCTACGGCCAACCCGCCCAACCCGGCTACGCCCCAAGCGAAGCCGAAGCCAGCGCCGACATGGCGCCCCCCAGCCCAGAGTCCGCCTCACGCTCCGCTTCCGGCGGCGCTGAGTTCGACGAGGCGCCTGCCAAGCAGCGTCCCGGCCTCGGCACCACCTGGGGTGAGACCCGCACGAGCCGCATCTCGACGTCGCCCTTCTTCCGCGATGACCCGACCTCGCCCACCGCGGTGACGTCGTTCTTCTACAACGACATGGACGGCGTGCGCGCCATGGGCGGCAGCGGCTTCGTCAGCGCCGAGCAAGGCGTGGTGTCCGTCGCCGGCGGCGCCCTCCTCGTGCGCCTGATCGACGAGAACGGCCGCCCCCTGCCGGGCATGGCGAGCGGCGGAAAGAACTTCATCGTTGGCAGCAACGGCCAGCGCTACATCATCCAGATCAAGAACAACACTGGCTCACGCGTCGAAGCCGTGGCGACGGTGGACGGCCTGGACGTCATCGATGGCCGCGACGGGTCCTTCTCGAAGCGCGGCTACATCGTCAGCCCGTTTTCCACAGTGGAAATCGACGGATTCCGCCAGAGCACCGAGACGGTCGCTTCGTTCCGCTTCGGCAGCGTCGGTGGCTCATACGCCGCCCGCAAGGGCAAGGCGCGGAACGTCGGTGTGATCGGCATCGCCTTCTTCCACGAGCGTGGTTCGAGCTGGGGCTGGAGCGCCGACGAGACGCGCCGCCGCCAGTCAGCAGATCCCTTCCCGGGGCAGTTCGCAGAACCTCCCCCCGGGTGGTGAGTCCAATAGTCAGTCAGTCGGGTCGCAAAGCGGCGTCGACGTAACCAAGCAGCGCGTCGACGTCACCGAGAGCCGCATCCTTTGCAGAGGGGGTGCGGCTCTCACCTATTTGGGGCTGCTGCAAGGCAGGCAGCTCGACGCACGGCAGCTCGAAGCAGGCAGACCAGATATTTTCCCTGAGGCTTTTACTCAGCCAGTGCAGCCTGCACCAGCTCCGACAGCTCCGGTGTCAGCTGTAGCTGCGAGGCCTGCTGGTGTCCCGCGTCGCTCATCTTGCGCCACGTCTTCCGGATGATGTCGAGCAGCTTCTCTCGCGGGTGCTTCGCCGCGAACTCTGGCAGGTCGAACTCCAGAAACGTCAGGCACAGCGCGTCTTCCATCACCTGGGCGTCGGAAGCTTGGCCGAGGCCCTTCTTCATGTTGATGCGCTTCACCTCCTCGATGACGGACTCGTCGAACCCCAGCGCAGCCAGCGCTTGACCGGCTTTTTCGGCATGGGATTTCGCAAGACTGGTGCGCCACGCGATGTAGCCCTTGCGCCCCTCAGGAAAGTGGGCGCGAGGGACTGTCCAACGCTCCAGGTGCTGGCAATACGGGGCAATTCTCAGAGCGACGCTCGCCCCTGGAGCCAGCTGGAGGACCCAAGCTGCAAGGCGCTCGGCCTCCACCAGCGCCTTTGGGCGTTGCTCCCCAGCGACCTCGACCCGAGTCGGATCTTGAGCCTGTCGTTCACGAAACACTGCGATCGCCTGTTCGGTAGTCGCCATGACAACGCGAGCCTACTCGGTTCCGCCGCGGGCTACACTGGCGCTCATGGGGAGGATCAGGCGGGTGACGAACTGCAGCAAACGGGGGGTGCGTAACTCGGCGCCAATTGCAGCGGTCGCCACGCTGCTCGCGCTGAGCGGCTGCGGAGACTCAGGGACCTCCGATGGAGCCGGCGGCAGTGCTGGCAGCGGAGCCTCCGCCTCGGGCGGATCCGCCGGTGCGGCTGGCAGCGCCGGGAGCAGCACGGGGGGTAGCGCCGGAAGTACCGGAGGCAGTGGCGGCGCGGCTGGTGCTGGCAGCTGGAGCTTCGAACAGATCGGCAGCGACAGCGCCGATGCCCTGGAGCAGACCTGGCAGGTCGAGCTGTGGGCGGCGCGGCGCCCCGACGGAAGAACCAGCTACCTGATGTATATCCCCGCGAAAACGCCAAACGCGCGCCCGGTGGTGCTGACGCAGCCCTACGCAGGCATCGACTGGACCGGTGAAGAGGTCGACCAGCGCTGGGCACAGCTCGGAGGCGGCATTCACCCCGACGTGGACGGCCCGAACTACGATGGAGACGACCAGATCGTGTACACGCCCCAGAGCGTTCAGGACGCGGTCAATGACGCGGCGATCTGGCTCTTGAACGGGCGCGCCGCGGTCCACGCCTATGCGCGCTTTTACGCCGGCGGCGACCTGGAGGATGACATCCTGGACGCCACCGCCCCCTATTACTTCCTCGAGGAAAAGGCGTCCGAGCTCGATACGCAGCGCGTCACCACGTTTGGCGGCTCATGGGGCGGCATGATGGCGCTGTTCGGAGCGGCGCGCGCTCCGCATGGCGTCAACGTGAGCGCCATCGCTGCGGTGGCGCCGCCCAGCGACTTCGCTGACTTGGCCGCCTGGGCCACGACGGATCTGCCAGCTGCGTATCCCCGACCTGCGGACGCCGAGGCGTTCTTCTCGCCATACTTGCGGCGTATGCGCGCGAGCGTCGGTGAAGGGCCAGGCGCGGACTACTCGAGATACGGCCTGACCGCGCTGTGCTCGAACTTGAAGCACGCCGCCTACGTGCCCCACGACCGCTGGGACACCCTGATCCCAATTCGCCAAACGGAGGTGTTCGAGGCAGCCTGCCCGAGCCTCGTACGGCCCGTGTATTGGTACCGCGGGGATCCAATCGACTACGACGCGGTGAACCTGGATCATGGGCTATTTGGCAAGGAGACGGGCTACCCCACGGCATACACCTTCGCCGCAGTGTACCTGGGCCTCGCGACGAGCGAGGCGAACGAGCCGGTGATCGCAGTCGGGCACCCTCAGGCGTTCGTCGAGTTCCTGACGACCACACGCGCCGCGCAGCTTGCCTCGGCATCCAGCGGAGAGGCGCTGGATGCCGTCTTGCAGCTCGCCGATCCTCGCGTGCAGATCTTCGACTTGAGCACCAACACGGGCGGCTCCGGTGCTGCGTACGTCGCCGCGGGCGTGAACCAAGTGTGGGGCACTGGCTACACTGCCAGCGATGTTGCAAGCGCCCTGAGCAGCGGCTTTCCTCCACCTTGAGTTCAGCCGCGACGGCGGCGGCGCACCAGCGCTCCCAGCGCCATCAGCATGGCCGCGGCGCCGATCTGCCTGGTGCTTCGCGACGGTGACCCGTTATTTCCTCCGGGTATCGCACAGGCGCAGCTCGACGAGCGCCGATCCACCTCCTGCCAGTCGATGGGGTGGCCGCCCGAGTCACCGTAGTCTCCACCGCTGGCGTAGCCACCTGAGGCCGCCACGCCGCCGGTCCCCCCGGTGGATCCGGAGCCGCCGCCGCTCCCGCCAGCACCCCCGACCGACTCGCTCCAGGTGTACTCGACGCTCACCTCTGCCGGCGTGGTGATGCAGTTCTGGTGCTCGATGGTGAAGTAGTACTCCTCTTTCGGGTCAAACTCGGGGAGCCGGGTCGCGTCGATCACGAGCTCGGCACCACGCGTCGTAATATTCCGCACGGAATGATGAAACACCTCCACCCGGGGCAAGAACCCGTCGTCATTCATGCCGATGGGTGCACCACGCCGCGCGAAGACACTCCAGCTCAGGTGGGACGGGGAACCATCAAGCAACTCGACACGAATCGTCATCCCCGTCGAGCCTGCCGGTGGAGTCGCGCGAAACTGGAACATCGACTGCTGGAAGAAGCCCTGATTCTTCAGCTCACCACACTCGAAGCCGACGCCGTCGGTTCCCGTGGCAAGCAGGATGTTGCGCGGCTCAGCTGGGCTTACGTCGAGCACGGCGTCACAATCGTCGAGGCCGCGCTGCATGATGAGCATATCGATCAGTGCCCGATCACTCGCAGAAAGCTCACCCAACCCTTCCAGGTAATCCGCAGCCAACTCCAAGCCACGCCCGAAGTCACCGAGGGTCGCGTTAGGACTGAGCAAGGTGGTGGCGCTCCACATCAAGCGGTCCGCGCGAGCGCGCCCGAATTGCTCGCGCAGTGTCCAGCCGAGACTGGCGATCAATTCTCCGTCGGCGTGCGGCTCGCCCCCAACCTCGCTGGGGCAGCGCTTCGAGGTGTCGTCGAGGCGCCGAGTCAAACCATAGGCTTCGAGGACGACGTCGCCCAGCACCGGGTCGTCGCTCTCGGAGCACGCAAAGTAGTCCGCGACCCCCTCATCGATCGCGCTCGCCCAGGGGGAGAGCCCGTACTGATTGGTCCAATACCAGCCCTGATTGAAGTTGATCGCGTTGTGGTTCACGTAGTGGGTGAACTCGTGCATGGCGACGTCTGGGTCGACCGCGAAGTCACCCAGGCTGCCCTGACCGATGCCGATGAAGTTCGGCGCGGACAGGCTACCGCCCATATCGAGCGGCGCGAAGTAGGCGTTGTCGAGCGGCTTACCGTGCTCGAGCATGTTGGCAACGACGAGCAAACGCCAGGACGGCGCGCTGAAGTCGACGCCGAGCGCCTCGTACGAGTGGCGCATGCGCGTGACCTGCTCATACAGACTCACCTGCGCGAAGCCGTCGGTGGCATCCAGGGGATCGCTCGGAGGGGAGTAGAGAAAATTCCCATCGAGGAACGGCGTGAGTGTCTGTCGGTAGTCCACGTGGCCTTGAAGAAAGCCACCATCCATGTAGTTGGCGACATTGACTTGCCCGTTCCAACCGCTCAGGTGCTGCGGTGCACCGGCGTCGAGGGCCTCGAGCTCGACGTCTTCGTAGCTCGGGCTGGTCAGGCTCCCCCCACGGCTCACGCGGCCAAGGACGTCGACCGCGAGCGGCCAACGCTTGCTCCACTGGACGCCAGTCGCATCCACAAGGAAACGTTCGGCCCCCGCTCTGGTCTGCGCATCCACGCGCCAAACCAAGCGCGGAACATCACTCGCGCCACGCCACCAAACGAGCTCCGGGTTCTGACCGGAGGCGCCACCACTCAGCTGCTTGACTCGCGCGAGCGCTGCGTCGCGAGACACCACCACGGTCACAGCGGTATCCAGGGGACGCACGTCGCCAATCACCGCCCGCACCGCACCGTCGTGATCCACCCAAAGCGCGAGCTGACCTCCGTAGACGGGGATCCCGACGGCAAGCTGCTGATAGCGCACGATGTGGGCGCCTTGCGCACGGATTACACCGATCCGCTCGAGAGCCACCCGCTCCAGCTTCAGCGAGCTTCGCTGCGCGGAAAGAAAACGCTCAGCGATTTCGGCGACAGACGCCGCGCTCGGCGCGCCCGTGGCACGTTGCCACTTGGTAGTCGTTGGCGCTGCGTTCACCGTCGCGGCACACAGCAGACTCCCGATGATGGACCTTACCGGCAGCGCCAGGGCCCGTGTGAAGCGAGCGAAGGCACTGCGAGTCATCAGCCGTTCCCCCAGCGTGACGCCATGGGTTCATTGTCGCTCACAACGAAGCTTATCGAAAGTCCAGCTGCGTGTTCCGTTCTCACTGCCTCACCTCTGGATACGGTCAGGTCACATGACGATTAAGCGCCAACACTCCAAGTTCGCTATGCTCGTGCCATGCCCGATTTGAGCTTGCTATCCGCTGCGCTGGACGCTTTCCCCGTCGATTCACGTGCGAAAATTAACGCTGCATTGGCTGATCGCGCGGTGATTCCCCACGACACCGTTAGGTTCTTGATGGATGAAAGCGAGCTGACGGTCGACCACGTGATGCTGCGTTTGCTGCCCGTCGCAGCCGCGTTCGCGGTGGTGCCAATCTCGAACTACCGGGTTGGTGTAGTCGCCGAGGTAACGACTGCGCACGGAACCACATTGTACCTAGGCGCGAATTGCGAATTCGACGGTGGTGCGCTGCCGTTCAGTGTTCATGGGGAGCAATCGGCAATCGTCAACGCCTGGGTCAACGGAGAGCGCGGCGTCAACAGCTTGGCGATCTCCGCCGCGCCTTGCGGCTACTGTCGCCAGTTCCTGAACGAGCTCGGTTGCGCAAAACAGCTTGACCTGTTGCTCGCAAACTCGCCCAAGCGCCGTCTCTTCAGCGACTTCTTGCCTCAAGCTTTCGGCCCCAGCGACCTCGGTGTTTCCGCAGGGTTACTTTCGACACCGGATCAGCCGCTTGAGCTCGAGGTGCCCAGCGACGACCCGTTGGTGCGCGCCGCGTTAGCCGCGGCTCAGCGTTCCTACGCGCCGTACTCTCACGACGCTGCGGGTGTGGCGCTCATGACCAAGGATGATCACGTCGTCGCGGCACCCTATGCAGAGAACGCCGCCTACAACCCAAGCATGTCCCCCATGTGTGCCGCGCGGACGGCTCTGGAGATGAATCGCCCCGTCGACGCGAGTCGCGCAATCCGCCGCGCGGTGCTCGTCGAGTCGGAGGCACGAGCCAGCCAACGCCGCTTCGCGGAGAGCATCCTCGCGACGTTCGCACCAGACGTCGAGCTCGAGTGCTTCCGCGCCATCAATCCGGAAGCCGAAGCGTAGCGACCGCGCTAGGGGGCGGTCGAGCTTTGCAGCGAACTACGGAGACAGGGCACTAGTCGGGGACGTCGGCGACGACCAGAACGGACGTGATCTGGATCAACAGGCTGTTGTCCTCGGCGTCTTCGAAATAGAGAAAACGTCCGGCCTCGTTGAGCAGATCTTGTGTGCGCGTATGCCCCAGCGGACCCGCGACGACGATGTGCCCCGAGACTTCTCGCTCGTCGGTCAACACGAGGCGCACCCGGCGACGCTTGCCCTCCGGCCGACGCGAGATCGGCGGATACTCGTCGTCCAGCCCGTCGACGCTCACTTCGAGCGCGACCGCTCCACCGAGTTCCAGGGGATCCGGGGGTTGGGTGAGGCGGACCAGCGTCAGGTGATCCCGGTTGATGAGCACCGACGCCTGTCCGTCACCCTCAGGGAAAAACGGCAGGAAGCGCTCGTGGGCATCAAGGAAGCCCTGAACCTCCTCGGCGAGCACCGCGCCAACCTGCTTTGGGCACAGCACATGTCCCTTGAGGGTACCGGTCTTCTGGAGTTCGAACTCCACGTTGATCCGCCGCAGGCGAATGCGAAAGCTCTCGAGCGTCATCGGTCTTTCACCCCGTCATTACCTGCCCGAGCTGTTTTGCTACCTCGGGGATACGAGCGAAATATTCCTTGTCGTTTGCCTTCTCCAGGGCATCGTGAGCCGTCACCAGGCCTGAAGCGAACAGTCGCTCGAGGGCGGAGTCCATGCTCTGCATACCCTGCTGCGCGCCACCCTGGATGAGGTTCACGATCATCGCAGTCTTCGCCTCACGAATCGACGAAGCCACACCTGGGTTCGCGATCAAGATCTCGTGAGCGGCGACCCGACCGGTATTGTCCGCGCGCTTGAGCAGCTGTTGCGCGACGATGCCAGCCAGCGCGTCGCCCAGCATCCCACGTATTTGCCCCTGTTGGCTGTTGGGGAAGGCGTTGATGAAGCGGTCGATGGTCGCTGGGGCCGAGTTCGTGTGCACCGTTGCGAACACCAGGCAACCGAAGCTGGCCAGCTGAAGCGCGAGGCGCATGGTCTCCGGACCGCGAAGCTCGCCCACCAGAATGACATCGGCGTTTTCTCGACCCGCGCTGCGGATCGCATCGGCGAAGCTTGGTGTATCGAGGCCCACCTCACGGTGCGTGATCTGGCACTTGATGGGCTGGTGCACGAACTCGACGGGGTCCTCCACGGTGAGAATGTGGCCCGGACGCGAAGCGTTGATGTGGTTGATCATCGCCGCGAGCGTGGTGCTCTTGCCGCTGCCCGTTGGTCCGGTCACGAGCACCAAGCCAGCGCGCAGGGTCGCGAGCTTGACCACCGCAGCCGGCAGGTCGAGCTGTTCTGCGGTCAGGATCTTGCTCGGAATGGTGCGGAAAACAGCGCCGGCGCCGGTGGTCTTGCGCAGGTAGTTGGCGCGAAACCGCGCCTTATTTCCGTACGCATAAGCAAAGTCGAGGTCACCGGTCTCCTGAAAGGTCTTGAAGCGTTCCGGGTCGCAGATCTCCCCGAGCAGCTGCTCCATGAGTTCCTTGCCGATGGGCGTCTGGCTGATGCGCACCAAGTCTCCCTTGGAGCGGATCATCGGAGGGTAGCCCACCGACAGGTGCAGGTCGGAGCCCCCTCGGTCGAGCAGCACATCGAACAAGCGATCGATCTGGGCCATCAGTCGTCTTTCCTGCGGAACAGGTTCTTTAGGCCACCGCCCAGCCGCTCTCTGAGATCGGTGTCGCTCTGCATCGGAGGCCGAACGGGCGGAGCCTCGGCGTCCGACCCTTGCGCCGGCGCGCGCGACGCACCTTCTAGCCCACGCGGATCGTCAGCGTTCGCCATCGCGACCTCCATGCTGATGCGCTTCTTGCGCACCAGGTCGCTCAGTGTGTCCTCGACGCGCAACATCCCGTAGGCACGACCGCGCTGGAGCAGGCTCGGCAGCTGGTACAGCTTGTTGTCACGAATCAATTTCCACAAGGGAATATTTCCGGTAATCATCTCGACCGCCGCGGTCATGCCACCATCGAGCGTCGGCACCAGTCGCTGACTGACCACGAACTTCAGTGCGCCGGCCATGGTCGCGCGCACCTGCGCCTGGTCGTCAGGGGGGAAGAGTTCGATCAAGCGGTCGATGGTCTTCGCGCCGCTAGGCGTACTCATCGTGGCAAGCACCAAGTGGCCCGTCTCTGCAGCGCTCAAGGCCATCTCGACGGTGTCGCGGTCACGCAACTCACCAATCGCGAGCACGTCGGGATCCTCTCGCAGGCTGCCTTTGAGGGCAGCGGCAAAGCTCTTCGTATGCGAGCCGACCTCGCGCTGACTGATCACGGCCTTCTTCACCGGGTGCACGATCTCCACCGGATCTTCTACGGTGATGATGTGAATCGCCTTGTTGGTGTTGAACCAGTCAACGAGCGCACCGAGCGTGGTCGTTTTGCCGGAGCCGTTAGGGCCAGCGATCACCACCAACCCCTGATGCTGGTTCGTGATGCGCATCAGGTCCTCGGGCAACCCGAGTTCCTCGAAGGTCGGCGGATGGGGTGATACCAGGCGGAAACACCCTTTGAGCCCCATCCGGTGGCGGTTCACGTTCACGCGCATGCGCCCGGCGCGCGGCAGGTCCAACGAGAAGTCCGCATAGCCGAGCTCATCGAGCTGGGTCTGGTTGCGCCCCAGCAAAGGCAACAACAGCTTCTCGACAGCCTCGTGGGACAGAGCGTCCGTCAACGGCTGGAGGTAGCCAGTCACACGCATCTGGGCCGGGCGCTCCGAGGTGATGTGGACGTCACTCGCGCGCACCGAGCGCGCAGCGCTCAGGAGCTCATCCAGGTCTCCGCCCCCGACCGACACTCGGGGCGGTCCAGGCGCGGCGACCTGTGCCGGTTCTGGACGCGCTCGCTCCGGCGCGCTCGCTGGGCGAGCCGCCTCCTCGACAGGCCCCTCATCGAGTTCGAGCCCAGCCGCCGGCGCGGGATTTCCACGAGCGATTTTCACGCGCAGGAGATCGCCACGTCGTGCGACCTCCGCTCGGTAGCTGCCTCCGAAGAGCTCCACCGGCGTTAGGCTTCCATTCGAGTCCTGGGTGGGGACCAGGTCGATGATTGGAGTTCCGTTGATGAGACCGGCCATCTGCTCAGCGGTCAGCGGCTCACGCGTGAGGCGACGCAGCTGGCCGTTGTGCTCCACGCTGATGGTACTGCCGGTTTGGAGCACCACCATGGCTACATCGTCGCGTTCCAGGTAGCGCAACAGATCTTGGAGATCCGCCATGGTCACACGGTAGGCGGGCCGGGGTGACGATCCAAGCGCCCAGAAGGCTCCTCACAAAACTACCCATACATCGCCGTACAGGCGCCGTTGCTAGAGCACCTGTGTGTGACTGCGCATGCTCGGAAGCGCATGGCTGGGGCGAAGCGGGGTCGCTGCGAAGCCTGGCCTTTGCTCGGCGGGGGCGGAGCGCTTTCGCATTTGGTTCCCCGCGGGTGAGTGCTATCCGCTGAGCGTGCTGGCCCTCCAAGCAGTGACACCCGAGTTTCTCGCGCGTGAGCTCGAAGACGTCAGCTTGGCGGATGCCCGACGCATCCTGGCGCAAGTGCACCGTTCGGGGCACCTCGAGACACCACTCGCGAATGTCCGACGGGCGGCGCTCGCGAGCGCTCGACGCGCGGGCCACGTTCCGCGCCTCGAGGTCGTGCGTCAGCTGCATAGTTCCCTCGATCCCTTCGTCAAACTGGCGTTCCGAGTGCCAAGCGGAGAGGTCGTCGAGTCAGTGCGCATTCCCCTGGAGAAGCCCGGTCGCTTCTCGGTGTGCGTCAGCTCCCAGGTGGGCTGCGCGCTTGGCTGCCGCTTTTGTGCAACAGGGCGCATGGGCCTGAAGCGCAATCTGGAAGTGTGGGAGATCGTCGAGCAGGTGCGAGAGCTCAGGAGCACCCTGAATCGCGGGAGCGGAGAGCGGGTACACGGGGTCGTGTTTCAGGGCATGGGTGAACCGCTCGCAAACCTCGATCGCGTGCTGCAAGCCATCGCGGTTCTCAGCGACCCGAGCACCCTCGCCATCGACATGCGCAACATGACGGTGTGCACCTCGGGGCTGCCAACTGGCATTCGGCGTCTCGCTCGGGAAGCCCCCAAAGTGCGCCTCGGTTGGTCGCTGGGCGCCCCGCTCCGGGAGACCCGTCGTCGGCTGATGCCGATTGACGACGCGCATCCTTTCCCCGAGGTAATGGACGCCGTCGTGGAGCACACGCGCATCACGCGCCGCTCACCGATGTGGGCGCTGACATTGCTGGCGGACGTCAACGACAGCGAAGCTGATGCCCACGCCCTGGCCGATCTGATTGAAGACTTCAGCGAGCGTGCTGGGCACCGCCCGCGGCTCACGCTGATCCCGTACAACTCCATCGACCTCGGCGGCGAGGACCCGTTCAAGCGCACCCCTCGGAGCGCGAGAATCGTTTCCGCGACGTCCTCCGCGAGCGCGGCATCGGCAGCCACCGACGCTACAGCGGCGGCGGCGATGTGGGCGCAGCCTGTGGTCAGCTCGCCGCGCGTGCATAAGACATGAAGTCCATCGCACCGCAACCCACTGCGCCTACGAGCGACGCCCGCCTGCTGAGGCGCTGGGGCAGACTCGAGGTTCGCGCCGCGCGCGGGCAGCTCGAGGTCTACGGCAACCTGGACGCACTCGAGGAGCTATCCCGCATCGAGCGCTGCCATGCGGTCGACCACCCGTTACTGCCCAAGGTTGCTTCGCGGGTAGACAGCGAGCTCGGCGTATCCCTGCTGTTCGAAGCCGAGGTCTACTGCGACTTCGAGCTTCGTCTCTGACCTGGAGCAGACCCCCGGAGGCAAAGATCCCCTACTGCGGCGCGCTCTCCCTCGGCGAGCAGCTGGCGGAAGGTCTGCACGCTCTCGCTGAAGCCAACCTGTGCCAGGGTGCCCTGGGATGGTGCAATGTGCTCTTATCTCCCCACGGCAATATGCTTCTGCTTGGTCCTGGAGCGACGCCGGACCTGGAGTCGCCGATCCCCGTGCAACGCGCCCCGGAGCTGAGCGGTGGTGCGCCTGCGTCGGCGTGCGCAGACGTCTACGTGCTGTTGATGCTGCTGGAACGACTGCGCGCGGTCTCCGAGGTGCCCGAGGTTCAGAACCGCGTGCTGCGTGGCGATATCGATGCAGCGCTCGAGCCCTACGCGCGCGCGTTCGCCGAAGCGCACCTGAAGGGCATGAGCATGGTGCCGCTCACGTCGCCACGCCAATATGCGTGAAGCGCTCAACGACTTTCACGAGCTTTGGCGCATGACGGGGCACTGGTCGGCCCCGAATGAGCTACAGGCGTTCTTGGCGACCTGCGTGGAGCGCATGCGCGCGGGCAGCCATCCGCGCTTCGGAAATCGGCCCGGATTGCGCTTGGCTCGTGCTGCCATCTGGCCAGCGCGTGGACCTGGCGCGGAGCCCAGTACTCAGGCGCATCGCGCGCCAGCTGATCGACACCCACTGTACGCTGCCGGGACGGTTCGTATCCTTGCGGAACATCATCCGCGCCGGCTGGCCAGAGCAAGAGTTGGCGAGCGGAGCGCCGCGAGCAATCGCGCTTACGTCACGCTGTCCAAGCTGAGAAGTCGAGTATTCGGCGATCTGCTCGAGACGGGCGAGGTCGGGTGGCGGCTGTTGCCGCAGGTGGTGGTGGACCGCGCTGAATCCAGCTGGCGCTTCGCCGCGCAGACCGTCGCGCACCAAGGCTCCCTCCCCCAATCATCCACGTGTGGAAACGCTAAGGAGCGTGTTGGGCGATGAGGACCATCAGTGCGAACGCGACCGCAGGTTGGTCGTGGCCTCCTCGAAGCAACGGCCTGGCAAAGTGTTGCACTGGATGTCACGTCGACGGCTTCGTTGAGGTCGCCCCAGCTGGCTGAGTCGACGGGCAGGGGTCCGTGCTCCCAGGCTCGGCATCGCTAGAGTTAAGGAGCCTTAAGTCTGGTTTTGGGGGTGAGGTGTTCTGGTTACCCGCGACAGCGTAACTTCCTGCGCTATGCGTGCTTTTGTAATCCGCCCCTCGACGTTACTCACCGCGTGCGCCGTGATCGGTGCCGCCTTCACTCCGCTTGCCTGCGGCACTTCCAACGTAGCCAGCCAGGTGAAGCCAAACGCACCTACCGCCAATGAGGCGATGGGTGGCGCGGATCTCAACTGCAAGCAAGGCAGCTACGCCGAGCCGCTCGTCATCGATCTCCCCGCGGATAAGCGCGTGGACCTCGAGAGTCAGATGAACGCAGGCGTCGCCATCGTACGCTACGACTGCAACCAGATGCAGGTGCTCAAGGACTGCAACCTGGCGGCAACTACGCCTTCGCTGGTGTCAGCCTGAAAGAGCAGGTCATTTCCCTGCAGAATGAAGACGAACTCAAGGCCAACCTGCCGTTTTCCTCCGGGTCCGTCGGCGGCGAGATCCAGACGGGAAGCCAGCTCGACCTGGCGCTGATCATGATCGGCAAGCGCTCCACGGCTGCCAAGGTCGCGCGCCCCGTGCTCGAAGGCAGCCAGTGCGGTGACGCGACTCACTTCGTGCGCGCCGCGACGATCGGTGCCTTCGCGATGAAGACGGGTACCAAGGGCCGCGTCGCTGCGGCGGTCGAGCTGTTCGGAGCAGGCACGAGCGGCGAGAGCTCCGCAGACGAGAAGCGAGCGAACAAGGACGGCGACATCAGCTCCTGCAAGAGCTCCAAGCCCTCGTCGGACGCGCCCCCCGAGCAGTGCCAGTCGGCCATCCGCGTGGAGCTGGTGCCGATCGCCGCAGAGCTGCCGGCCGCGACGAAGGACGGCGAAAAGAAGGACGGCGAAAAGCAGGAAGACACCGCAAAGAAGGACGCGAAGCCGATCGAGAACCCCTGTGGCGCGGAAGGCTTCGTGATGGTCGGCGGCAAGTGTAGCCGCGCGGATTCAGGCGCAGCTCACCTGTGTAACCCCTCGGACTCAGACGACTGCAAGGCCCAGTGCGACAAGGGCGACATGGGCAGCTGCCACAACTACGCCGAGGCCGTGTTCTCGAACTTCTGCAACGACCCCTCGAAGAAGCAGGTCTGCGACGAGACGAACGGCGCCGAGAACGACAAGCGCGAGGCGGAGGCGATCGGCTACTGGCGTCAGGCGTGCGACAAGGGCGACATCGCGGACGCTTGCGACCAAATCGGCAACTACATGTTGACGGGCTTCAAGCTAGTCAAGGCCGACAAGCCGATGGCCCTCACGGCCCTCGACAAGGGCTGTCAGCTCGGCAAAGCCGACTCTTGCTACTTGCTCGGGGACTCGCACCTCAAGGGCGACGAGGGCCTGAAGAAGGACACGATGAAGGGCCTCGGGCTGCTCGATCGCGCCTGCAAGCTCGGCGATCAGTACTCCTGCCAGAAGCTCGGCGAATACTACTTCAAGGGCGAGTACCTCTCGAAGGATCCAGCGCGTGGCTACGAGTTCCTGAGCCAGTTTTGCGCTCAAGGCGAGTGGGAGACCTGCCAGGAGCTTGGTGAGCACCTGCTTGGTATCTTCGACAAGTACGACGCCAAGATGACCGGCGCAAACCCCGTGAAGGAGGTTCCGCGCGCAAACGAGCTCGGGCGTGAACTCCTCGATCGCGCCTGCAGCAAGGGCAAGCGGGACGACGCCTGTGCGCGCCTCGGCCACGTCTACTACGTCGAGCAGAAGTGGGAGATGGCTCGCAAGTACATGCCGACGGGTTGCAAGGGCGACGGCGACACCTGCCTACGCATGGCGGACATGGAGCTCAACGGCAAGGGTGGCCCGAAGGACAAAGCCTCCGCGGTGGAGTTCTGGATCGCCAGCGTCGACGACAAGTACATGGCGCAGGCGGCTGAAGCCCTGGAGAAGGGCGATGGCCTGCCGAAGAACGTAGAACGCGCTGCCGAACTCTGGGGCAAGCTCTGCAACAGCGAGAACAAGCCCGCATGCAGCAACGCAAAGCGCCTCGACAAGAAGGTGTGGCTCGAGGCGATCGCCGACGACTGCAGCCGCGAAGACGAGTGGAGCTGCAGCGAGCTGAAGAGCGCTGACAAGACGCGTCACCGCACGGAAATCGACAAGCTGTGCGGCGGAGCCTCGGAGTTCGGCTGCAAGGAGCTGAAGAAGCTGGACGGCGCCGCAGCCAAGAAGATGGTGGAAGCCAACTGCAGCAAAGAGAAGGCTGACAAGTCCGACGACGACAAGGACAGCTGCAAGATGCTCGAGTCGATGTTCTGAGGCTCGGGTCCACACAGCCAAACGAAAAGGCGAACGCCGCGAGTAGCCCCCGTGCTCCTCGCGGCGTTCTTCATTGTGGCGGCGGCCTTGAAGGAGGCCGCGCCCCAACTCACTTCACGGCGACGCGCTCATTCGCGGGCTTCAGCTTCAGCTCCGCGAGCTTGTCCTGGAGCTCTACGCGGCGGGTCATCTGCTCGCCTTCCACCGTCGCGACATCGAGCGTCGCCTTCTGCAGGCGGTCCGAGATTTCTTCCATCTTCTTCGCGAGGCCACGGCTCAAGGTCTGCGCCTGGGGGACCTTCTTCAGGGTGACCAGCTGGATGTGGATCTCGTCGATGCGGTTCCGATAC
The DNA here is from genome assembly GCA_020633205.1 of Polyangiaceae bacterium. Lineage (NCBI taxonomy): Bacteria > Pseudomonadati > Myxococcota > Polyangiales > Polyangiaceae > Polyangiaceae bacterium. The sequence goes on from JACKEB010000020.1 coordinate 44,402, forward strand.
TCAGCCATCTGGCGGTGTAGCGTGTCGACCTTGTCTTGCGCGTCGGACATCGCGCGGTGCAGCGCGAGCACCTCTTGCAGGCCCTTCCGCAAATCGGGATCGAGCGTCTTCGAGGTCTTGAGGTAGAGCGAGATGGCTTTGGCGCCGCTCGGCGTGGCCATGTCGAGACTTGCGGTGATTGGCGTCGCCTCCTCGATCTCCACGTCAACGCTGCCCCCAGCAGGGATGGTCACTGGGAACAGGTAGGCGCCGTTCAGCTTCTGTTGCTTGGAGCCCTTCGCGGCGACCAGCTCATAGCCAGGCTTGGTCGCGTGACGAATGAACACGTGGACCGGCTCTTGCCCCTTGTTGGCTAGTTCCAGCTTGGTCCGCCGAATGCGCTGACTCTGCGCCGTCACGATGCCGCGTTGAATGGTGACGAGCTGGTCGATTTCCTCGCGGGCGTCTTCCTTCGTCTCGACCACGACTTGACGGTCGAGGGCGTACGGGATGAAGGCTTCGCTCTTCGGCGGAATAGCCTCCGAGAGTCCTTCCCCGAGGAACTGACCCTTGGCGTAGACCGTGAACGGTCCTTGATCGAGGGTGTACTGGGTGGGGTTCTTGATGCGCACCGCCTTGAACGCGAACTGCTGAGATCCGCGCGCGCTCACCGGATCGTAGTAGTAGACCGGCTCCACCTCGGTCTTGGCCTTGACCAAGCTGATCATCGCGGAATGGTCGCGCTCGATGCTCATCGGCGTCTTGGCCATGAAGTAAGCCGATCCGGTGGGCTCCTCCGCTGTGCCCTTGCTGTGTTTCGGTTGCTCCGGGGCGACAGGTTGGTCCACCGCGATGACGCGCACGCCTTCGGTGTTGGTCTTGCCCGTAGCGACGACTTCGATGTTGTCCGCGTCAACGCCGTTGGCGATCAACAGGTCACGCGCCTTGTTCGCGCGGTCGAGGGACGCGCGCGCGCCATCGTCGTCACCCGGCTTGGCGTAGCCTTCCACGCGGATACGGCCATGTTGCTGTGCGCGCGCGGCGATGTTGCCGGCGGCGTTGGCGGCTTTACGCCTGTAGTCTTTGCCCTTCTTGCCCTCACCCGCGCCTGCGTAGTCCCCGCGGGGTTTCGCAGGCGACTTGGTGGCAGGCCGAGGCTCTGCTGAAGGTCTGCTGCGTCCGCTCGCCGGTACACCGCCATAGCCTGACTGCTCCAGCACCTTGGCGGTGTCTGCGGCTTCAGCCATCGCGACCTTGTCGTCCTCGTTGCGCTCGAGCTCCTCATCGGAGATCCCGCCGAGTACTTGCACTTCCTTCTTCGCCACGGTGTAGGAGGAGCCACCGGTGGGCGGTGCGAGCGCGAGCGCTGCGTTGTCCGACAGCGTTTCGCGCTCGATAAGGCGCACGCTGGCGAGATCGTAGCGGAAGCTCAACGCAGACGAGCTGCCCACTCCGACGTGGACGCGCTTCCAGTCTTCGCCGCTCACGTTGTCCACTACAGCCCAGGCCTCGAGCTGACCGGAGCCGGTCTTGTCCAATTCCACGCGATAACTCGGCTTCCAAGCCGGGCTTTCGGTCACATAGCTGATGGCTAGGTCATGGGGCCCCTTGCCAGGTAGCTGGATGGTGAGTTCCGTGTCATCACCGCTCTCATCGACCGTCGGGTAAGCGACTGGGAGGCTCTCTCCGGTTTTCGCGTTGACGATGGTCAGGCTCTTGAGGAAGTCGTCGATCTTCCCGGAAGGCACGGTCAATGTGAGCTTGTCGCCGCGTACCAGCGCCCGTCGCTCGAAGTAGGCGACGCCGTTGCGATAGATGACGACCTTGCCCAGAGCCGCGTCAGTTCGAATTGGCTCGCTGACTGGCAGGTTCTTGGTGCAACCCGTGGTGGCGGCGCTGAGACCCAACGCGGCAAATAACGCGAGGCCCCCCATACGGCCTGCGATGGTGTTCTTCAGTGTGCGTCGAAACATGCAAAAGCCTCCCGAGCGGCTCTAACGCCGCCCGTGGAGGCTCCTTACGCTTCGACTCGAAAAAAGGTCTAACGCGGCACGATCTCGACCTTCTCGAGGTTCAAACCGCCCGGGTACATATAGCTCGTGTACGACGCATAGCCGTACACCACGATGCCGAAGTTCTTGTCGCCCTTCATCGCATGGGCTCCGCCGGGCACCTGAACACGCGCTACGTTGAAGCCAGAATTGCCGATCGCCGTGAACTGACCTTGATCGACCGGATTGCCGTCGATGGTGATGTTCGCACCGGGCGGCGCGACGATGTTGACGAAGTTGTACGTGTAGGTCGTTGGAGCCAGGAAGGTGTACTCGAGGCGGTACTGCTCCACCGGAATCGCGATGGATAGAGCTGGATCACCCGCACCGACGCTCTGTCCGGAGAAGTTCTCTCCGACCATGTACTGACTCACCATGATGCGATCGTCAGACTGGATGCGGAAGTCGGAAGTGATGGGCCCTATCTCGATCCACTCTCCAGCGTTCAACGTGACGCTGCCATTCACGGCCGGATCGAAATCAATGTTGTTGCCGTCAGCGGCCGACATCACGCGCACGAACATGTTGTCCGGCTGTCCTGGATTGCTCTGGATGCCTGCCACGGACTGAGGAGCAGTTACGACCAGGTCCTGCCCGAGAGTTTCCGTCGGGAACATGCTCTCTTCCAGATGGTCGCAAGCGAAGCGACTGTAAGGCACGAACGTGCAGTCGTGCCCACCAATGACGCTGACCGGCTTGGTGGATGTGATTCGACTACCCGTGAGGTCATACTCCTTGGGGGAAGGACACAACGTCGCCTCCTGCCCAAGCGAGACCAGCTCGGTGCCACAAGGCTTGTTCGGCTGAGGCGTTGCTTGGGCGGGCATGGTCCCGCTCGAGAGGATGAGCACGTCTCCTCGATTCATCGAGTAGGAGCCCTGTTGCCCCGGGGATAGTGCGCTGACGCCCGAACCGGAGCGTACGTACGCTGCTGTGTTCACCGTTACCTGCGTACCGTCTTCGGTAGCTGTTACCGCAAGGAAACCAGGCGCGTCGTTCCAGCTCGATGGGCCGAAACCCGTCGGTCCGATGCCGACGTGATGGGTGGGGTAGGACATCACGTAGTAGTCGGACCCCAACGCCGTCGTCGGGATCAGGATCGAGGCGTCATTCGTGAAGGAGTTGCACGGCGCCGGGCAGTTCGCGTCGCCCGGACGTTCGAACTCCAACGGATTGAACTGATAAAGCGTGATCGGGACGGAACTCGTTACGTGGAACGCTCCGGCTTGGACCAGCGCCGAGGTGAAGTTCGGGAAGGTCTGTTTCAGGGCCGTGACCCAAGGCAAGCGAATCGTATCCAGACCGCCGGGGGCGATGGTGGTGGACGCCAGCATCTGTCCCTGGAACTCGACCGTCACCACGGCGTCCGACTTCGTCGGGTTGGCAGCAACCACGGCGAACTCGAAGCCTTCATCCAGACCGGCGTTGTTGGTCACCGTTGGCCAGTACTCGCAGCCCAAGTAGCTCTTCTGAGCTTGGGCCTGGGCGCAAGTCTCCGGAATGCCACCGGCGTTCCCGCCGCCGCTGCCACCGCCGCCGTCAATTTGACCGCCCGAGCCACCAAAAGCACCGAAGCCGCCCTCGGCCCCGGAGCCTCCGCTGTTGCCGCTTCCGCTGTTGCCGCCGTTGCTCACACCCGAGCCACCACCCGAGCTCGCCGAGCAACCACCTGCAAACAACCCACCGGCAGCCGCCAAGAAAGCGACTCGAGAAACCCACTTTGTCATGCCCACCATCCGCATGGCCGACCCTCCACTAAGCGTTCGCCATCAGCGAACTGAAAACTCCAGCCGCGCCGGCTCTCCAGCGCTCACCGAACAAGACCCATCCAGGTTTTGGCAGCCTTGTGACGCCGCGTCAAAGCCAGCGTGCGGATCCGAACACTTTCTGGCGCCGGGCGGCCAGGATCGCGGAAAAATTCGTTGAAACCTGAAGTTTCTGAGCGGTTTTTCCGGTCGGAGTCCGGACTAGCGCCCGCAGCGCGGAGTGGACCCTCGGCGGAACCCGCACGGAAACAATTCTTGGTGGCCAGCCCCTTGAGGCCCAGTGCGCGGAGAGCTAAGTGCCGCCGCATGGCCCGGCGCTTCCCTGCAGTCTTGTTGACTTGGCTGCTCGTCGCTTGTGGCTCAGCGAGCCCAGAGCCTACGGCGCCCGCAGAGCCAACCGCGGCACCTCCCCCCCAAAAACCGCAGCGTCCAGCGGGGCCTCTGCGGGTGCGCCTCGAAGCGAAGCGCGTGTTCCTCGGCAGCGAGGAGCACCTGCTGCGCACCCCCTTCGACTTCCCGCAGCAACCGACACCTCGGTCGCCTGAGGCGTTTCAACTGGTGTTGGGTGAGGACGCGACGGGTGCGTCGCTGAACGCTTTGCTCGAGGCAAGCTCCGAAGCGGGCTGGCCTATCGCGGAGCTAGCGAATCAAGGGCCGGCCATCCGCTTGCGCTTGGCGAGCACGAGTTCAGTACCCGCGAGCACGGAGCTCACCACGATCTTGCTCTGGCCACAGCTGCTCCACGCCGGGCGGCTCAGCTTGCCGGAAGGCAACGATCCGATAGACGGCGTGTCTAGCACAACGTTTCCCTACGGCATCAATGTCCGCGGTACTTCGCAATGCAGCGGAGGCAGCTGCGACCAGGTGCGGCTACAAGTCAGCCCAGTGACGCCGCTCAGCGAAGTACGCGACGTCCTGAACCAAGTGGCGCTCGCGAACGCTGGTCCAGTGGAGGCGCTGCTGATCGGCGGAGAAATGCGACCGCCTGGAGCGACCCTGGTTGGCGTCGGGCACACCACGGTGGCTGGTCGCCTACCGCCTGCCGAGATCCAGCGAGTCGTACGCGCCGCCTACGGCGATTTTCGCAAGTGCTACGAAGACGGCTTGAGACGGGACGCATCACTCACGGGCAAGGTCACCGTGCGCTTCGTGATCGGTCGCGATGGCAAAGCATCCCACGCGTCCGTCGATCCCCAAGCGACGAACATCCCGGACACGGAGGTCGTGGACTGCATACTCCGTCACTACGACGCGCTACAGTTCCCGAAGCCTGAGGGCGGCATCGTCACGGTCGTGTACCCCATATTCTTCTCGCCAGGAGAATAGAAGGCACTTCCTTTTTTGGGGGTGAGGTCCGCCGTCGGTCAGCAAGAACCGCCAGGCGGTCCACCGAAGTCTTGCGGATCGACACAACCGAGCCCCAGGAACTGGTCGTAGTAGCCGCAAGTATGATCCGCGCGGCAACATCCCTGGATGTTCTGCCCGTAGATGTTCGTGCCCGGGCAGTCGTTGGTGGGTGAGCCAGCTTGATTGCTCTCCACGCAGCCCAAGCCCCCGAAGAGCGTGCTCAAGTCGAGCCCACATTTGCCACTGTCCGCGCAGCAGCCACGCACATAGCCACCCTGGGCGTTCGGGCACTGCGCGGCGTCGCAGCTGCTGGTAGTGCCACCCTGGGCGCCGGAACCTCCGGCACCGCTGCCGCCTTGAGCACCGCTGCCGCCCTGAGCACCGCTGCCGCCCTGAGCACCGCTGCCGCCTTGGGCGCCGCTGCCGCCTTGGGCACCGCTGCCGCCCTGAGCGCCGCTGCCGCCTTGGGCACCGCTGCCGCCCTGAGCACCGCTGCCGCCTTGGGCGCCGCTGCCGCCTTGGGCGCCGCTGCCGCCCTGGCCGCCACTGCCGCCCGCGGTCGCGCACTGATCCAGACACGGCCCCGGCTCGCCGCCGAGGCACAGGCAGCCTTCGTAGCAGACCAGGCCGTCACAGCTGCTGCCGCCGCTCCCAGCGTTGCCACTGCTCGCGCCGGACCCTTCCCCGTTCAGCCCAGCGTCATCGGCGCTCCCGCACGCGGCGACCCCGAAGCCAAACACAACCGCCAGGGCCCCCACTAGTCGCAGCGTTCCAGTCCGTGGTGAGTTCCCTACGCGCGCGCCAAGTCCAATCATAGTCTGCCTCAAGCCTCAGGATGACCGGTCGACCTGCCGTTTCGCAAGCATCACAGCGGTTTTTTCCCAGGTTTGCGGGTGCGGCGGAAGATTCTCAGACCTCAGCCTCAACAGGGACCACCCGGAGGGTCGCCGAGGTCCTCTGGCCGCACGCACCCGAGGCCGAGCCCGCCTTCCATATAACCGCAGGTATGATCCGCACGGCAACATCCGGAGAAGAGGTTGCCCTGGAAGTAGGTATTGGGGCAGTTGCCGTTGATGTTCCCAGGCTGGTTCGACTCGACGCAGGAGAGCGATGGATCTACGCCGCTCAGGTCCAAGCCGCACTTGCCGGACTCCGCACAGCACCCCACGAAAGTGAAACGGTTCGGGCATTGCGATGGCACGCACGCAGCCGTGGACCCGCCTTGGGCGCCTGACCCACCTTGGGCTGACCCGCCCTGAGCACCCGAGCCGCCTTGTGCTCCTTGTGCTCCGGCGCCGCCCTGTGCACCCGAGCCGCCTTGTGCTCCGGCGCCGCCCTGTGCACTCGAGCCACCTTGTGCTCCGGCGCCGCCCTGTGCACTCGAGCCACCTTGTGCTCCGGCGCCGTCACTGCCGCCTTGAGCGGCCCGACAGCTCTCGATACACGGACCAGGCGTGCCGCCCTCACAGACGCAGGCGTCGTAGCACTCGAGGTTGGCGCACGAGCTACCGTTTAGCCCCTCGTCGTCAGCACTACCGCATGCAGCCGCCATCCAGACCACTGCAGCGACAAGTCCCAGGCGCCCGCTTGTGCGTGAACTCCGTACGTGTGCAGCAGCCATCGCTTTAGAATGCCCGGACGACCCGTCGGGCCGCAAGCCCGCCCGCAGCAGCCTCCCCGAGAGCTCAAAGAACCCCAGAACGCGCCATTCTCCCTCGAGAGAGGCCCCGGAGCAGGGTCCATTTCTTCGCCTTCGGCCGGTGACTACAGCAGGTCGACGCGGCCGGCTTCGCCGACCGGCCCGGCCGTGCTAAACGCGCGGTCCCATGCGGTATTCACGCGCTCTACTGCCCACGGTCAAGGAGGCTCCCGCCGACGCGACCACCACGAGTCACATCTTGCTGCTCCGCGCTGGCTACGTCCGGCGAGTGGGCGCGGGGATCTACTCGTTCCTCCCGCTGGGCGTGCGGGTGCTCCGCAAGATCGAAGCGATTGTCCGCGAGGAAATGAACAAGGCGGGCGCCGAAGAGGTCCTGCTGCCCGCGCTGCTTCCCGCTGAGTACTTCCAAGAGACCAATCGCTGGACGCTGTTCGGCGACACCTTGATGCGCCTCAAGGATCGCAAAGGCGGGGACTACCACCTCGGGCCCACTCACGAAGAGATCATCACCGACCTCGCGCGTCGGGAGATCCACAGCTACCGCGACGTTCCGAAGAACCTCTACCAAATCCAGACCAAGTTCCGCGACGAGCCACGTCCTCGCGCGGGGCTCCTGCGCTGCCGTGAGTTCTTGATGAAGGATGCATACTCCTTCGACGTCAGCGAAGACGCGGCGAAGCAGAGCTACGAGGCGATGCGCATCGCCTACCGCAACATCTTCGACCGCTGCGGCTTCGAGTACCGCATGGTCGGTGCGGACTCGGGAGCCATGGGAGGCTCGACCAGCGCTGAGTTCCAGGTGCTCGTTCACAGCGGTGAGGACATCATCGCGGCCTGTTCCAGCTGCGAGTACGCGGCAAACGCCGAGGTCGCTGGCTCGACACCTGCTGCGCCGCGAGGGCCAGAAGCCTCGAGCGTGCCCGCGCTGGAGAAAGTGATCACGCCCAAGCAGAAGACCATCGAAGAGGTCTCCAAGTTCCTCAAGCGTGAGCCGGCCGACTTCCTGAAGAGCCTGCTCTACGTCGCGGACAACGAGGTGGTGATGGCGGTGGTGCGGGGCAACCACGAGCTGAACGAGATCAAGCTCGCGCGCGTGCTCGGCGTAGACGAGGTGTTCCTGGCGAGCCCTGAAGACATCCGCAAGGCGACTGGCGCTGAGGTGGGCTTCGCGGGCCCCGTCGGCTTCAAGGGCAAGCTCATCATCGATCGGGACGCAGCCAGCGTGAGCGACGCCGTGACCGGCGCCAATGAGACAGACCACCACTTGCTGCACGTGCAGTACGGCCGCGACTTCGAGGGTCAGGTCGCGGACATCCGCATGGTTGCCGAGGGCGACCCCTGCCCCAACTGCGGCGAGCAGCTCAAGCTGTATCGCGGCATCGAGGCGGGCCACATCTTCATCCTGGGCACCCACTACTCGGCGCAGATGGGCGCGACGTACCTGGACGAGAAGCAGGAGAAAAAGCCGCTGGTCATGGGTTGCTACGGCATCGGCGTCTCCCGCTTGGTGGCCGCGGCGATCGAGCAGCACAACGACAAGGACGGCATTCGCTGGCCGATGAGCATCGCGCCCTACCAGGTGCACATCGTGCAACTCGGTATGGAACCCGAGGTCGCGGCAGCGGTGGGCGAGCTCGAGGCGCAGCTCGAGAGCGCCGGCCTCGAGGTACTGGTAGACGACCGCGAGGGACGCCCAGGCGGCAAGTTCAAGGACGCCGACCTGATCGGCATCCCGCTGCGCGTGACGATTGGCGCCCGCTCGCTGCAGAACGGCGGCGTCGAACTTAAGCTCCGCACGGAAACGGATCCGAAGAAGGCCGAGCTGGTTCCCACCGCCGACGCCGCCAAAAAGATCGTGGGCATGGTCAAGGAGTTGCTCGCGAACCCTCGGCAGGGGATCACGGGAGCTCAGCCTCCCAAGGAAGCGCAGTGAGCAACGGGGGCAAAGACGCAAACCCCGACAGCCGGCTGGTACAGTCGCCGGATAGCGGCAGTCGGGACACCCTCCCGGGGCACTCCCGAGGCGTCGGTTCGACGCAGGCTGTGCATGCCGGTGTTCCAAGCGCTCGCCCCCATCACACCCTCGCGCCGAGCATCGCGCAGACCGCGACCTACAAGTTTCAGAGCACCGCAGACCTCGTGCAGTACATGCGGGGTGAGGACGCGGACGCTGGGCGCGAAGAGTACGGCCGCTACGGGAACCCGACGGTACATGAGCTGGAGCAGCGCATGGCCGCGCTCGAGGGCACCGCTGATTGCGTAGCGTTCAGTAGCGGGATGGCCGCGGTGACCACGATGCTGCTGAGCCTGACCAAGGCGGGCGACCACGTGGTGCTGTTTCGTGATTGCTACCGCCGCACCCGGCAGTTCGTGACCCAGATGCTCTCACGCTTTGGTGTCGAGCACACCTTGGTCGAGCCGGGAGATCTGGAGGCACTCGACCGCGCCATCACGAAGCAAACGCGCGTGGTGGTGAGCGAGTCCCCCACCAATCCGTACAATTTCTGCGTGGATTTTGGCGAGATGGCGGCCATCTGCAAGCGCCATGGCAGGGTGCGCACCGTCGTGGACGCGACCTTCGCGACCCCATACAACTGCCGGCCCGCAGAGTTCGGCGTCGATCTCGTGCTCCACAGCGCCACTAAGTACCTGGGCGGTCACAACGACGTGATGGGCGGCGTCGTATCTGGACCGGGGCACCTGATTTCCCTGCTGCGAGAGACCCGCGGTGTGCTCGGTGGCATCCTGGATCCCCACGCGGCATTCCTGATCTTGCGCGGCCTGAGAAGCTTGGGCATCCGCATGCAGCGCCAAAATCAGACGGCGCTCGCCGTCGCTCAGGCTCTTGAAGCGCACCCCAAGATTGAGCGCGTGTTCTACACGGGGCTCGAGAGTCACCCGTCCCACGCCATCGCCCGGCGCCAGCTGAAGGGCGGCGGCGGCATCGTGAGCTTCGTCGTCAAAGGCGGGCAAGACGCCGCGAGTCGCCTGATCGACGCCTGTCAGCTCGCGACCATCGCTTCGTCACTCGGTGGGGTCGAGACGCTGATCGAGCAGCCGCGCTACATGAGCTTCTTCGAACTCGATGAAGCTGGCCTTGCTCAAGTTGGCATCGATCCAGCGCTGGTGCGGCTAGCGGTGGGTGTGGAAGAGACCGACGACGTGGTCAGCGACCTGCTCCAGGCGCTAGACCAGGTCTGAACTCTTCAGCTACGGTTCAGCGTCGCTTCCTCGCGGTACCACCTGGTGCCCCGCTTCGACCCACATCAGCGGTCCGCTGACCAGCTCCGCGTCTCCCCCTTCCGGAGACACGGGCACCAGCGCTCGGCCGTCGTCACTCAGCGCTAGCACGCGCGGCTGGGTGCCAAGCACTCGCCCTTCCTCAAGATCGATCCATTGCGGCGAGACCCAGGAGTAACGCCCATGGTGCAGCTCTTCGGCGACTTCGTCCACGGACGCGTGAAGGTCGGTCCATGGCTCCTTCGCCTCGGCGTCGTAGAGCCAGAGCGCGTTGCGCCGCCGCACCAGCGCATGGGCCTCGAACGTGTGCACCACGATGTCACCCACCTTGAGCGGGAGCACGCGCCCGTCCTGCATGTCGAGGAGCCGAGTCTCGCTCCCAGGGTAAAAATCGAGAAGCCGTGGGCCGGTCACGGTGTCGCCCCAGGTGTCACTGCGGATTGGCGCCAGGTCGAAGCCGAGGGGTGTGCGCTGCAGTTGCCCCGAACCGAGGAGGCGCACGAGCTCCACCGCGTGGCGGTAGTTGTGCGTCTTCTTGATGTCTTCGGCGCTCGGCTCGCAGGCCACCACCAGGCTATTCCGCGCGGCATCGGCATACAGTACGTGCGCTTCACAGCCATCGAGTTCGACCGCATCCGTGTGGGGTCGCCCGAGACGATAGCCGCGGGTGTAGAGCCGTGCGCCAGCTTGGCGAAACACCAGGCGGCTCCCCAGGGGCGTCACCAAACCATCGCGCCGCTCGAGCTTTGGGCTGCGTCCTGGGCCGAGTTTTCCGAGGTAGAGGCTCCGCGTGTAGAGTTTGTCTCCCCGTCCCGGATAGACGCTGTACGTCGCTCGGGGAGGAACACAGCGCTTGCTCACCCCCTGCCCTTGCTCGGGCAACGGCCAATCGAAGCGCCCGTTACCGTTGGTGTCATCGATCAGCACCTGGAGCAGCAGCCAGTTGCCGGTCGGATCGAGCCGCAGACGATACACGCTGCCTCGACCGGGATCGAAAACGCGCTCTTGCCCGCTCTCCAGGTCGCGTACCACGAGCTCTTCTTTGCGCTGACCAGGCAGCATGCCCGACTGGTGCTGCCCGAGCCGCAGGTAGGCAAGTTTCCCCGCGGCATCAAACGAGAGCACGCGATGGGGCAAATCGCGGCTCACGTCGTCGCGAACATCGGCGCCGAGCGCGGACAAATCGACAGACTTTGCGCTGTAGTCATCGAACAGCTCGAGCTTGCCGTCGCGCCGAAAGAGCAACCAACGCCCACTGGGGTCCGCGTCGATGAACTCCTCGAGGGGGAGGCCCTCACCGGCGCCGCGCACCAAGTAGCTCGCCAACGCGTCGCCATTGATTTCGCCGCGCGGCCCGACGCGAAAGCCGACCTCGCCATCTCCGTCGCTGTCCGTTCGAGCCTGACACAGCGCGACCCAGCGATGATTGCCACTCGCACGTTGCAGCAACAGCGGCCCCGCCGCCCCGATGCTGCCCTCAGGGAGGGGCTCTGGCGCTGGGGGTTCAAGCGGCGCTTCCACGCTGGGCGCCGCGCTCGGCGTTGGCGGCGCACTGGGAGCTGGCGCAGGCAGCGGCTCTTGGGGAGTGACCGCTGAGCCGCCACAGCCAACGCAAACCAAGCCGGCAAGCAGCCACCACGCGGCGCGCGCAGGTAGCGCCCAGAGCACGGCGTCGCTGACTCCCATCGCTGTCCTGCTATCATCTGCGCCATGCTTCGTCGATCCTTGCGTCTCGCGTTGGCTCTCCTCGTTCCTGCACTCGCGCTCTCGAGCGGCTCTGGTTGCGGGAGCAAGGACTCCGTGGCGCTCAGCGCTTGGATCAGCGACGCGCAACTGGGTGTGCAGTCGGGCACGCTGGGCGACCGGCTCTCGGGTTCCTTCGTGCTGAACCTCGAGCTTGGTCCAGAGGCGTCCGGGAGCACGACCGTGACGCTCGAGGACTTCGCGCTGGCCCCTGCTGGCGGCACGGAAGATTTGGTCCCCGCCTTCGCCCCCGAACCTTCGGAGAGCTTCCCGCTCACCCTCAGCGCTGGGGATAAAAAGCAGATCACCATGACCATCCCCGATGGCGACACCTTGAGCGATACCCAAACGGGTGCGCTTTGCGCGGGTGACATCGAGATCCGCGCGTCGGTGCGGGATAGCTTGGGCGACGACGCCATCACCTCGGTGCGCAGCGCTGCGCTGAGCGTCGCTGGCTGCCCGTGACAGCCCCAACGACGCCGCGCGTTGCTTCCAATCCAGCGGGTGCTGAACACCTGATCTGAACATGGCCGCCTTGGGGTGCTTCACGGCTTTTTGAGCGCTGCACATCGCGCTATGAAGCCCTCGTGGACCAGACTCAAAGCGTGGAGTCTCAAGACTCTCAGCCCAGCAAACAGCCCGTCGCCCAATCTGGCAACGGACATGTGTCGCCCTACAAGCCCACGCACCACGTGCGCTTGGTGACGGCAGCTTCGCTCTTCGACGGTCACGACGCGGCGATCAACATCATGCGTCGCATCCTCCAAGCCTCGGGCGCCGAAGTGATCCACCTCGGACACAACCGCTCCGTCGCGGAGATCGTCGACTGCGCCATCCAAGAAGACGCTCAAGGGATCTGCCTCACGAGCTACCAAGGCGGCCACGTCGAGTACCTGAAGTACATGCACGACCTGCTGAAAGAGCGCGGGGCCAGGATCAAGATTTTCGGGGGGGGAGGGGGAACCATCCTGCCCAGCGAAATCGAAGAGCTCCATGCCTACGGCATCGACCGCATCTACTCACCGGACGACGGACGCTCGCTAGGGCTGCAAGGCATGATCGACGACGTCATGCGCCAGTGCGATTTCGCCGTCGGCAAGCCGAGCGACGCGGAGCCGCTCCTCGGTCAGGTGAAGAGCGACAAACCAGCCGTGCTGGCTCGATTGATCTCCTTGGTCGAGAATTACCCCGAGGAAACACAGGCACTCCAGGACTCGCTCAGCGCCAAGAGCGAGGCGATCAAGACTCCAGTCCTGGGCATCACCGGCACCGGCGGCGCCGGCAAATCGAGCCTGGTGGACGAGCTGGTGCGACGCTTCTTGCTGGATCAACCGGACAAGCGCCTGGCGATCATCAGCGTCGACCCCTCCAAGCGGAAGAGCGGCGGCGCCCTGCTTGGCGACCGCATCCGCATGAACTCGATCCACGACGATCGCATCTACATGCGCTCTCTAGCAACTCGTCAGAGCAACCTGGCCCTCAGCCGCTACGTCAAGCACAGCATCCAGCTCGCGAAGCTCGCCGGCTTCGATCTGGTGATCGTCGAGACGAGCGGCATCGGTCAGAGCGACACGGAAATCACCGAGCACTCGGACGTCGCGCTGTACGTGATGACCGCCGAGTATGGCGCAGCCACGCAGCTCGAGAAGATCGACATGCTCGACTTCGCCGACGTGATCGCCATCAACAAGTTCGACAAGCGCGGCAGCCTGGACGCTTTGCGTGACGTGCGCCGCCAGTACAAGCGCAACCACCAGCTGTTTCAAGCGAGCGACGACGAGCTGCCGATCTTTGGCAGCATTGCCTCTCAGTTCAACGACCCGGGGACGAACCAGCTGTACCAGCGCTTGATGCAGACCATCGCGGAGAAGACCGGCGCGAACGCCCTCGGACCGCAACGGGAACTGTCCGCTGCGGAGAGCGAAAAGCGTTACGTCATTCCGCCTGAGCGGGTGCGTTACCTCGCGGAGATTTGCGACAGCAGCAAAGCCTACGACGAGTTCGTGGACACCCAGGCGGGCTACGCCAGCGCCCTCTACCAGCTGCACGGCGCGCTAGGTCTGTTTGGAAGTACAAACGGCGCACCTCCCCCCCAAAACAAGCGCGAAGTCGGCGCCTTGGTGCCGGACCTGAAGAGCGAAGAAGGGGACGCGACCAGGAAGGCGCTGGTCGATCGCTATATCGAGATCGAGGCCAAGCTCGACCGCGAGTGCAAGCGCCTGCTCACCGAGTGGCCGGCCACCGTCGCGCGTTACCGCGCGGATTTCTACGAGTACAAGGTGCGTGACAAGGTGTTCAAGCAGAGCTTGTTCACGGAGTCCTTGTCTCATCTCAAGGTGCCGAAGGTCGCGCTGCCTCGTCATGAAGACTGGGGTGATGTGCTGCGCTGGCTGCTGACGGAGAACCTGCCGGGCGAGTTCCCGTTTGCCGCTGGGGTGTTCCCCCTGAAGCGCGAAGGGGAAGATCCCGCGCGCATGTTCGCCGGCGAAGGCGGCCCCGAGCGCACCAACAAGCGCTTCCACTACGTGTCCCGCGGTCTACCCGCCAAGCGGCTGTCCACGGCGTTCGATTCTGTGACGTTGTACGGCGAAGACCCCGATCACCGCCCGGACATCTACGGCAAGATCGGCAACAGCGGTGTCTCCATCGCCAACGTTGACGACGCAAAGAAGCTCTACAGCGGCTTCGATCTGTCGAGCCCCTCGACCAGCGTCTCGATGACCATCAACGGCCCCGCGCCGATGCTGCTCGGCTTCTTCCTGAACGCTGCGGTGGACCAAGGCTGTGAGCGCTACATCCGCGAGCAAGGCCTGGTAGCTGACGTGGAGAGCAAGATGGACGCGCTCTACAAGGAGCGCGGCCTGCCCCGCCCCCAGTACAGCGGATCACTTCCCGAAGGAAACGATGGCTTGGGCTTATTGCTGCTTGGCGTCAGCGGCGACGAAGTCTTGCCGCTGGAGACGTACAACAAGCTCAAGGCGGACGTGCTGTCTCGCGTGCGCGGCACCGTGCAGGCGGACATCCTCAAGGAGGATCAGGCGCAAAACACCTGCATCTTCTCCACGGAGTTCGCCCTGCGCATGATGGGCGACATCCAGCAGTACTTCATCGACCACCGCGTACGGAACTTCTACTCCGTGTCGATCAGCGGCTATCACATCGCTGAAGCCGGAGCGAACCCCATCAGCCAGCTCGCCTTCACCTTGGCGAACGGCTTCACCTTCGTCGAGTACTACCTCTCCCGAGGCATGAACATCGACGACTTTGCGCCGAACTTCAGCTTCTTTTTCTCCAACGGCATGGACCCCGAGTACTCCGTGATGGGACGCGTTGCCCGGAGGATCTGGTCCAAGGCAATCAAGCAGAAGTACAAGGGCAACGACCGCAGCCAGAAGCTCAAGTACCACATCCAGACTTCAGGGCGCTCCCTGCACGCTCAAGAGATCGCGTTCAACGACATCCGCACCACGCTGCAGGCGCTGTACGCCCTCTACGACAACTGTAACTCGCTCCACACGAATGCCTACGACGAGGCGATCACCACGCCTACCGAGGAGAGCGTGCGCCGCGCGATGGCGATTCAGCTCATCATCAACAAGGAGCTGGGCCTCAACACCAACGAGAACCCGCTTCAGGGCGCGTTCATCATCGAGGAGCTGACGGACTTGGTGGAGCAAGCCGTGTTGACCGAGTTCCGCAACATCTCCGAACGTGGCGGCGTGTTGGGAGCCATGGAGCGCATGTACCAGCGCTCCAAGATCCAAGAAGAGAGCCTGTACTACGAGCAGCTGAAGCACGACGGGCGCATGCCCATCGTCGGTGTGAACACCTTCCTGGATGACAAGGGCTCGCCCACGATTATCCCCGCGGAAGTGATTCGGTCGACCACGGAGGAGAAGGAGTTCGCCATCTCTTCCCGGGATGCCTTCAAGCTGCGCAACAAGCAGCGCGGCGCTCAAGCGCTGACCAACCTGCAACGCGCCGCGGTGGAGAACGCCAACTTGTTCGAGGCCCTGATGGAAACCTCGAAGGTGTGCACCCTGGGGCAAATCAGTGACGCGCTCTACCAAGTGGGCGGGCAGTACCGCCGAAATATGTAGCGCGGCAAACCGAGGGTCTCTCCATACCACGCCCCGAGCGCGGCCTCGGGTACACTCCAGAGGGTGAACTGGGTGACCGGCTGCGGCCTGTTCGTGCTCCTGCTTGGGGTGGTGATGTGCGGAACAGCGGGTTTGATGTGGCGTCGGCATCGCCAAGAGACTGGCTACGTCACTGCTCCGGGTATCGTCACGAGAGTCGATGCGGACTCGAGCGGTGAGTTCGTTACCGTCCAGTTTAGTCCCGAAGGGCAGCTCTTGGTTGGCGGCCAAGCGGTGCACTTCACCGCGGGGGCGAGCACTGGCGAACACCAGGTTGGAAAGACCGTCACCGTTCACTACGACCCACGACGACCACACCGCGCAAATCTACGCGGAGCCGGAGTCCTCGCGGGCGTGGCGGCGTCGCTCGGTGCGTGCGGCGCGCTCACGTTCCCGTTTGCCGCGCTGCTACTGTTGTGGCTCGGGCCGTTGCAAGCCAGCAGGGATGAAGTACTCGGCTCTTTCATCAAAGCGAGTCGCTTGCGTGATTCCGCACGAATAAGCGCGCTGAGCGTCCCTGGCGCAAAGGTGGCGCCAGAATGGCTGGATCGCGTGGCACGCAGCGGCACCTACCACCTGGGCTCGAACAACATCGGCTTTTCCAGTGACGCATGCATCGAAGTCTTCTTCGACAGCGACCCACGGCCTCACTACGTCTACATGCAGAAGCCAAGCGATTGGCGAATCGTGCGCGCAAACGCCAAAGACGCTCATTGCATTGACGATCTGGACGACTGAGGCGCGGTCAGGCAGAAGCCGAAGAACTCTCAGCGGAGTACCCGCTACACTGACTGGGGTGAGTCTGAGCCTTTTGGGGGTCCTGGTGCTGATGATGGGGCTCTGCCTCATCGCAACCAGCATCTGGTTCTGGTTTCGCTACCAGACCAGGAAGCGCTTTGCCACGACCCAAGGTGTGGTCTCGAAGGTCGACCCGGACTCCAGCTCGCGCATAGGCACGGTGCAGTTCAGCCCCGAAGGACAGCTCTTGGTTGGCGGCCAGCCCTACCAGGTGCGAGCGGGCATTCAGACTGGCGTGAACGTCGGAGACGCGATTCCTGTCTATTACGATCCGCACGACCCAAGCCAAGCCACCATCTATGCGCCAGGGCGTTCACTGCTAATCGTCGCGGTACTGGGCGTGAACGGCGCCATCACGCTGCCACTCGCTGCCATGTTGGGTTTGTGGCTGGGACCGCTCCAGGAGGCTCGGGACGACACCCTCGCGGAGTTCATCTACGCCGTCCGCTCAGACAATTCCGCCCGGATTAGTTCA
Source organism: Polyangiaceae bacterium (assembly GCA_020633205.1). Lineage (NCBI taxonomy): Bacteria > Pseudomonadati > Myxococcota > Polyangiales > Polyangiaceae > Polyangiaceae bacterium. Next base: position 61,600 of record JACKEB010000020.1, read on the forward strand.
CTCAGTGCTACTGGCGCGCAAGTGACACCGGAGTTCGTAGCGCGGGCGAAGAAGAGCGGGGCACATCGCCTGGGCTCGAACAACATCGGCTTTTCCAGTGACGCATGCGTCGAAGTCTTCTTCGACAGCGACCCACGGCCTCACTACGTCTACATGCAGAAGCCAAGCGATTGGCGAATCGTGCGCGCAAACGCAAACGACCCCTACTGCATCGACGACCTGCGCGACTAGCCTGCGCTGAAAAACACCCGCGCCAAACAACAGACGAGCGCGGTGGAGGACCTCGTGGCCGAACTCGACGTTGCCGCGTGGTACATTGATCGAGGCTACATCGCGGCAAGGGCGATCCAAGAAAGCCATCGTGCAGGGGCGACGATCATCTGCCGCCCATGGCCCTCGCAGGAGTTTTTCAGCATCCTGCTAGTGCGCAAGTCGGGCGGAGGTACAGGGCAGCGCTCTACGCCAGGATTGGCTAGGGTCGAAGCATGACCGCAGGGCAAGTTTGTTTGGTCGTGGCAGCATTCGGCGTGGCGGAACTCGGCGCGGCCGCCGTCTTTCTGAACAAACACCTAACGGAGCAACGAGCCGCAAAGCGCGCTACGACTTCGATGGTCGAGCACGGCCCTGGCCACACACCGATGAAGGCCAAGCAGTCGCTCATGCTCGCCGGGGTCGCTCTGATGTCAGCGCTCATCAGCTTCGGTATCGCGGCGTTCATGTGGTTCGTCGTCGCGCCGAAGGGTGTCGATCGCGATCGGGCGGCCGCCGCGTTTCTCGAAGCGGCGCGCACGAAAGATTCCGCACGACTAAGCTCCTTGAGCGCGCCAGGCGCAGCGCTTGACCAGCAGTTCTTCGCCAATGAAGTTGCGGGCGCCAAGAGCGTGGAAGCGACCAGCTACGATCTCGCGTTTGGGGGGCAGTCGTGCATGGAGTTCGAGACGGACAAGGGAAAGACCCTGTTCCTCTACCTTGAGCAGCAAAGTGGCACCTGGCTGGTCGTGCGTGGCGGCCCGATGGACCCGGCGTGCGACAATCAGCTGAACTCCGACTGACCGCGCTCCGCGGCGCCCGAACTCGACTCCTATTTCGCTGACTCAGCGCCGGCGACGCAAACCGCGCAGAAGCTCGTCGTCGTCTTCGTACGGGTACACCGGTGTCTGGCGATCGTCCCCGGCAGGGAAAGTACCCGAGCTCGCACGCTCCGGGGGGCTGCTCGGTCGCCGCACGGGGAAGCCCCCTGACTCGCGCAGCACAGGCTCGCTCTGCTGACGAAGCTCATACGAACCCGAGATCGGGTTCTGCCGCAGGTTGTAACCGGACTGAGGCCGCGCCTCAGGGGGCGGAGGCAAGATGCTCTCTCGACGCGGCCGCTCCGCATCAGCCGGGACGCGTGAGGACGGCACCACCGGGTACTGCCCAGCGGGGTAGCGCGGAGCGGCGTAGCCCCCAGACGGCGCACGTCCCGTAGAGCCTTGCCCTGTGGAACCAGTAGTCCTCCCACCGCCAGGCTTCTTTCCCATGTCTCCACGCTGACGGATTTCCGAAGCTGGACGTCCGTCTTGACGATCTGCGGCAGTACGCGGAGGTGGGGGGGAGGAACTCTCGCGGTCGAATGCGGGCGGTGGTTGCGATTCTCGAACCGCACGGAAACTGGATGATGAGCGAGCGCCAGGGCGTCGAGACTGAGGGGGCAACGTCGTGCGCTCGAAGATGCGATCGACCTCCGCGCTTAGGCTGCCGGCTGCCGGGATACGGCTCTTGCTCAGGCTGCGGCGGGGGCCGGGTGCTCCGGACTGCGCACCCGCGCTCGGCGCTGGCGGCGGCAGCATGCTCGGCTGCCTGAAGCGACCGGAGATGCTCGCGCGATCGCCGATCACGTCAGCGAACAGCTTCAGCTCTTCGGGATTGCGATTGTGACCGAACGTGTAGGCGGCCTTCACGTAGCCAACGCACAGGTGGCGCAGGATTCGCGTCGACCGTGGGTGGCCAAGCACACCGAGCGCAAGCTCGAACCCGACGTCCGTCTCGGTGAGGTCGAACACCACGCGAGCCCCCTCGTAGGGCAGCTCAACCGGGGTACGCAAACGTGCGATGGTGCGCACCACGTCTCCGGGAACGACCACGCTTCCGCGATGAGAGAGCAAGCGAGAGCCGAGGACGAAGCCTGCGCTCTCCAGTACCTTGCCTGAGCCGTCTCCCAACGCGGCATCGATACCCAAGAGCAGCTCCTCTGCCTCGACGAGCGACATGGTGCTGCGCGGGTCAGCTGCGTTGTAGACGTGGTCACTCAGGGACCGCATGAGGCGCGGGATGAGCCGTGCAGCGAGACGCATCGGCACAGACGCGTCACTGCGCTCAAGCGCATCGATCACGTCGCGTACGAAACGACTCCTGAACCGCGGACCCATTGGCGGCGATATTAGGGGTGGATGTGGTTGTAGCGGAAGCAGTAAGAGGGAAGCGCAGCTGGAAAAGCGACCGTTCGACCGGTCAGTCTCGTTTCGTCTCGAAGTCGTGTTCGCGATACCTCCAGAATCCCAGGAAGATAGCTCCAAACAGCACTCGCTCGATTCGCGCCGGGCACACGCGAACGAGGCAAGAGTCGGGACCGGGCGGCTCTGACGTAGCAGGAACACTGGAAGGCGAAGCAACTTGGGACAGGTGAGTGCAGGGCGCTCCTCGGTCACTGCAAGATCCGCAGTCTCTGGTGCCACAGCGGCTGGAGCGGCTCGTTCAGGTGATCGTCCATCCTGCTCGTTAATTGTCCATGTCGAGCGAGCCGAGCTAGGCACTCAGTGTGGGCCAAAGGTCTTCAGTCGTCAGCGCGTTGCTGTGCCTCGCGTCCTTGTGTGCTGGCTGCAGCGACGACGCGCCTTCGCTCTCGGCTGCGTCGAAGGTAACCAGCCGACACGACGAAGAACTCATCGCGCTAACCGAGCGCGTGGCGTTCAAGCGCCACGAGATCGAAAACCGTGAGCGGGTAAGCTGGGAACTACCCAATAAACCGAACGATAGCGCCTGCCCAAACTTGGCGCGCGGCGACAGCGACGCGGATCAGCTGGTGTTGCTCACGGAAGACGATCGCATCGACACCCGGCAGCTCTTGCCGCTTCGCTTGACCAAGCAGCTGACGAGCCGCGATCTGGAAGCGCTCGAACCGCACTACGACCCCACCTCGAAGGCAGGCGCCAAGCGACGCTTGCGCTCCAGGCGTGATGGAGAGCTCGCGCTGGACAAACTTGGCCACCTCGCAAAGCGACGCTTCGCGGCAGTATTCCACGTCAAGCTGTACGTCGAGCCGCACTTCTTCCACAACCCGAAGAAGCGCAAGCCAGAGTGGGGCCCCGGCCTGATGCTTGGCTGGGTGGCGATTCACGAGCTTGGAGAGCCGGAAGCACTGTGTCAGTGGAGCATCGACGTACGCAGCGACATCAGCGATGCACCGCTAGCCCGTCGCCTCCGCGAGTCAACCCGCCACGACCTCATTAGTGACCTCGGCAAGCGTTTCCGTGAGGCAGGGATGCGCGCATTGGGGAAGCTCGAGAGCGGCCTAAGCGCGCCCCCAAAGTAAACTGAGCGGCGCGCCGACCAAGCAGCGCGGCAACCTGGCCGCCGCTACTAAGCGCTACAGCGACGCGCTGCTGCAACCAAGCGCACTCTCAAGGCTGGTACAGCCTACGTTCGCTGAGCACGATGTCCCACCAGCGGAACGTCTGGGCCAAGACGTGGTCGAGCTGCCACGTTCCAGAGTCGATACGATCGCCTTGGCGCCTGCCAACCGGCTTCAGCTCTTCCCCTGGGAGGCAGTAGGCCGACTGCTCCGCGCACTGGAGCAGGTGGAGCACTCCTTCGGAGAACCCAGCTCCGGCGTAGACGATCACGCCAGGCATGCGCATCGAACGCAGGTCTTCGAGAGCGTAAGGGATCTTCTCGTCAACTGTGCCCGGGGAGTCTTGATACTTGCACTCCACCGCAAGCCCGACGCTGCTCGACACGTGGAGCACAAATAGATCGACCCGGCGCTGCTTGCCGATGATGGAGGTGCCGAGGCTCACCTCTTCGTAGATCTGAATGCCGCGATCGCCGTAGGCGGCTTGCAAGTAGCTAGCGATGAGCCGCCGGTACTGATTCCCTGTCAATCCGTCCTCCAGCGCGAGAGGCCGTGAGTCGCCTGCCCCCCGGCCTCTGTCAAGCGCTGCTTGGAAATCTTGATCGCCTCGTCGCAAATGTCCGATCCCATGAAGTGGCGCCCTTGGCGTAGCGCCGCGACTCCAGCCGAACCGGAACCGCAAAATGGGTCAACCACCAGCTCCCCCGGAGCGGTGCTTTGACTGACCAGGACCTCTGACAGCTCCGCGGGCTTTTCCGTGGGGTAACCCTTGTGGATCCGAGGAAAGGACAAGACGTCCGGCACGCCCAAGTCGTTGAGCTTTCGCTTGCCCTTTTCGAAGAACAGGATGAACTCATACCGAGATCGGTAGTGGTACCCCATCCCGATCTTCTGCTTGTCCCAGACGAGCGGCTTCCAGAAGCGAAAGCCTTGAGCCTCCGCGATCGGTTTGGCGGCGAACATCGTCTCCTGATCGCAGAACAGGTAGAAGTGGCGGTGCTTCTTCAGCACGCGATGGACTTCCGCGAACAGCTCGGGGAAACGTGCGTTGGGGAAGATCTGAAACCAGTCGTTGCTGGAAGCCTTGCTGTGCTTCAAACGCGTGGTGGTGCCCACCGCACGGTGCTTCTCCAGTGACTCGTAGGGAGGATCCGTGATCACCAGATCCACGCTCTGATCCTCGAGAGTGCGCAGCCACTCCACGGCATCCGTCTGCGCGAGGTCGAAGCGCAGCTGAGCGTCAGCTCCGAGGCGTGGGGCCTCCTCTACCAATCCGGCGAACAGACTCGACTGTTGAGTGTCACTCCTGCCCATTGCGTTCCGACCTCGACCCTTCGAGACCGCTCCCCGCCCGGTGCGGAGCGCCGTCTTGTGTGGACCAATCGTCGTGTGAAGTAGCAGCTCGCGGCGCTCGCCCCCAGCCTCTAGCGCACCGGCTGCCGAAACAGCTCCGAAGCTCTCAGCCAGCCCGAAACGCCCATCACCCTCTAGTCGTGTGTCCGTCATCCTGCACACACAGATAGCACTGGGCGGGCGTGCAGTCTCTAGGGGCGACGGCCGCCGCGTGACAAATAATGTCCGCCCGAGAGTCCCGCCGCAAGCCAAGGCGAAGGCCACTCGGATCTTTCACGAGCCCTGTCACACAAACTCGAAGTGAAGAGATGTGTCTCGCATCGACCCCGAGCACGTGGGTGTTGCAGCCGCCATTCCCGGCGCTACCGGGGCGGCCCTCCGATACGCGCCATCACGTTGCCTCCCGGATACAACGAAGCGAGGTTCGCATGTCACATCCTCAACGTGGCGCAGGCCGACCTGCGTCAGTCATCAGGTCTGCGACAGCGCCGGCCTGGGCTCGTCCGCCACGTAGTCCGAGTAACCGCTGGCTACGATCGCTGGTTCCCCTCTTGCTGTGCCTCGTGAGCATCCCGGTCCTTGCAAAATCCACCCAGCGCGATCCGTTCGAACAACCCGTCATCCGCCCGCGGGCGGCTCACGTGGACGTCATCGATGCGCACCCAACGCCAAGACGTGAAGCCACGACGACCCGCGGCGTTCCCCTCCCCCCCAAACCCACGGCCGCCGCTCCTCAGGTCAAACCCAGCTGGCTATGGCTGGAAGCCACGCCCGCTGACAACGCAGTGTTGCTACGTACCCCCGCGGCAACGTCGCGTGCAGCTTTCAGCGCTCGGGTCACCATCATGCTCCACGGCATGTGCGACGTCCCTCAGAACGAATGTCCCAGCTTTGCCTCGGCAACCGACGATGCCTGGTTGCTCTGCCCTCAGGCGAGCATCGGTTGCAATGGTGGCGGAGCTACGTGGAACTGGAAGACACGCGTCGAACGAGTAGAGAGAGCGACGGAGCGGGCGCTCTCGGGCCAGGATGTATCCCAGGATACCCCTCGCACTTTGATCGGCTTCTCTCTAGGCGCGAGCACCGCCCTCGAGGTGGCGCAGAACGGCCACGGCCGCTACGACGCACTCGTGCTGATCGCTGGGCGCATCTACCCCGACGCAAAGAAGCTGAAAGCCCACGGCGTGCAGCGCGTCGTGCTCGCCGCTGGCGACTTCGACGGCAGCGCGCCGCACCTCCGCGCGGAATCTTCGCGGCTCGAGCGCGCGGGTGTCGAAACCCGCTTCATGAGTCTTGGCAAGGTGGGACACCAGTTTGCGCGAGACATGCCCACCTGGCTAGATGATGCCCTGACCTGGGCAGAGCGGCGCCCCGCGCAGGCGGGCTCGCTCAAGCCGTCGCGTTGAGACGCGCTCGCTCCAAGCGGCGCTTGGCGTTCATCCCGAGCAACGCGAACGGTAGGATCGGGATCAAGACGCCGAGCATGGCGGTTCCCGCAACAAGGCCAGCAAAGGACGCCATGACGTAGAGCGGGATGTCCGTCGCTCGCGCGCGCGTCGGCTCGTCCACGCCAAGCTCGTCAGCCACTTCCCCGACTCCACGTTGCAGGAGCTGTGGCAGCTCCAATCCGTACAGTGAGTGACTGCGACGCCCACGGACGAACGCGCGAAACGAGCGTCTCGGAGAGAAGAACAACGCGAAGCCCATCGACGACAGGTTCAGCTGCCACGCCGCGAGGAAGCCCTTGCACCCCGCGCCGATCTCCCAGGCAGCGATTTCAATCTCGCCCTGGAGATCCGTTTGGTAGCCGGTCAGCACATGATGGAGGTCGTGGTACCCGACGGCGCGAACGCGGCCAGCCGTGTTGGGGAACGGAAACGGGATCGGCCCGAGTTTGAAGTCGACCCAAGGGTCGTTGTAGCCCCCATCGGGACCGAAATGATTGTCCTCGAAGTACTGTTGCCGAGCGACTGCGAGGGTGTCGGAACGACGGTAACTGGAACTCATGGCGTCCTCCTCAATAATGACCACGGTCATTAATAGTCTCAAGCCTGGGGCTGGGAAAGGCCTGGACGGCCTAAAACGTCCTGTGCGACAAATTGACCATGGTCATAAAAACTGACCCTCCGTCCAGGAACTCGACCCGCTCCAGGCGAGCCGAGAAAAAGCAGGACAAGCGTGAGCGCATCCGAGCCGCTGCTTGGGACCTGTTCACGCGTCAGGGCTACGCCGCGACGACGACCAAGCAGATCGCAAAACACGCGGGCATCGCCTCCGGCACTCTGTTCCTCTACGCGAAGGACAAGCCCGACCTGCTCTGCATGGTGTTCCAAGAGCGATTGCAGCGGGTGTCTGACGCCCAGCTCGCGACTATACCTCGGGAGAGTTGCCTCTTGGATCAACTGTTGTGGGTTTTCCGTGGGGTTTTTGACAACTACGCAGAGCACCAAAGCTTGGCGCGAGAATTCATCGCCGTGTTTCCTGGTAGCCAAGGCCCCAACACGGACCTGCTCCACGGGACGACGCTCGCGTTTCTGCAAGGCATCGCACATTTGGTCATGGCCGCCCAGCGACGCGGCGAGGTCAGCGAGGAGGTGCTACCTCTGCAGGCAGCGTCCAACATCTTCGCCCTCTACTTCGGAGTGCTCTTGCAGTGGTTGAGCGGCATGCTTGACTTCGACCACGTCCTGGAGCCAACTTTGAAGAGCGCCCTCGACCTGCAACTGCGCGGTTTTTATCCTCGCGGAATTATTTCAGCCACGTAGGCTGCAGACTCGCTCGCTCAAATCGCGTAGTGCGCGCGCAGGCGTCGCCCTCGAGGCTCGCTCAAAAGCGCCAAGAAGGCCCCTAACGCCGGCGTCGCGTGACGCCCGTCTCGACGCACCGCGTGCAGGCTGCGGCGAATTGGCTCGCCGCGCAGCCGAACCTCTGTGAGGCGGCCACTATCGAGCTCGGCGCGTACCGCCAAGCGAGACATCATCGAGACACCGAGCCCGGAGGCGACCGCCTGTTTGATCGCTTCGTTACTCCCGAGGCTCATGCTTGGCCGAAGCTGGACACCGCGCTCATCGAGCGCAGCCTCGATGACGGCGCGTGTCCCCGAACCTTGCTCCCGACAGATCAGCGCGACCTCAGCGAGGTCCTTCCACTCGATTGGCGCTCGACCAAGCAGCGGATCGCCCGGTGCGGTGACCATCACCATCTCGTCCTCGCTGAAGACACTGACCAACAGGGCGCTGGAACTCACGAATCCTTCAGTAAGACCAATATCCACACGGTTATCGAGAACCATGTTTTGAATGACCTCGGTGTTGGCTATCTCCAGCTCTAGCTCTACCCCAGGGTGGAGTCGCCGAAACTGACCGAAGACCGCTGGCACCAAGTAGTTGCCGATGGTCGTGCTTGCTCCTACGGAGAGACGCCCCGATGCGACGCCGAGGAGCGCTGCAAGCTCTGCCTCCAGGCTCTGCTCTTCAGCGAAGATCCGCCGAGAGTGTCTCAGTGCCAGCTCGCCGACCTGGGTGAGCTCGATGCCCCGGGCGACGCGATCGAAGAGCGCTGCCCCGAGTGCGAGCTCGAGCTCCTTCAGCTGCTTGGAGACGGCGGGCTGACTCACACGCAGCTGGCGTGCGGCCCTGGTGACCGAGCCGGCATCGGCAACCGCCTGAAAGACCCGCAGCTGGTTGAGGTTCACACCCTGAGGGTGACATATCTTCTAGTTATCTCAACCATCACTATTATGCCTTTTTCTTATTGGGAAAGCTGCACCAAGTTTCCCCCATGGCACTCCAACTTCCAGCTGTTTTGAGCGGTTCCCTGACGTTGACCGGCGCGCCCGTGTACCTGGCGGCGGGTAGGGACTGGACCCGCAGCTTGTCTGAGGCCGAGGTCTTCCGCTCGACCGACGACCTGGAAGCGTCGCTTACGTGGGCCCGCAGCCAGGAAGCCGTGGTGTGCGACCCGTACGCGTTCAGCGTGGATGCGCAGGCGGATAAGCCCACTCCCATTTCCGCGCGCGAACGCATCCGCGCCAACGGTCCCACCGTCGGCCTGGCGCGAGCGAGCTGAGGACTGCCATGTATCAATACGACGCCATCGATCAGCGCATCGTCGAGGAACGAGCAGCACAGTTTCGCGGCCAGGTCGCCCGCCGCCTAGCTGGCGAAATCACGGAAGACGAGTTCAAGCCGCTGCGCCTGCAGAACGGCCTGTACATGCAGCTTCACGCCTACATGCTGCGCGTCGCGATTCCGTACGGCCTGCTGTCTTCTAAGCAAATGCGGATGCTGGCGCAGATCGCCCGGGTGTACGACAAGGGTTATGGACACCTGAGCACCCGCCAGAACATTCAATACAACTGGCCCAAGCTGGAGGATGTGCCCAGCATCCTGGATGACCTGGCCAGCGTGCAGATGCACGCCATTCAGACCAGCGGCAACTGCATCCGCAACACCACCGCGGATGCCTACGCTGGCGTTGCGCGGGACGAGATTGAGGATCCGCGACCGTGGTGTGAGCTCATCCGGCAGTGGTCAACTTTCCACCCGGAATTCGCGTTTCTACCGCGCAAGTTCAAGATCGCGGTAACGGGCGCCCCGAACGACGACCGCGCGGCGGTGCGCTTCCATGACATCGGGCTGCGCATCGTGCAGGGGCCAGATGGCGAACACGGCTTCGAGGTGATCGTGGGCGGTGGCCTTGGGCGCACTCCGTTCGTCGGCAAGGTGGTGCGAGGGTTCCTGCCGAAGCAGTACCTGCTTAGCTACTTGGAGTCGATTCTGCGCGTCTATAACCTGCACGGGCGACGCGACAACAAACACAAGGCGCGCATCAAGGTGCTGGTCGATGCCCTCGGCGTCGAAGAGTTCACGAGGCTGGTCGAGGAAGAGTGGGCGTTGACCCGCGACGCTTCGATCGATGTGACGGAGCAAGAGCTCGAGCGCGTGCGAGCGTTCTTTCTGCCTGCTCACTACGAGTCACTGCCGAACGCCGACTCCAAGCTCGCCGCGATGAAGCTTGGAAAGAACCGCGACTTCGGCCTCTGGGTAGGCAACAACGTCACGCCACACAAGGTGGACGGCTACGGCATCGTCACGATCAGCGTGAAGGCACCAGGAAAGCCGCCCGGCGACATCACGGACACCCAGATGGAATCCGTGGCGGACCTCGCCGACCGCTTCAGTCAGGGTCGACTCGTGGTGACCCACATGCAGAACCTGGTCTTTCCGGATGTGAAGGTCAGCGACCTCGACTCCCTCTGGCGCGAGCTGGTCAAGCTCGACCTGGCGACCGCCAATGCGGGCAAGCTGACGGACATGATCTGCTGCCCAGGGCTCGACTACTGCGCGCTCGCCAACGCGACCTCGATTCCGATTGCGGAGGAGCTGGGTCGCCACTTCGATGACATGGACTACTTGAACGACATCGGTGAGGTGAGCCTGAAAATGAGCGGCTGCATCAACGCCTGCGGTCATCATCACATTGGCAACATCGGTATCCTCGGCATCGACAAGCGCGGCGAAGAGTTCTACCAGTTGATGCTGGGTGGTTCCCCGGGGAACGACGCGAGTCTCGGAAAGATTCTCGGTCCTGCGTTCGCGAAGCACGAAATAGTAGAGGCCGTTTCTCGCGTGCTCGCGCGCTACTTGGAGCTACGCGAGTCTAGCGACGAGCGATTCATCGACGCTTTTCGGCGCCTCGGCGCAGAGCCGTTCAAGGAGGCAGCATATGCAGATCATCAAGGATAAGCAGATCATCGACGACGCGTGGCTGCACCTCGACGACGACACACCCGCGCCCAAGACCGGCGACGTCAGCGTGAGCCTCGAGCGCCTGCGCAAGCAGCTTGAGGCGTTGCGTGGACGTGAAGGTGGCCTCGGTGTCCGGCTGCGCAGCGACGAACTGGCGGGAGACGTCGCTGACATTCTCGACGCCGTGCAGTTGATCTGCGTGGAGTTCCCCAAGTTCACCGATGGCCGCGGCTACACGACTGGCCGCCTGCTAAGAGATCGGCACGGCTTCACGGGGGAACTGCGCGCGGTAGGCCACGTGCTGCAAGATCAGCTCTTCTACCTCGCACGTTGCGGTTACAACGCCTTTACGCTGGCGCCGGGCAAAAGCCTCTCTCGCGCGCTTGATGGGTTTGAAGACTTCAGCGTCAGCTACCAAGCGGCGGCGGACAGTCGCGAGCCGATCTTCAGGCGCGTGACCCGCTGAACGGCGACTGCTCTCTTGAGCGCAGAGGAGTCAGGCGGTGCGCTTGAGCGCCAAGGTGCGCTCCAGCTGACGCTCGAACTCCTCACGCTTGGGGTACGGGCGAATGAAGTCGCCGATCACGACGTTCACTAGATTGATTCCCATCTCCACGATGCGAGATTGGAAGTGGATGTGAAGCCCATCTAGGCTCGACTTGTGCTCGCTGAGCCAAGAAGTCCATTCCTTACGGAAATCAGAGTGGTAGGAACGTAGGGCGCCGGCGTCGACGAAGACCTCGAGGCGCTCGTCGTGGCGAAGCAGGATCTCGAGCTCCCGGGTCACGTGCTCGGCGAAATCCCGCGTAGCTAGCCCACGATAGCTCACCTTCACGAGCCCTGGCGCCAGATGGAAGAGCTGGCAGTCGCCTCCGCGCGAGCTGAGAGCAAAGCCATCGTCCAGGTCGTGGCGAGAGTAGGGCACGAAGTCTGATGGTAGCGGAGCGACCGATCGACACCCACTTCCGGCCGGATTTTGGTGGGGTGAGGTGCGCGTCGGGAGCTGGTGAGTTCCCATCCTGAGACGGCAGCGCCAGAGCTGGGCATGAAGTGGCACAAAACGCAGCGAGCCTCTCCCGATGGAGAGGCTCGCTACAGTTTGGCGGGATGCCCTTATTCGCCGTCGACTCGCGGCGGCAGCACACCCTTCAAGCGGGCGCGCTCACAGCCTCGTTCCACGCCGGTGCTCCCGTCCTCGGTCTTGACCACCTTGAACTCCACGCGGCGGTTCTTTTCCCAGGCCGCAGGAGTGTGTGCGTCTTCCAGTGGGCAGTACTCACCGTAGCCTTGGCTAACCAAGCGCTTGCGAGCGACGCCGCGCTTGACCACGGCCTCGAGCACCGCCCGGGCACGATCTCGGGTCAGCTTGAGGTTGTAGTCGTCCGAAGAGCGCTCGTCGGCGTGCCCCGCGACCTCAATCGCTAGGAACTCCGGGTGGCCCTTGAGCGTCGCAGCAACGGCGTCGAGGATCGGATTTGATTCCGGGAGGATCTCGGCGCTGCCCGTCTTGAACTGCACCTTGTCCAGGATCATGATGTCGCTGCCTTCGATCAACACGCGGCCCTTGTCGGGGCAACCGTCCTCATCGTCTTGGCCGTTGTACGTCTCGGGCTCGTTCGGGCACTTGTCAGAGACGTCGGGGATCTGGTCGCGATCGTTGTCCGGATCCGGGCAGCCGTCCTCGTCGTCCCAGTTGTCCTTGTCTTCGGGATCCAGTGGGCACTGATCCTCGGCGTCGAGGATGCCGTCCTTGTCGTTGTCCGGATCCGGGCAGCCATCCGCGTCTTGGAAGCCGTCACGGTCCTCCGGATCGTCCGGACATTTGTCGCGAGAGTCCATGATGCCGTCGCCGTCGCGGTCGCCATCATTGCCCTCCGGGCAGCCGTCGTCGTCCTCGTCGCCGTCGCGATCTTCCGGAGTGTTCGGGCAGCGGTCATCGACGTCCAAGATGCCGTCGTTGTCGTTGTCCGGATCGGGGCAACCATCGCCGTCCTCGAAGTTGTCGAAGTCCTCCGGGTCATCCGGACACTGGTCTTGGTCGTCCTTGTAGCCGTCGCCGTCGCGGTCGCCAATCGACGGCTCGAACACGAAGCCCATGACCATGCGCAGGTCGGCGGCTTCGAAACCGGTGGAGTAAGCGCGACTACCGCCGCCGAGCATCAGGTAGCTGTTGCGCTCGACGAACAGCTTGATGCCGCCCAGGTACTCCTGAGAGAGCTTCTGCTTGCTGTCCGACTTACCGTCGAGCAGGTAGGTCGCATACGTCTCTGCCACGAGATCCAGCGGATCGAGCACGCGCCAGGAGATACCAAGGTTCGCCGTGGCGAGGTTTCCATACTCAAACTCGCCTTCCGCCAGCTGGTCTTGCCCGGTGGAGTCTTGCTGGAACACCGGGTTCTTCCCGGTGTGGCCGCGGTAGCCGACGTTGACGGCGACCTTAAAGCGCCGGGTGGCACCGAACTGGTTCTCCACTGCGACCTGAGGCCAGTACCAAACCCCAGGATCCGCGGCGAGGTCCTTCTCCGCGCTTGCCATGGGGATACCGGCCTGGGCGAGCACGGCTACGCCAATGCCCTTGTCCACGCGAGTAAGGCGTACCTTTCCGTGCAAGGACAACGTGGAGATCTTCTGCACGTCGTACTTGTCGGTGTTGTAGAGGCCGCCGTTTGGACCAATCTGGAATGCCTGCCCCGCGTTGTCGTTGGCGCTACCGGTCATCAACACGACCGGTACGGCCAAGCCCACCACGGCGACGTTGGCGATACCGTAGTTGAAGCCGAACGTTCCCTGGAACGAGTCCTCGACCAGCGCCGGCACGCCGGAGCCCGAGCCGACGACGTTCCCACTTGCATCCGTGGGGATACGATCGTCGCGGGTGCGCATGATGTTTCGGCCATAGTCCAGGATCAGACCAAAGCTGATGTCGTTGGCGCCGATGATGTCGGAGCCGTTGGTTGAGAAGAAACCCTTCGAGTCAATCGCCGGACGGAACAGATGGGTGTCCATGCCGTCGCCGTTGGTCTCACTGACACGGGTGTCGCTGGTCGCCTGCGCTTGCGCGTCAGAGCCCGCGGCGGTGACGCCAGCAAAGCACCCAGCTGCCAGGAGACTGGGCAAAACAAAGCGACCAAGCACGCGCTTGGAGCTCTTTGATACTCGGGAGGTACTGGACCCTGCTCGCTTGGCCATGGGGCACTCCTTCAGGCGCGCTGACTCTGTTGCTTCCACGCCGACGCGGCGCGAATTGGGGGACGGGAACGATGCAGCCTGTTCACCAGCGTGCTCACGCAGGGTCCCATGCGGACCTTCTACCCGTGAGCATCGCAGGCGTGCGGACGCTACCACCCCCATTTTTCCGAAGTCAACGAACCTGCCGAAGCCAATGTGGCCCAAAAAGCTGCCTCGAACGCTCCAGGCGCGGTGCTCGAGGTGATCTTCAGCGCACACCTGGAGCACGCCTCCCCGCCGCTCGTGCCTACGCGGATCCCCGGTCGCCGCGTAGCTCAGCTATAACAGCCGCGTGGCTTCGCCCGCTCGTCGGTTTCCGCAACGCTTCGTGACTGGCCGTCTTCTGGGTCACCGTCTGGGAGCACCGTCGTGGATCGGGGGCACACAGGTGCTCTCCATCCTCGCCTGTGTGGTTGCGATCAGCTGGGGAACCGCCCGGGAAGCCAAGGCGGAGCAGCCAACGCTCTCAGGGCGTTGGTCGGCCTCCGCAATGAGCGTGCAGTGGCGGATTGGCGAGTGGGGTGACTCATGCGGCCCCAAGCCGGGTGGTGGAGGTGCGCCCGGAGGTGCCGTTTCCATCAAGCAAAGCGGCGGCGAGCTGGTGATCTACGGAGGCACCCGCACTTATCGAACCAACCAGTGTTGGGAGCAGTACCCCGGACTCGCGGCGCGCTCACACTCTGGGGGCAAGCGTGGCTGGCAGACCACCTGCAAGACGGCCGCGGGTGACCCTCGCCAAGCGACGGTCATCACAACCATGAGCGCGACCGACGACGTCATCAGCTTCAACGAGACGGGCCAGTACGTGTTCGTGGTCGAAGGACAGAACTGCACCGCAAGCGTGCGTCGGAGTCGCAGCTTCCGACTGATACAGCGCGAGGGCGCAGCTCCACCAAGCGAAGCCAGCGCCAGCGCCAGCGCCGCCCCTAGCGCCCCTCCCCCAGTCCCCAAACCAGCTCCCAAGGTGGAGAACCGCTGCTCCGATCCGGGCCCCGTCGCGCGCTTGGAGGTGCGCCCAGCGCGCAAGCTCGTGCTGCCTGGCGAAGAGTTTCAGTTCCGCGCGAGCGTCGTCGATGCGAGCGGTTGCCCCACGGGAACGAGCCCCCAGTGGAAGATCCCTGAGCACCGCGGGGTGGAGAGCGTTGGACCGGGCAAACTAAAGGTCGCCACCGATGCCGAAGAGGGCGAGCTGAAGATCAGCGCCACGGTCTCCGGACATAGCGTCGACGTGGTCCTCGAAGTGGTGTCGAAGGAGCGCTACGACGCGCTACTCGCCGGCGGCGACTTCGATGAGTCTGGTGAGCAGGGAGAGGCCGTCGCGCTGATCGCCGGAGCCGCCGTGGGCAGCAAAGAGGTCACCACCCAAACCAAAGGGAGTCGCAACTGGTTGCTGTTCGCCGGCCTGGGCGGCGGCGCGCTTCTGCTGCTGCTAGGCGGACTCATCTTCGCTCTGCGTGGCCGCAAGTCGGTCCCTGTTGCTCCCCCAGAGTCGCTCTCGCCGCCCCCAGCACCGCCGCCACCTCCACCGGTCCGCAAGAAGATCTGCCCAACTTGTGGGACGGTTTGGGAAGGTGAAGCGCAGTTCTGCGGCAATGACCAGACGCAGTTAGTCCCGATGAACTGAGCGCGCCTCACCCCCGAAAAAGCTTGAGGAACCGACGGGGGATCCAAAAAGAAAGCGGCGCATCCCCGAAAGGACACGCCGCAAAGCATTCGATTCCTAGCGAGCTATTGGTTCCGCTGGGAAACCAAACACCTCACTGGGCAGGCGTCAGGTCTTGGCAGCCGCAACCGCAGCTGTCCGAGAAGTAGCTCATGGTGGCGATGCAGGCGAAGCGGATGACCTGGCACTCCTCGGGGCTCATGCCGACGTAGTGCTTGGTGGGGTCGGCGTCGAAGTCACACTCGGTGTCTTCCTCGCACAGGCCGTTCTCGAACGCGCCCTTGGCCTCGCCCTCAGCACCCGCGTAGCTACGGATGAGCTTCTCGAACTCGCACAGGCTGGCGAAGTTCTTCGGGTAGTCGGCCCACGCCGGCTGACCACAGACGGGAGCGTCATCGCGGCACTCCTTGGTGTTCAACGACTCGCAGGTGCCCTTGTTGATACCGCTCATCACGAACTGGAAGCCGTCGACGAAGTCTTGCGCGGCCTGGAAGTCGCCGGCAGCGAAGTTCTTCGCGTAGACGCGGTTGTCGGCGGTGACGCCTTCGGCGCAGGTGGGCTGAGCCACACAGAGCGCGGGGCACGGAGTCGTGATGCACTGCACCTGCACGCAGGACTCGTCCTGAGCGCAGTCAGCGTCGCTCTGGCAGCCCGCGTCCTGGCAGTGGACGCTCATCGTCATGTAGTTCGTGCCGCTGAGGAAGCGCGTCTCGAGGGGCATGACCCACACGAAGTACGTGTCGTTGCGGTCGAAGTGCGCGTCGAACTTCGTGCTCGAGTAGTTCTCCTCGTAGCTCCAGTCGGTGATCAGACCCGTGCTGTTGGTCACGAAGGCCAGGATGCCGCCGCGGTCATCCCAGGTGCCGTCGGGTGCGAAGGTCACGGTCTCGTTCGCGGTGCCCTCGAACGCGAAGACGTGGCGGGCGTTACCGCGCCACACGCCGGTGCGCACACTGCCGCCGCACTCGAACGCGTCATCGTGGAAGGTCCAGCCACCAGCGCGGTACTCGCGCTCCGCGGTCTGCTTGCCGTGGTCGGAGGGTGCAACGTCAGATGCTGCGGAGCAGCCAACAGCGGAGAAGGCGAGGAGGCAGGTGCTGAGGAGAGCAGACTTGAAGTTCATGTAACGTTCTCTTTCTTTTGGGGGCGCGAGGGGGTGAACTCGGCCCTAGGGGTTGCCGCCGTGAGGGTGTGGTATTCAGCCGCACGGTCGGATTCCACCCGACATGTAGGGGCCGCTGCTAGCTCTGAGCAAGCATCAGGTCAAGGAACGTTTGGTTGTCGAGAAGACCGTGAGGCACCTAACAAGCAGCCAGGCAGCATCAAGGATTTCTCAATGAACTTCATCGGTTAGGCTGCGACATCAAGGCGCCTACCAGTGCGTACTCGAGCCTGTAGAGATACCGCGAGTACGAGGCCGCGCAGGGTCAAGCGGCGCTTACTGGCGTCCACCCACCCGCGTTCTTGCAGACGGCGCAGCAGTCGCAGCGTCTCTCCAATCGGCAGGCGCGCGTGGCGGGCCACGTCGCAAACCCGCACGTGGCGAGCGGCGGGGGACAGGTCGAGGAGGGCGAGCAACAGGCAGGTGTCGGTGGTCTTCATGCGTGCAGTTGTCTCACGACCACTGAAAATCCGGCCAGCTATCGGCGGACGTTGTTTGTCACATCAACTCGTGAGAGCTGAGGCCGCTAGCCAACCGCAGACGCTGTCCGAGACGCGTGAGCCGCTCCTCGCGGCGCACTTCGGAGAGCGCGATATCGAGCGCCTTGGGATCTGCCACCAGCACGCACAAGCGGCGCGCGCGCGTCACTGCCGTGTAGAGCAAGTTGCGAGAGAGCATGACGAAGTGGCTGGTGAGGAGCGGAATGACCACCGCCGGGTACTCACTCCCTTGGCTCTTGTGGATGCTGCAGGCGTAGGCGAGGTTCAGGTTGTCGAGCTCGCCGAGAGCGTAGGGCGGCACCTCCCGCTCCTCGAAGCGCACCTTCACTTGTTTCCGCTCGGTATCGACCTCGATGATGCGACCGATGTCTCCGTTGAACACCTCGCGATCGTAGTCGTTCTTGGTCTGCATCACCTTGTCGCCAACCCGGTAGCGCTGACCTCCCCGCTCGAGCGTCGCCCCTGTTGGGTTCAAGGTCTCCTGCAGCACCGCATTCAGCGCGATGGTACCCGACGGGCCACGATGCATCGGAGTCAGCACCTGCACGTCGCTCAGCGGATCGAGCTGAAATCGAGCGGGAATGCGCTGGGTCACCAGCAGCTGAATCACCTCAGCAGCCTTCTCGGGATCGCTCCTGGGGATAACGAAGAAGTCGGCGTCTGGCTCCTCCGATGGCGCCGACTCGGGGCGCTCTCCGCGATAGATGCGGTGCGCGTTCTGAACGATGCGACTCTGCTCCGCCTGTCGGAAGACTTCGTTCAAGCGCACGGTGGGCAACACGCCCGATTCGATCAAATCGCGTAGTACCGCACCCGGCCCGACGCTGGGCAACTGGTCCGCGTCGCCGACGATCACCACACGCGCAGCTGGCGGGATCGCCGCGAGCAAAGACTCCGCCAGGGTCAGATCGATCATCGACGCCTCGTCGACGATCACCGCACCGACATCCAACGGCTCATCTGCGGACTTCTGAAAGCCACCCCCACGTGGGTCGTACTCGAGCAAGCGATGAATCGTCGACGCGTCTCGTCCCGTCGCTTCACTCAAGCGCTTGGCAGCACGACCCGTGGGTGCCGCTAGGCGCACCTCGAGCTGCGCGCCCAAGAACACGCTGAGAATTGCACGAATAATCGTGGTCTTTCCCACACCGGGGCCACCGGTGATCACCACCACTTTGTGTTCAGCAGCCAGCTCCACGGCTTGGCGCTGCGCCTCGGCTAGCTGAATGTCGAGCCGCTGTTCGAAGAGGCCGATGTGGTGGTCGAGGCCAGTCAGGGACTGGCCGGGACTGTCGAGCAATTCCCTAAGGAAACCCACCACGTTGCACTCTGCTTCATGGTAGCGGCGCAAGAAGACCAAGCCGTCCTCGATGACCACGCGGTTCGCCGCCCACAGCGCGTCAATCGCGGACTCTACGTGGTCTTCACCGACCTGCAGCATACCGGCGGCGCGCTGTACTAGGTCTTGACGCGAGCTCAGCACATGGCCGTTGTCCGCGAGCTGCCTCAACTCGTGCAAGACACCGGCTTGGGCGCGCTCCGGGTGGTCCCCGGCGATGCCGATCGATTGCGCGATCTTGTCCGCGGTGCGGAAGCCAATGCCGCGCACTTCGATCGCCAGGCGGTAGGGGCTCTGCTGAACGATGCTCGCAGCTTTCTCTCCGTAGCGATCCACGATCCGCGCGGCAAGGCTTGGGCTTGCTCCGTGGGATTGCAGGAGGAGCAGCACGCTGCTCTGGAGCTTCTGAGCATTCCAAGCCTTGAACAGCTCCGCTGCACGCTTCTTGCCGAGACCTGGCACCTCCCGTAGGCGCTCCGGGTCCTCATCCAGCACCTTGAGCGTCTCGAGTCCGAAGTGCGCGACGATGCGCTTGGCAAACCCAGCGCCAATGCCTTGAATGAATCCCGAAGACAAGTAGCGCTCGATACCAGCCAAAGTTTCCGGGAGGATTGGAACCAAGGTGTCGGCCTTGAACTGCGTCCCGCGCCGCGGGTCGACCATCATCTCCCCGGTCACCCGCACGCTCGTCCCCACGCCAACTGGTGGCAGCACGCCCACCACCGTCAGGGAACCGTGCGAGCGCACCCCACGCAGCCGGAACACACGAAACCCCGTGTCTTCGTTCTCGAAGACGACGTGTTGCACCTCTCCGGTTAGCGTCTGACCCACGGTGTTCCGGGGTATAGCGGAAAGTTCGCGCGCCCACCTGTTCCCGTGCCACTCCTGCTATGCTCTGGCCCGAATGACAGCGGATCAGGGGGGGAGGCGGCACCGCAGCGTGCGGCCCATCAAGCACGTCAACGCGCCGGGATCTTTCATCACCCGAAGGGTGCGCTGGAGCGCCGCCCTGGTCGCGTTGGGGTCGCTCACCGCGTGCGAAGATACGAAGCAACAGCCAACCGCTGAAGTCGCGCCCAGTGCAGCGGCCGGCGCTACGGGGAGCGTTACCTCGGCCAGCGGTAGCGCAGACCCGCCAAGCAGCTCACTCCCAGCATTGACCGGCCCCGCAGACAAAGTTCCCCCCGGCGCCAAGGCTTGCGGTGAGCTGCGCTGCTTGGAGTTCAAAGACGCCAAGGCCGCATTCGAAGTGCTGCTCGAGCGGCAGCCTCGGGTGCTCGCCGTTGGTGAAGCGCACGCTCAGAAAGGCAGCGAAGGCGTCGAGTCTGGCGCAGCGCGCTTCAAGGACCAGCTGCTACCAACGCTCAAGGGCAAGGCCTCGGACCTACTGCTCGAACTCTGGTTCCCGGATCCCAAATGCCGCAAGGAAACGGTAGCTCAGGTCAAGAAGCAACAAGAAGTCGTCACCAAGAAGCAGGCTGCCACCAACAAGAACGAGTACGTCGAGCTCGGCAACGCCGCGAAGGCGCTAGGCATCACCCCAAGGAGCCTCCACCCGAGCTGCGAAGAGCTCGAAGCGATCACCAAAGCGGGCGCCGGCGACATCGGCTTGATGTTGGAGACGGTCGCCAAGAACACCCTGCACGACGTCGAGGTGCTGCTCAAACGCCAAGCCGAGGCCAAGCAGGAGAAGATCATCCTCGCCTACGGCGGCGCCCTGCACAACGATCCCTACCCCAAGGTCGGCACGGAAACCTGGAGCTTCGGGGCGACGCTGAAAGCTAAGACTCGCTACCTCGCGTTGGACGTCATCGTGCCCGAGTACATCAAGCCGACCCCGGCCTGGCAGGGCATGCCCTGGTACGCTGCCTACACTCAGCTCTCTGCCAAGCGCGGCGATCACGGAGCGCTGGTATTCGAAGCGCGCCCTGGTGAGTTCGTACTCATATTTCCACGTAGCAACTCACCAGCCAGGGATTCGGCGGCGGACTGACCGTCAAGCGTGAGTCATGACCCCCGAGGCACCCCCCGCGTCAGATGCCCGGCGCCGCCATCGCCGCTGGCTCTTGAGCATCGGGATCTCCCTGGTGGTCGCGGTGGCGATGGTGGCACTTTCCATCGAACTAGAGCGCACAGAGCGCACCCACGCAGCCCAACAGAACCAGCTGACGGCAGAGCTCTCCGCGGGCAAGCTCGAGGACTACGTACGCGACCGAGTGCACTCGCTGGAGGTGATGAAGAAGGCCATCCGCGAAGGCAGGCTGCGTGAGCGGGAAGCCTTCGAGGCCAGGGGCGGCGCCGTCGCTGAACAGTTCGGCGGCTATCGCGCGATCAACTGGATCGACGAGCGCGGGGTCATTCGCTTCGCGAGCCCGCGAGCCACGAACCAGATGGTTGTCGGCAAGAGCGTCCTCGAGCACCCCGAAGCCGCTGAGTTTTTTCGCGCATCAATGAAGGACGGACAGGCGCACGCGACGGGTCCACTCACGCTGTTCCAAGGCGAACAAGGCTTCGCAAGCTACATCCCGATCTCTTCCGATCACAGCCTGGGCTACCTGAATGCGGTCTTCGATGCCCGACGCTTGGTAGAGAGCTGCTTTTCGCATCGGCTCAACGCCACGAGCTACCGTGTGAGCGATGCAGGCGAACTGCTCTACCAGAGCCCTTCGTTCGACCACAGTCGAACTGAGGTGAGTACCGCGCAGCTCATGGTGCTGGACCGCCAATGGACTCTGCAAGTGCGGTCCCCTACTGGTAGCGAGCCAAGCCACTGGTGGGCGCACGTGCTGAGCATCCTGTTCGCCGCTGGGGTGGGCGCGTCGGTGCACTTCGCCCTGAGGCGCGCTGCTGAGCGCGAAAGCGAGGAACGCGAACGACGACAACTCGCAGAGCGCTTGCAGGACACCACCAAGCTGGAAGCGGTGGGCCAGCTCGCGGGCGGTGTCGCCCATGACTTCAACAACCTGCTCACCGTCGTGGCGAGCAACGTCGCGTTGCTGCAAGAAGCCACGCTCGATGACACCACGCGAGTAGCGGTGGATGAGATAGAAGCCGCCACGAGTCGCGGAGCGGAACTAACAATCCAGTTGCTCGCCTACTCGCGCAAGCAAGTCGTCCAACCCAGGCCCGTGGACATCGACGCGGCCCTCACCCGCGCGACCAGCATGCTGCGCCGCGTGCTGCGGGAGAACATCCAACTCGAGCTCGATCTGGAACCCGACACGAAGTATGCCGTGATCGACCCAGGGCAACTCGATCGCGCCCTGATCAACCTTGCGCTCAACGCGCGCGACGCCATGCCGGACGGTGGCAAGCTCACGCTCAAGAGCTACGTCCGGGGAGAGCGCATCTGGCTCGAGGTGTCGGACACCGGGCTCGGAATGGCAGAAGACGTCAGCGCACGCGCGTTCGAGCCCTTCTTCACCACCAAACCGGTGGGCAAAGGCACCGGGCTCGGGCTCTCCACGGTGTACGGCGTGGTGAGCCAAGCGGGGGGCGAGATCAGCGTGCGCTCGGAGCCGGGAAAAGGCGCGACATTCCGCATCTGGCTGCCCGTCACGACCGAGATCCCTGAGGAAACCCATCGGCCGCCGTCGAGTTCCAAGTGGAGCGTTGCGGACCATCGTCGCGTGTTGCTCGTCGAGGACGACCCGGGGGTGAGGCGCGGAGCCGCCCGCACGCTGCGGCGCGCCGGCTACGAAGTCGTGGAAGCCTCCAACGGCGTAGACGCGCTGGAGCGCTGGAGCGAAGACATCGAGGCCCTGGTAACCGACGCGGTGATGCCGGAACTTGGTGGAAAAGCCTTGATTGAGGAGCTTCGAAAGCGGAAACCGACGCTCGCGGTGGTGCTCATGAGCGGGCACGCACCGGATGTGCTGGGGGATGCCCTGAACCGCCTGGACGTCGTGTACCTACCAAAGCCTTACTCCCCAGCGGAGCTGCTCGACGCGCTGAAGCGCGCCATCCTGACTCACCTTCCAAGCTAGCCGCCCCAGGCAGCGCGTTGGGCTTGCTCCGAGGCCAGGTGAATACTACCGATTGCAGCCAAGATGCAGGAGTCCTCGCACAACCTCGCTTTGGGACATGCTCTCGGCTGCGCATGCAGCTCCGCGGGGCCGCTCGACCTGACCGGCGGACCGCGAAAGTATGAGCGCGACCGCCCGTTTCGCGTCGACCACCTGGCGCTAGACCTGGAGCTCGACTTCGCAGCGCGCGAGGTGCGCGGCAGCGCACGCCTGGACTGCTCGCGGGTCGACGACGACGCGACCAGCCTCGTGCTGGACGCCCTCGACTTCGAGCTCACCAAGCTCGAGCTTATATCCTCCGGGAAAAAACACGACGGAAACTACCGCTACGACGGTGAATCCATCGAGATCAGCATCCCAAAGCGGCTGAAAGAGTTCAGCGTGGAGATTCACTACAGCGCACAACCGCGCCGTGGATTGTATTTCCTCTCCCCCGACAAATCAGTCCCGGAGCGCCCGACTCAGGTGTGGTCTCAGTGCCAGGACGAAGACGCCCGCTTCTGGTTCCCGTGCCACGACAAGCCGCACCAGAAGATGACCACGGAGCTCAAGGTGAAGGTTCCGGCGGGGATGACCGTGCTGAGCAACGGTGACTTGGTCGCGTCGAGGACTCCCGAAATATCCAAGTCGGGCAAAGCCAAGGCTCGCGTTCCGAAGACCTGGAGTTATCACTTCAGGCTGGAGCAACCCCAGCCAAGCTATCTCGTGACCCTCGTCGCCGGGCACTTTGACGTGATGAGCGAGGAGCTCAACCTCGGCGAACGCAAGGTGCACGTCGCGTACTATGTCCCGCCGGGAAAGCAGACCGACGGCAAGCGCGCCTTCGGTGAGACGCCGCGCATGATCCGCCTGTTCTCCCGCAAGACCGGAGTCCCGTATCCGTACGGCAGCTACAGTCAGATCGTCGTCAGCGACTTCATCTTCGGTGGTATGGAGAACACCACCGCGACCACGATGGAAGAGGAGATCCTGCTCGACGTGAAAGCCGCGCGGGACGTCGACAGCAACTACCTGGTCGCGCATGAGCTCGCCCACCAGTGGTTCGGCGACTATGTCACCTGTCGCGACTGGTCTCACGCCTGGCTCAACGAAGGCTTCGCGATGTTCTTCGAGCTTGTGGAGCGCGAAGATCGCCTCGGCGCCGACGAGTACGCCTACGCCCTACGCAAGAACCTAAACAGTTACCTCGGGGAAGCAGGCGTCTATCGTCGACCCATCGTTTGCCGGGACTACGACTCCCCCATCGATTTGTTCGACCGACACCTGTACGAGAAGGGCAGCCTGGTTTTGCACCTCCTCAGCCAGGAGCTCGGGGAGGCGCGCTTCTGGCAAGGTGTGCAGCTCTACTTGGAGCGCCACGCCTGGGGCATCGTCGAGACGAACGATCTGATGCGCGCCCTGGAGACCGTGAGCGGAAAGAGCCTCGAACGCTTCTTCGATAGCTGGGTGTACCGCCCGGGTCACCCGACACTGAAGCTGAAGGTGGGCTACGCAGATGGGCACCTGAACGTCGACCTCAAGCAGACCCAGCGTGGCCAAGACGTAGCGACCTTCGACTTGCCCCTGTGCATCGAGGTCGCCCACAGCGAAAGCAACCTCAAGCGGCACCAGCGCCGCATCGACACGGCGCAAGGTTCGCTCAGCGTCGCCATGGGGAAGGCTCCGCTGTGGGTTGAGATCGACCCGGACTATCAGCTCCTGGGGCGCGTGGAGATCGACTGCCCCCTCGATATGCTGGAGCGGCAGCTCAAGCATGGGCCGCGCGCCAAGACGCGCTGGGTGGCGGCGGAGCTCCTGGGCAAGAAGGGCGGGCGCCGGGCCGTTCAGGCACTCGCAGCTTGCCTTGGCAACGAAGAAGAAGCTTGGATGGTCCGCGCGGAAGCAGCCTACGCCCTCGGGCGCACACGGGACGAGCGCGCGAAGCTCGCGCTCCTCGAGCACACGGACACGGCGGAGGACCGCGTGCGTCGCGCGGTGATGTGGGGCCTCGGAAACTTCCGCGACGCTGACGTGGAGAAGCCACTGCTCAAGCACGCCCGACGCGAGGCAAGCTATTTGGTTCAAGCGGAGGCCGCGCGCGCCCTCGGCAAGAATCGCGGCAGCGGCGCCAGGAGCGCGCTGGAGAAGCTGCTCGGCGAGGAGTCCTGGGCCGACGTCGTACGTGGCGCGGCGCTCAACGGGCTCGCCCAACTGGGTGACGAAGCTGCGCTGCCCAGCGTGCTCGAGACGTCCCAGTACGGCGTGCCCACACGCGGGCGACGTGCCGCGATCATGGCGCTACCCGAGCTCTCCCAGGAGCGCCGCATCCGCCGTCACCTGGAGGCCTTGCTGGAGGACGCTCACCCCCACGTTCGAGGTGATGTGGCGCGAGCGTTGCAATCGCTGGGCGATCCCGTGGCACGCGGGGCGCTGCGTAGCCAACTCGCACGCGAGAACGACGGAAGGGTGCGCCGGCGACTCCGCGGCGCTATCGACGGCTTGACCAACTCCGGCAAGTCGGTGGACCGTCGCCTGTCACGTGACATGGAAAGCTTGCGTGAGAAGCTCGAGGAGCTCGAGGCCAAGCTAGGCAAGCTCGAGCAGAAGAAAGGAAAGTCCAAGTGAGTGATCCCGTTTCGCTTCGCCGCGAGGAAATAAGCGGTGGCCAGGTCGCCATCGTCACCATCGAGCGCGAAGAGCGGATGAACACGCTCTCTCGAGACACCCTGCTGGCATTCGGGCGCATCGGGCGCGAACTCGGTCAGAGTAGCGACACGCGCGCGGTGGTCATCACATCCGCTGGAACGAAGGCATTTTGCGCTGGCGCGGACCTCAAAGAGCGCAAGGGCATGGACGAGAACGACGTGCGCAAACAGCTCGAGCTGTACCGCTCGGAACTCTTGTGGATCCTCGACTACCCCGCGCCCGTCGTGGCCGCAATCAACGGCGTCGCGCTCGGAGGCGGCCTCGAGCTCGCGCTACTTTGCGACCTGCGGGTCGCGGCGGAGCACGCCCTCTTGGGCCTGCCTGAAGTCAGCATCGGCATCATCCCCGGCGCTGGCGGCACCCAGCGCTTGCCGCGCATCGTGGGTGAGGCGCGCGCCAAGGAGTTGATCCTGTTCGGGCGGCGACTGAAGGCCAAGGAAGCACTCGAGATTGGTCTGGTGAACCAGGTGACTCCGGAAGGTCAGGACGTGCTCCAAGACACGCTGAGCTACATCGCCCCCCTCGCCGGTGGCGCGCCGCTGGCGCAAGCCGCCGCGCTGCGCGCGATCGACGCCGCCTATGAGGTGCCGTTTAGCCATGGCATCGAGCTAGAGCGCATGTTCTACGACACGTGCCTGCGCAGTGAGGATCGAGTCGAGGCGCTCAGCGCGTTCGCCGAGAAGCGCAAACCTGTGTTCAAGGGCCGCTAACCAAGAAAAGTGTGTGCGCCTCCGCCGTTTCTAGCGGCTGAGAGTGTGTTGCCGGGAGGATACAATGCGTATCGTAGTTCAGAAATACGGTGGCTCATCCGTCGCCGATACCGAGAAGATCAAGAAGGTTGCGGCTCGCGTGGTGGAGACCCGCAAAAAGGGCTTCGCTGTGGTGGTGGTGGTCAGCGCCATGGGCAAGACCACCGATCAACTCCTGGCGCGCGCTCGGGAAATCAGCCCAAGCCCCAGTCGTCGCGAGCTCGATATGCTGCTCAGCTGTGGCGAGCGCACCAGCATGGCGCTCCTCAGCATGGCGGTGAGCGAGCTTGGCTATCAGGCGATTAGTCTCACCGGCTCTCAGTCGGGGATCCTCACGAACGACCGCCACTCCGGCGCACGCATCATCGAGGTGCGTCCGTTCCGCGTTCAAGACGAGCTCGAGGCCGGGCGCATCGTGATCGTCGCGGGCTTCCAAGGCGTGTCGTACAAGCGCGAAGTGACCACGCTGGGTCGTGGCGGTAGCGACACCACCGCGGTGGCGCTGGCGGGTGCCCTGGGCGCCGAGTACTGCGAGATCTGCTCAGACGTGGACGGTGTGTACACCGCCGACCCGCGCGTCGTGGACTCCGCGGAGCTGCTCAAGTCGATCACCCACGAGGCGATGCTGGAGCTCGCGGCTCACGGCGCGAAGGTACTCCACGCGGAGTGCATCGAGTTCGCGCGCAAGAGCCAGGTGGCGCTGTACGCTCGTGCGACGTTTGGTGACGCGAACGGCGGCACCCGCATCGATCGCCCCGAAGAGGTGGGCGAGCTCGACGTGGCCGGCGTGTCCGGTACGAAACAGCTCGTGCGCCTGCGAGCAAGCGGCGAGCGTTCCATGGATCGCATGCTCGCGGCCGCCGCCGAAGCGTCGCTGCCGGTGCTGCACCTGGACGCGGATCACGAAATCGCGGACCTCTGGTTCAGCCTGGCGGATGTGCCCGACTGGTCCAGCGTGAAAGCGCAGCTGCTCGATCAGGTGCAGATCGAGGAGGGCTGCGGCGCCGTGAGCGTGGCTGGGGACTTCTTCGGCCGTAACGCCGCCAAGCTTTCCAAGACGCGCTCCGTTGCGGCGGGCGTCGGCGTGCGGCTCAAGGCCATGGCCACGTCTCCTCTGCGGGCGACGCTGTTCTGCGCCGAGGAAGACGTAGACGCCCTGACGTCAGCGCTACATCGCGCCTTCCGCGACTAGCCTCGGGCCCTGGAATCGCAACAGGCAGGCCGAAACATCGGCCTGCCTGTCGTGCTTTGTCGTGCCGCTTTCGCCTCAGCGAGGGTAGCGCTCGACCAGCATGCGGTAGAGCGCGCGTAGCGCAAACGCCTCGCCACCCACGGGGCGCCCCGGGCGAGAGCGCAGGTTCCAACCCATGGTGTCGATGTGCACCCAGCGTTGCCGCTTGGAAATGAAACTCTGAAGGTAGAGCGCTGCGGTGATGGCGCCGCCAAAAGGACCACCCTGGTTGTTCAGGTCGGCCATCGGAGTCTTGAGTTGCTCCTTGTAGGGCTCGTGCAGGGGCAAGCGCCAGAGCGGGTCCCCTTCGCGCAGGCCGGCGCTGAGCACTGCGCCGGCCACGTCGTCGTCGTTGGTGAAGAGCGCCGGTAGCTCCGTGCCAAGGGCTACGCGCGCAGCGCCAGTCAGCGTCGCCGCATCGATCAACAGATCCGGGTTCTCCGTGTCGGCCTCGGCCAGCGCATCACACAGGATGAGCCGCCCTTCAGCGTCCGTGTGCCCGATCTCCACGGTTAGACCCTTGCGCGTCTTGATCACATCGAGCGGATGGAACGCGTTACCCGCAACGCTGTTCTCCACCGCAGGCACGAGCACCCGCAATCGCACGGGAAGCCCAGCGCTCATCACGGCGTGAGCGAGACCGAGCATCAGCGCGGCGCCACCCATGTCCTTCTTCATGAGCTTCATGTTGTCGGCGGGCTTGATATCGAGGCCGCCGGTGTCGAAGCACACCCCCTTGCCAACCAGGGTCAGCTTCGGGTGCTTGGGGTCGCCCCAGGTAAAATCGATGAGCCGCGGCGCGTCGCTGCAGGCGCGCCCGACCGCGTGAATCGTCGGGTAGTTCTGCTCGAGCAGCTTGTCGCCCACGATCAGCTTGAACTTCGCGCTATGCCGCGCGGCAAGCTCCTTCGCGCTCTCGCCGAGCGCGGTGGGACCCAGGTCCCCGGCGGGCGTGTTGATCAGGTCTCGCGCGAGGCTGATGCCTTCGTACAAGCGCTGCACTTCGCCCTGGTCAGCGCCCTCGGGCCAGGCGAGCAGCGCCCCCTTGCCACTATGCGCCTTGTAGCGATCGAAGCGATAGTGCCCGAGCGCCCAGCCGAGCGCCGCAGTGGTGGCGTAGCCGGGCTCTAGCGTGGTGCCGACGTGATAGCGGCCTGTGGGCAGACGCCGCACCAAGCCTGCCCAATCCCAAGCCTCTTTCCTTGAGGAAACGCCAAGCACAACTCGCTCCAGGCCGCCGTCGCGTCCTGGGATCAGCGCAAACTCACCAGGCTTCGCCTTGAAGTCCGTCGCCGCGAGCCAGTTCTTGGTCGCCGCGCGTTGCCCCTTGATCCAAGCCTTTAGCTCGCCCTTCTCCAACGCAACGATGGGGCGCGAAGTCTTGGTGGGCTTCGCCGCGAAGATCTCATTCATCCATGCCTCCAAAAGCAGCGCGCCAGGGCGCGAATACAGGAACCTGTCGCGCTCTGGCGTACCAGCTTTCGAGGCCGTCTACTACTGCTTGGGCGGGCCCATGGGGCCCTTGGCTTGGCTGCCGCTCTTCAGCTTCATGCCGCCGTAGGGCTCGATGCTGGGAACCTTGGCGAACTCAGCTTCGTAGATCTTCTTCATCTCTTCGAGCTTGGTCTCGTCGGTCTTCGCGAGATCCTTCTCCTCGCCTGGGTCGTCCTTGAGGTTGAAGAGCAGGTACTTCCAGCCCTTGCCGTAGACGATCAGCTTGTAGTCCCCGTGGATGACGGCGCGGCGCGGCGGGTTGTGGCTATCTTCAGCCAGCTCGAAAATCAGCGTCTCACGCTTCTCCGGCTTCGCCCCGTAGACTTCGGGGACCAGGCTCTTGCCCATGAATGTGGACAGCGCGTCCATACCCATCAGGTCGACGAGGGTGGGCGCGATATCGAGGTGATTGCGCATCTCACTGATGTGCTTCGGTTCGGCCCCTGGCGCCTTGATGATCAACGGCACCTTGAGCAGCACGTCCCAGACGTCGAAGGCGTGCTTCCACATCCCGTGTTCCCCGAACGCCTCACCATGATCTGCGGTGATCACGATCGCGGTGTCCTTCCACCACGGCTGCTTCTCACCCCACTTGAAGAGCTCGCCGAGCCACTTGTCGGTGTACCAGACCTCGGAGTCGTAGCGATCGCGGTTGCTGTTGCCGAAATCGGGGCTCTCCGCGTGCTTCTGGTACTTGTCGTGTGGATCCATGTAGTGGCTCCACAAGAAGAACTGGCCCTTCGTGTTCTCCGGGTTGCTCAGCACCTCGATGATCTTCTTGGTGCTCTTCTCGCTGGTGATGAAGTTGTCGGTCTGGGCGTCGAAGGTGATTCCAGGCACCATGTCCCAGACATCGAAGCCTTGGTCGATACCTTTTCCACGACCAAAATACATATGAGCTTGCACGCCGAGGGTACGAATGCCCTTCTTCTGCATCGCCTCCTGGATGAAGTCGTTGCCCACATCCCGGTAGCCCGTGAAGAAGTAGCCGTCGCGGTACAGCGTGCCCGCCAAGCGCCCGCTCAGCATGCAGGCGACGGACTGCGCGGTGTAGCTCGTGACCGAGCGATGGTTGTCGTAGACGACGGACTCTTTGGCCAGCTTCGTCAGATTCGGTGCGGTCTCGCGCTTGTAGCCAACCCACGGCATGTCATCGGCGCGCAGCGCGTCGACCGTGAGGAAGAGCACGTTGAGCGGCTTCGCCGGACGCGTGAGCGCTTGCTTCTCGGGGTCCTTCGCAGCGGGCTTGGCTCCGCTCGCCGCGGCAGGCGGCTTCGCTGACACATCCGCAGGGGGCGAAGTCGTCGCGGCTTTTTCAACTGGCTCTTCGGTCTTACCGCAGCCACTCAGGATCAACAGACTCAGGGCAACCAGGCTGGAAGTACGCATTCCCTCCGGCGCCTAGCGCGCTCTAGCGCTTCGGGCCAAGAAAAGCGCCTTGGAGCGGCCGCAGCGGCAAGCACTGCTCCTCACCCCCAAACGATCTTGGAGCGTCAGCTGGGTGGATTGACGTAGGCCTTCGCGGGGCGGCCCTTGGGTGCGACGACCTTCACCACCACGAAGCCCTTCACTGGCCGCGTCTTGCCTATTTCGCGACCGAGCCCCCACAGGCCGACTTGCAGCTCGAGCTCCTGGCCGCCGACGAGCGGCTTCGTGCCCTTGGGTGGCCACGTGCGCTCGAAGTCCAATGGGCTGTCGGGCCCAACTGTCTTCGATCCTTCGCCCTCGCGCGTGTCGCCGATCTCGGTGACGACCTTTTCGCTCTGGGTGACCTTCGTCGCAAAGGCCAACGGGCCCGCATTCGGAGCCATCAAGTAGCGCGTGGCGTCCCCTTCACTCTCCGCTTTGACCTTGACCACCACGCCCCAACCCGCGCCCTGTCGCTTCGCCTCTGCCTTGATGTGGAACATCAGGCCATCGATGCTCACGTCGACGCCTCCGGGGACCATCTTGTAGACTTTATTCCGCGCGGCATCGTCTCCGGCCTCGAGGGGCTTCTCGTCGTCAGGGATCTCGACGCCTTCATCATCCTCATCGGCGTCGTCATCGCCTCCCTCAGCCTCGCTTGGGGGTGAGGTGCTCTGGTCAGACTCCGCGCCAACGGGTTCTGCTGCTTCACCAGCCCCTGAAGCCGCCGTGTCATTTCCCTGCGGCACAGCAGGAGGTTGCCCGCCGCCACAACCGACGAGCAGGAGCGCGAGCAGAGGAGCCAATCCGAAATCGCGGAGCCACATGCTCCGACGATATCAGCCGCCAGCGAGCTTCTGCAGCACCTTTTGCGCCAGCGCCGGGTCCTCTTTGCAGCCGACCACCACCGCCCGGTCATCCTTCACCACGGCGCGCCCCTCGCCAATCGGCTTGGAGAAGTCATAGAGGATGACCGTGGCGTCCGCGTCATCGCCCTTCGCGTCGTCGCCGCGGACAGCCTCGACTTCGAAGCTCTTGACGTTGATCGACTCGTCCTCGTCCTCGGCCCCTTCGTCAACCTTCCAGCCAGCGCCCTTGATGACGCCTTCGAGATCGGGGCGCTTCAGCGTCGCCAGGCCCTTGGCCTTGATCTTCTCCGCAAGCTCTGCAGAGCTCGAGCCGGAGTCGTTCATCGCGGAGACATAGAGGATGCGCGAACCATCCAGCGTGAGCGACGGCTTTGCTGCCGCCTTCTTCCACTGGCTGAAGTCGTACAGGTTGACGAAGACGTCCTTGCCATCCACCTGATACTTCAGCGAGTAGATGGTGCCCGCGTCGATGGACTCATCGTCCTTCGAGGAGTCGGCGTATCCAGCGGCTTTTGCGTTCGCTTCGAGCTTCGCCAGATCCAGAGACGCCAGGCTGAGGCTGGGCGCAGTCTGAGTGGTCTCAGGCTGCGGCTTGTCCTTCTTGCTGCAGCCACTCACGAAGAGCGCGCCAAGGAACAGCGCGCCGACCGCGGCGCCGACCATGCGAGAATTGATTCGACTGTTCATACCCAGGGAGAGTCGCTACCAAAGATGCGTTCGCTACGCACGGATCACTTCACTGTGCCCGCAAGGCTCAGGAGCGTTCATTGGACGGCGAAACGCGACTTCCCATACAGGCGGGCGCTCCCGTGCTACGTCTCAGTTGCAGCAACCCCATGAATACTCGAGCTTTTTCTCTCTGTTTCGGGCTCTTGCTCGTGGCCTGTGACGATGCTCCCCAGGAGCCAACAGGCACCGACGCCAGGTCGAGCGGCCCGGCTCACTCGGGCACGACGGCGGCCCCCTCAGCGAGCCAGACGTTCGAGCCAAAGCGCGTCGATCTGCAGGCCGATGCCATGGGAACCAAGCTCCATTTGGTCAGCTTCACCACGCCACGCTTGGCGGAGCCCGAGGTGAAGCAGGCCATGCAGGCGGCGATGAGCGAAGTGGACCGCCTCGCGAAGCTCTTGAGTGACTGGACCGCGGATAGCGACGTGGGCCATGTGAACGCAGCAGCCGGTGAGTTCGTGAAGGTTTCGCCAGAAACTCTCGAAGTGGTGGAGAAGGGCTTGTGGGCTGGCAAAGTCAGCGAGGGCACCTTCGATATCACCTGGAACTCCCTCGGGGGCTTGTGGAAGTTCGGAGATGCGCGTGAGGCGGATCCAAAGCCACCAAGCGCCGCAGAGATCAAACGCCTACTCCCCCGCGTGAATTATACCCGCGTGGAAACTCAAGATGACCCTCCTCAGGTCAAGGTTCCGAAAGACTCGAAGCTTGGGTTGGGCGGCATCGCGAAGGGCTACATCGTCGACAAGATGGCGGCCGCGATGCGCAAGGCTGGGCTCAGCAGCTTCCTAGTGCAAGCGGGTGGCGACCTCTACGGCGCCGGGAGGAAGCCCGATGGCTCGCCCTGGGTGAGTGGCATTCAAGATCCGCGCGGCAAAGACGGCAGCTTCTTCGCAGTGATCGAGCTGACGGACCACGCCTTCTCCACGGCCGGGGACTACGCGCGCGCCTACGTGCATGGCGGCAAGCGCTATCACCACATCATCGATCCGCGCACCGGCTATCCCGCCACCGCGAGCCGCAGCGTCACCATCTGGGCGCCGTCGGCGTTGTTGGCTGACGCGATCGACGATGCGGTGTTCATCCTCGGTCCGGAGAAGGGCCTGAAGCTGGTTGAAGACACCGACGGCGTTGGCGCCGTGATCGTCACCAAGGACAACAAGGTGATCGTCTCGAAGCGCATCGAGGGCAAGGTGAAGATCACCGCTCAGCCCACCGACGGCATCTGAGCGGCGGCACCTGAGCGGCAGGGCGACAGGCGGGGACGCCGCGTCACTGCGCGTCGTCGTCGTACTCATCCTCTTCGGGCAAATCGTACAAGCCTTTGCCGCCTCGGATCGGAATCGCGCGCGCCGCGGCGAGTCGCTCGAGCTCTGCCTCGAGCGCCAAACGGTCTCGCACGGTAGGTAGCTCTGCACGGCTCCCGTCCCACAGATCGAGGGCGATGGCGCCCACGCCGTCGAGACGAATCAGGTCGATCTGTGCCCACTTGATCCGGCGCACCCGCGGCCAGAGCAACCCGGAGATCTCACGGCACTCGAGCCCATCCCCGCGGATACGCACGCCGCGCATGCTGGTGCGAAGCAATGCGGCGACAGCGCTCGCTGTCAGCAGCAACGCCAGCCCACGCGAGGAGATCAGGCGGTAGTCATCACCCCGGATGAAGTACTCGTACAGCCAGCTCCCAGGCGTGCTGCGCTCTGCGATCAACACCATGGCGCTCACCACCAGGGCGATCCCCAGGTAGCTGAGTGACGGCACCCAGATCAGCAGCGGAGGGCCATACACCGCCTCGCTTGGGCGATAGGCCATATCGAAACCGGGAGGACGAGAGATGCGAGCCACGTGCGCCATCCACCTTAGTACGCTGCGCGCGGCTTTCCTTGGGCCCACTCACCTCAGCTGATCGCTTTGCAGCCCGAGATGCGAGGTGGGCCGTTGACCTACACACGGAAGAGCCGCGTCGCTTGGCAGGACGTCGCTCAACACCTGCCCAACGCGCCAAACACCTGTCTGGAACGTCCTATCCAGCCGGAAACGTCTGCTCTCAACGTTGCGGGCATCCGTGGCACTCAGTACCCTTTACGTCCCCTGCTCGAGGAGACCCGATGACACGCTCGCTCCGTCCCCATGCGCTCCCAAGCGCCGTTCGCCCCGCATTCTCCAATCGCTCTCGCTTCCAGCTCGCCTGCCTACTCGGCGCGGGCGCGTTGCTGCTCGGCTGCTCGGACTCCGGTTCGGAGTCCACTGGCTCGGGCGAGCTGTTGGCGCCTCCCCCGGAGGGCCAAGGCATCCAGCTCGAGATGCGCACCGAGATCGAGCCAGGCGAAGAAGTGGAGCACTGCAAGTTCATCCAGATGCCGGCTAGCGGCCTGAACGTCAACCGTACGGAAACGCGCTTCACCTCAGGCAGCCACCATGTGCTGCTCTACCGCACGCAGTACACATCCATCCCGACGCAGAAACAGGATGGCACGCAGGTGGACACCAGCGATGTCTTCGATTGCTCGGACGGTGCGACCAACGGCTGGGACGTGCTGGATGTGATCGGCGGCTCCCAGAACGCCGAGGGCGGGACGTTCTCCGAGTTCCCCGACAACGTCGCGATGCGCGTCGAACCGAATACCGTGTTGATGATCAACGCCCACTACATCAACACCACGCAAAAGCCGATCGAGCCTCTGGTCAAGATCAACCTCGAGACGATCCCCGACTCCCAGGTGGAGCACGAAGGCGGGATCCTGTTCTATTACAACATCTTCATTCGCGCGAACGGGATGGCCAAGTCCCAGGCACGCATGCGCTGCGCGGTCCCGAACGATATCACGCTGCTCAACGCGCAAAGTCATATGCACGCGCGCGGCGTTGATTACTCCGCGGAAATTCTCCAGGAGGGCAAGGAGGCACAGCCTCTCTACCAGAACGACCGTTGGGAGAATGTGCCGGTCAAGACCTGGGACAGCGGACTGGCCATCCAAGGCGGAAGCCAGATCGACTATCGCTGCCACTACGACAACCCCGAGGAGCGGACCGCCTGGCAAGGCCCGCGCACCACGGACGAAATGTGCATGTTCATCGGCGCGTATTACCCGGCGACCCCGGGCGCGAGCTTCTGCTCCTACGACCTCGATAACGGCATCGACACCCAGCAGATCGGCGCCAAGTGGATCGGTAACGGCACCAAGACCTGCGCGGAGAGTCTGCTCTGCTTGCAGACCTCAGCCAGCAAGGGTCTCGAGGGGGTCACTGACTGCGTGGCAGACGTGAAAGAGGAAGACTCCGTCATGTTCTCCAACGCCCTCGGCTGTGTGTTCGCCAACAGCGGAAGCACCAGCGCCTGCCAGACCGAAATCGACACCTGCCTCGGCAAGTGAACGTGGGCTAGCGGGCGCTAGAACGCGAGCGGACACCCAGCGTCAGTCTCGTGCTAGCGTCTGCGAAACGGACGCATGACCCAGCACGCCGATTCCGTGTTCCTGAACGCCTCGTTCCACATCGGCGACGTGAACGAGGTCACCGTGGCGGTGATGGACGCTCTCGCACATCCGCCTTGGCCAATCCCAACCCAGTACCGAACGCCGATGTCGGTAAAGCCGACGCCGTCCACCGAGGGCACACCGCTCGCTCTAGCCCAGGCCGGTGCGCTCGGGCGCTCCGTGGAGTGGGAGTGCCCCGGGATCTATACCTGCTACGTCGCGCCTCGGGAGGAGTGCGTCGTGCTGCAGGTCGACGTCTCTGACGTCGGGACTGAGCGGACCTGGCGCTGGGTGCGCGCTCTCGAGGAAATCCTCACCCGTCTCCTCGAAGCCAACGAGACAGTCGTGGTCGGAACCGCTGCGATCTTCCCAAACGTAGGCGGCGTCGGCTGCTTGCCATACCTTCCGCTGGTGGGGCACAAGGCGTACGTGGTGGCAGCGGACGATGACGCACTGAACTACTACTTCGAGAGCGCTGAAGCCATGATCGCTGCGGGGGGTTGGGAAAAGCGCACCATCAACGACTGCCATCTGCTGTCTCGGGCCATGCACGGCGAGACCAACGTCGAAATGCTGGAGGCGGTGATCGAGGGTCAGTTCGCCATGGCGCGCATCGCCAAGCCTGGCTTCACTCGCTACGATCTCATGTACTCGCCTCGCCCCGAAGAGCTCGAGATTGTCCAGGAGGGGTCACCCACCCTGGAAGCAGTGGGCTACGCACCAGACGACGCCGAAGCGATCTATTCATGTACCGCGGGGAAACGTGAGCACGTTCGCCCCTGGGAGATCTTGATGCTCAAGCGCCTGATTGACGACAAGCAGCTGGCCAGCGGAGAGCCAGTGCGCCAGGTGACCGTCATCTTCCCGGATCGCGCCACCGCAGATCGCGAGAAGCGGCCGCTGCTTGACCTGGGGGTGCACGTCCAGTGCTACGATGAGCGCGGTGAGCTGGTCTCGCTCTGAGTTGAACTTGTGCAGCCCGTAGACGAAGCACCAGTCGACGAACCCCCGATCGACCCGTTTGCGCCACCGAAGGCGGAGCTCACTACGGGTCCACC
The DNA here is from genome assembly GCA_020633205.1 of Polyangiaceae bacterium. NCBI lineage: Bacteria > Pseudomonadati > Myxococcota > Polyangiales > Polyangiaceae > Polyangiaceae bacterium. The sequence goes on from JACKEB010000020.1 coordinate 97,925, forward strand.
TTCCGCCGTCGATCTGCCGAAGGACGTCCACTTCACGCTGATGCGCGTGGGCATGTGGATGATGTTTGGGGCGTGGGTGATGCTCGTGCTGATCAGCGTGCCGGCCTACGTTTCGATCGCCCATGACCAACCACCGTTCGGTCGTGGCATGGATCCCACGCTGCAAGGGCTCTTGATGGCGCTCTTGGTGGACGTGTTCTATTCGCCACCCGGCCTCTGCGGCTTGATCGCGAACTTGGGGTTTCGCAAGCGTCGACGCTGGGCCCACGCCGTTGCTGTTGCCGCGTATGCACTCGCGTGCCTGTGCTGCTTGCCCCTGGGTGGTTACGGCCTGTGGGTGCTGCTACGTGAGCGCACGCGGCGACACTTCTACGCTCCTTGACGTCAGCCGGCGCGCGTCTTGAGCGTATCCACCGCGTGCACTGGTGCGAGATCGCCAGCCATCAGGTGAGCGATGGTCTTGTAGACCATGCGCTGACTCTCGAGCATCGACTTGCCTTCGAATATGGCCGCGACCACCTCGATGCTGAAGTGACCACCGCTGCCCGTCACCTGCGCCGTTGCCCCCTCGATGCCAGACTCGATGGACTCCTTGATGGCCAGGGTGACGTCGCCTTGGAAGTTCGTCGGGTGTGAGCTCATGCGGCGCTTATAGCTGACGCTTCACCTGCTGCCCACCGCCCTGGTCAGTACTCAGTAGAGGACTCCGCCCGGGCCACGGAGATGCGGGCGATTTCCTCCGGCAGCTTGTCGGATAGCATGAGCTTGCCCAGCGCCAAGCCAATCACTGCGATGAGCCCTGAGCCGATCAGCACTGCCAGCTTGGAGACACCAAGAAACGGACTGCCAGCGAACGCCAGCTCCGCGATGAAGATCGCCATCGTGAAGCCGATCCCACCGACGCAACCGACGACGAACACCCCCCTCCAATTGACTCCGCGCGGAAGCGCTGCAACTCCAACCTTCACCGCCAGGAACGCGGCCAGAGTGATGCCGATTGGCTTGCCCAACGTCAGGCCGAGCGCGACTCCGAAGCCAACGCTACCAGCGTGCTCCATGTCGAGATCGATGCCCTGAAGGTTCACGCCCGCGTTCGCCAAGGCGAACACTGGCATGATGAAGTAGGCGACGTAGCCGTGGAGATTCGACTCGAGCCGCTGCAGAGGGCTGAACGCTTCACGACGGGCCGTCGCCAACCTATCGAGCGGCTCGAACAAAGAATGATCGTCCGCTTCGGGGTCCTCGAGCTTCTGGTTGAAGTCACCCAGGGCCTTGTTCGCCTCTTTGAGGAACCCTTCCTTGCCAAACCAGGACACGTGGGGCGTGGCGAGGCCGAGCAGCACCCCTGCGATGGTCGGGTGAACACCAAAGCGCAACATCCCAGCCCAAATCAGCACGCCACCGGGGATGTACATGGTGGCGAGACGCACGCCAAAGCGCTGCATCATGAACACCAGAGTGAAGCCGAGGCCAACTAACACCAGGCCGTCAATCTGGATCCCCTTGGAGTAGAAGATGGCGATCACGATGATCGCGCCAATGTCATCGATGATCGCCAACGCCAGGAGCAAGATGCGAAGCGCAGCTGGCACTCTGGAGCCCAACAAAGAAAGGATCCCCACGGCAAAGGCGATGTCCGTGGCCATGGGGATGCCCCAACCGGAGTGCGGCTCTCCACCTGGGTTGAGCGCCATGTAGATCCCAGCGGGCACCAGCATGCCCCCAAGCGCCGCCGCGATCGGCAACGCCGCACGCTTCAGCTCGCTGAGCTCACCGTCCAAGATCTCGCGCTTGATCTCCAAGCCGACGACGAAGAAGAAGATCGTCATCAGCCCGTCGTTGATCCAGAAGTGGAGCGGGCGCTTGAAGTTCAGGTTGCCCGCTTCCACTCCGAGCTCGAAGTGCCACAAGTGAGCGTAGCTCTCGTGCCAGGGAGAGTTCGCCCACACCAACGCGATCACCGCCATCGCCAACAGCAGCAACCCGCTCGCCGCCTGCACGTGCAGAAATGCTTCGATGGGCGCCATCAGCGCGACCTTCAAGCGGTTGGCCGCCAGAGACGTCTCGGGAGGTGCACCGACGTTGGACTGCGAGGAGCGAATAGCCATCCCAATGGTTTTGATAGTCGGTCAGCCCCCGTTTGCCACCCCGGCACTCTGCCAATCGGCAGCTTTGGCGTCGCGAGGGCGCGCAGCGTGCTTGGCTGACAATCTGGCAGCGCTTCTTCTTCCCCTAGCGCTGGGCGAGTCAGTTTGTCCTCGATCGGACACCTGGCTCACGCAACGCCGTGCCTCACCCCCAGAAGCTAAACCTGCAGCAGAAAGGCTGTGAACCGCGCTTCCACGGCAGTGTCCATGGTGTCGGCATACGTCTTGCTCCTGTCACTCTCAGAGCCGCGCAGGGCTCCCATCCCAAACCCAAGCGCAGAATCGAAACAACCAAACCAAGCCAAGCGTTACGTGCCGGAAACCTGCCAAGCGACCTGCACGTGGAGAAAGCCAAGCCTCCAATCGCGTGGGATCACGACCGCCAAGCCGTGATCCAAGTCCCTGCGCGGCTCGAATATCCAACGCGCGCCCGTTTCCAGACAACGTGGCGACGCAAGAAAAGTGAACGTAAGGCGCTCCCCACTTCCTCCGTTAACGAACGCGCATCAGCCAGCCTTCAACTTCAACCTCGATGACACGCTCCAACCCAACCCGCCGTCGCTCACTGTCCCGCTTCGAAGCGGTTGCTCTGCTGGGAGCAGCGCTCGCCCTGGGCGGAGGCTACTGGCTGTTCAGCAGCGATGCCGCGGCGAAGGACGACGCGGGTCAAGCGGTCAAGACGGCTGGCAAGATTCGAGATGCTGCCCGGGACTGGCGTTCCGATCACAGCGGCTGTCCATCGCTCACGCAGCTCCAGCAGGCCAAGGTCCTCGACGACGAAGTCGAGGATCCGTGGGGCTCGCGCTTCCGTGTCAGCTGCGACGCTGATGAAGTCACAGTGTTTTCTCCTGGTCGCGACGGCAAGCTCGGAACATCGGACGACGTGAAGAGCCGCGGGTAGCCACTCAGCGCCACGAGCGTTAGCCTTGCCAGGATGGCGAACGTGGACGCGATCTTAGAGTTCTGGTTCGGCACCGAACAGGACGACCTCGCGGTCATCCAGAAGCAAGGCAGCCTGTGGTTCGCGTCCAAGCCTGAGCTAGACGCTGAGATCAGGTCGCGCTTTGGCGCTGATGTCGAAGCCGCGGCCCGCGGGGAGCTAGAGCACTTGACCGCTGAAGCGCGAGGTCGTCTGGCGGTGATCATCCTGCTGGATCAGTTCACGCGCAACATCTACCGAGGCACCGCCCAGGCCTTCGCGAGCGACCATCTGGCGCTCGGCCATTGCCGCACGGCAATTTCTTCGAAGCAAGACGAGGCACTCCGACGCGTGGAGCGACCGTTCCTCTACATGCCACTGATGCACAGCGAAGACCTCACGGCACAAGACGAAGCGCTGCGCGTCTTCGGCAAGCTGGTGGAGACAGCAGAAGGCGAGCTCAAGAAGACCTTCGAGAACAACCTCAAGTTCGCCCACATGCATCGCGATCTCATCGTGAAGTTTGGCCGTTTTCCCCATAGAAATGCGATTCTAGGACGCGAGAGCACCGCGGAGGAAGCGGCATACCTCGCAGACGGCGCGGAGACCTTCGGGCAAGGTAAGGCGTGACCTCCCCCGCCCCCACGCCGAAGGCGGGCGACAGCTTGGGCAGAGGTCGTTACGCGGTCACCCAACTGATCGGCGAAGGCGCCCAAGGCCAGACCCTTCAAGCTATTGATAAGCGAGACGGCACACTCGTCGCGATCAAGCGCTTCAGCGTGCGTGGTGCGAGCAGCTGGAAGGACGTCGAGCTCGCCGAGCGCGAGGCGCGCGTGCTTGCTCAGCTCGATCATCCAGCACTCCCGCGTCACCTCGATCACTTCGAAGAAGATGGCGCGCTGTACCTCGTGATGACCCTGGTCGAGGGAGAGTCGCTCGCCGAGCTGCGACGCCAGGGCAAGCTCCTGGGCACGGCTGAGGTGCGCACTTTGCTCACGCAGATGGCCGATGTTCTCGGGTACCTCAGTCAGCGTGCCCCCCCGGTCATCCATCGCGACATCAAGCCGAGCAACATCGTGCGCCGCCCCGATGGGTCGTACGCGCTCGTTGATTTTGGTTCCGTGCGGGACCATCTGAAAGCGGATGGCAGCACCGTGGTCGGCACGTTCGGCTACATGGCGCCGGAACAGTTTCAAGGTCGCGCGCTGGCAGTCAGCGACGTCTATGGTCTTGGTGCAACGGCGCTCACGCTGCTCACCGGCGTCGCACCTGACCAGCAGCCACATCGTGGCCTCGGCATCGACGTGGAAAGCGCGCTCGGCGCTGGGGCAGACTCGGAGTTGGTTGCGCTGCTGAGCGGGATGTTGACCCCAGATCCTGACGTTCGCACTCGGGATCTGAAAGCCGCGCTGCGAGCGGCCCCTCCGCCTCCGCACGCGGACTACTGGCAAGCTGGATCGCCCAGTGTCGATGACTCGCGGCCCGCGCCCAGCGCGCGTCCATTCGCTCCGCCGTTCATCCTGGTGATCTTCGGTGCCGGGTTCTGGTTCAGTAGTTCCTCGCAGTTCAGCTTGATGTTGCCGCTCATGAGCCTGATGATTGCCGGCGTTGTCTGGTACTACATGAGCGGTGGGCTCAAGCGAAAGAGCACCGGCGGGCGCGAGCGCGTGAGGGTCAGCGACCACACGCGAGTGCGAGTTCAGGAGCGCCTAGCCGAGCCTTTGGAGGACACCCGAGCCGAAAGTCCGGCCCGAAACGTATCCACGCGGCAACGTCACCGGCGTTAGGCGGTCTCCCGAGTCAGTGGAGCGGCGAGGTAGCCTAGGCAGCCTGGGGCTCTGGGTCTGCCCCAGGGATCACGCGATTCGGGGCGCGACCAGGGGGAGCCGTGAGCATGGCGTTGGAGAGGTAAGGCATCGCCAGCGGCACCAGGTCAATCTCTGGATCGAGCTGCTTTCCCAGGCCCTCAGCGACCAACATCGCGAGATTGACCACGGTGAAGCTGGGGTCGATCTGAACGCGATGCTTGCGCAGCACGTTCATCATTCCGCTCACCGCCTGGGAGACCTCGACCTCGCCGAGAGTCTTCCCGTACAGGTTGCTCAGGTAGCCCTTCACTTCGGCTTCGAATGCGGCGTAGTCGTCGCAGCCCACGCTGGGCGCGTAGCCGTAGAAGACTCTGGCGGCGCGCGCACCGTCTTGCTGACTGAGCGCCACGAACGTCTCGACCCAAGGGCGCAGCAGATCACCCGGGATCTCCGTCACCATCCCGAGGTCGATCAGCACCACCCGGCTGTCGCGCGTGAGGATGATGTTCCCGGGATGCAGGTCCGCGTGCACGAAGCCGTCGGTGAAGGTCATCTTCAGGATGCATTCACCGCCGAGACGAGCCAGTCGTTTACGGTCGCCGCCGACCTTCTCGGGCTCCGTGGCCTTTACGCCATCAATGAACTCCATGACGATGACGCGCTCCGTGCACAGCTCGTCAAACAGCCGTGGCACGTCGATGCCGTCGACGTCGGCAAAGTTCACCGCGAAGCGCCGATTGTTCTCAGCTTCCTTGCGGAAATCGAGCTGGCCCCGCAGCGACTCGGCGAAGCGCTCCACGGAGCCAGGCAGGCTCAACAGGTGAAGCGTGGGGATCTTATCCAAGATGCGCGCCCCGATGGCCATGATGGCCAAGTCGCGTTCGATCTGGCTAGGGGCATCCGGGCGTTGCACCTTGACGGCTACGGCTTCGCCGGTATCGAGGACACCCTTGTGGACCTGCGCCACGGATGCGGCGGCGACGCACTCGCTATTGATCTCGACGATGCGGCCCCGCTGGTCGCCTAGCTCGCGGTCGAGCACCGCGCTGATTTGGGCGTAGGGCGCAGGCTTTACCGCGTCCTGAAGCTTGGCGAGCGCCCCGGTGTACTCCTCGTTCAGGAGGTCTGGCCGCGTGCTGAGGATCTGGCCGAACTTGATGAAGGTCGCGCCCAGGCGTTCCAGCAGCTTGGCTAGCACGTCCCCTCGCAGGCGATCCCGTTCTTGCTTCGAGATAAATCCCCGTGGAATTCTTCTCAGCCAGTAACCCAGGAAGGCCAGGCTACACACGAAGGAGATGTGTACGAAGCGAACGGAGAGAGAAAGGAAGCGCATGGCTCGAGGGGGGCGAGAGGTCGGCGGACCCTAGCACAACACCCGTCGCGGTCTCGGGAGGTCGCCCTCCGGGGCGTGTTCTTGCGATTTGTGGGCGCCAAGCGTCACCTGAAGCCCTGAGTGGAGTGGGGGTCAGACGCAGCGTGGGCTGCTACCAGTGAACGGCGCTCCTCGCTGCTATGCTCCCAACGTGCACCGTCCGAGCCCGCCGAAACTCCTACACCCCGGTCGCCGCGAGGCGTTCCCCGACCCGCGTCTCGCAGACGATGAGGGTCTGGTGGCGGTTGGAGGGGACCTCTCACCATGGCGCCTCATGGCCGCCTACGAGCGCGGGATCTTTCCCTGGTACAACGGCGGAGTACCGCCCTTGTGGTGGAGCCCAGACCCACGCACGGTGCTCGACCCGTCAGACGTCCACGTGTCTCGGAGCTTGCGACGCGTCCTGCGTCGAGGGGTCTTCGAAGTCACGACTGATCGGGCATTCTCCGAGGTTATTCACGCGTGCGCCGACGAACGCAGCGAAGGCACCTGGATCCTCCCGGAGATGATCGAAGCGTACGAAGAGCTATTCCAAATGGGCCACGCCCACAGCTTCGAGGTCTGGGAGGCGGGGCGCCTCGTCGGTGGCCTGTACGGAGTAGCCATCGGTCGAGCCTTCGCGGCGGAGAGCATGTTCCACCGCTCCACGAACGCCTCCAAAGTGGGTCTAGTGGTGTGCGTATCGAGCCTGGCGCAGGTCGGACTCGAGTTGTTCGACGTGCAGTTTCTGACTGATCACCTCGCCAGCCTCGGCGCGAAGGAGATCCCGAGGAGCAACTACTTGGACCGCTTGAGGTTGGCTCAGACGGGAGAAGCGTTGAATTGGTCGCAGCTCGACCTCGCCCAACCGTTCGAACTTCCAGATCAAATGGCATAATCCCGACTAATTACATCGGAAAAGACGTAAAAAAGAAGTGCCGGTTCCAAGGCTCAACGCTATGTGAAGCGCATCCCTGTATGGAGAGCGCCGTGAATGCCCCCCTGCTGACCCAACGCCTGACCCACCTCAAGCAGCTCGAAGCCGAGAGCATCCACATCATTCGGGAGGTCGCCGCCGAGTTCGACAACCCGGTGATGTTGTATTCAATCGGGAAGGACTCCTCGGTGATGCTTCGGCTAGCCCAGAAGGCGTTCCACCCCGGGAAGCTGCCGTTCCCCCTGCTCCACATTGATACCACGTGGAAATTCAAGGCGATGACCGAGTTTCGGGATGCCTACTGTGCCGAGCTCGGGCTCGACCTCAAGGTGCACACGAATCAGGAGGGGAAAACGCAGAACGTCAACCCGTTCGACTACGGGAGCCAGAAGTACACCACGATCATGAAGACCCAGGCGCTGCTCCAAGCGCTGAAGGCGGGTGGTTATGACGCGGCGTTCGGCGGCGCTCGTCGAGACGAAGAGAAGAGCCGCGCCAAGGAGCGCATCTACTCTTTCCGCGATGAGCACGGCACCTGGGATCCCAAGAACCAGCGCCCCGAACTCTGGAACGCCTACAACGGTAAGATCACCAAGGGTCAAAGCATCCGCGTCTTTCCGCTTTCGAACTGGACCGAGCTCGACATCTGGCTTTATATCCATCGGGAAAATATCCCGATCGTGCCGCTCTACTACGCGGCGGAGCGCCCGGTCGTCGAGCGCGACGGGCAGCTGGTGATGGTTGACGACGAGCGCATGCGCTTGCTCCCGGGGGAGACTCCGAGCCTCGAACGAGTTCGCTTCCGTACTCTTGGCTGCTACCCGCTGACCGGTGCCATGCGCTCGGACGCGACGACGCTCCCGGAGATCATCCGCGAGATGCTGCTCACCCGCTATTCGGAGCGCGGCGGGCGTCTGATCGACTTCGATGAGGAAGGCTCGATGGAGACCAAGAAGCGCGAGGGATACTTCTAATGACTCACCAGTCGGAGCTCATCGAGCAAGACATCGAGGCCTACCTCGAGCAACACCAGAACAAAGAGCTCTTGCGCTTTGTGGCGGTGGGCAGCGTGGACGACGGCAAGTCGACCCTCATCGGGCGACTGCTCCACGACACCCACGGCGTATATGAAGACCAGCTATCGGCGGTCAAGCGCGCCTCCAAGCAGACCGACATCGAGATCGACTTCTCTCTGTTTACCGACGGTCTGAAAGCCGAGCGCGAGCAAGGCATCACGATCGATGTCGCCTACCGATATTTCTCCACAGAAAATCGCAAGTTCATCATCGCCGATACGCCTGGGCATGTTCAGTACACGCGCAATATGGCGACCGGAGCCTCCACGGCCAACGTCGCGATCATCCTGATCGATGCGCGCCTCGGCGTACTGCAGCAGTCGCGGCGCCACGCATACATCGCCTCGCTACTGGGCATCCCCCACCTCTTCGTGTGTATCAACAAGATGGATCTGGTCGACTACGATCAGCGTCGCTTCGAGGAGATCCGCGAGGAGTTCAGCCTGTTCGCCAGGCGCCTGGGCTTCAAAGACGTCACGTTCATCCCCATCAGCGCGCTGCGGGGGCACAACGTCGTGCACACGAGCGACCAGATGCCCTGGTACAGCGAGGCGGGCGGAAAGACGCTGCTCGCTCACCTCGAAACCGTGCCTATCGCAGAGGACCGCAACCTCAGCGATCTGCGCTTCCCGGTGCAATACGTTCAGCGCCCGAACCTCGACTACCGTGGCTTCGCCGGGCAGATCGCTTCCGGGCGGATCAAGCGTGGCGACGAGATCGTGGTGTTGCCATCGCTGCGCACCAGCCGAGTAAAGAGCATCGACACCTTCGACGGCACGTTGGATGAGGCGTTCGCGCCGATGAGCGTCACCTTGCGCCTCGAAGACGAGGTGGACGTCAGTCGGGGCGACATGCTGGTGCACGCCTCGGAGCGCCCGAAGGTGGCGCAGAACTTCGAGGCCATGTTGGTGTGGATGAGTGAGGCTCCGCTAGACGTCGGCAAGAGCTACTTCATCAAGCACACCGCGCAGTACGTCAGGGCCGAGGTCAGCGAGGTGCTCTCCCACACCGACCTCGAGACTCTGGAGCCCACCCAAGCGAGCGGACTGGCGCTGAACGAGATCGGCCGGGTCAGAGTGAAGGCGCACCGCCCGCTCTTCATCGACATCTACTCGCAGAATCGCGCTACCGGGGCCTTCATCGTCATCGACTCGGTCACCAACGACACGGTGGCCGCCGGAATGATCGTGGATTCAGGCCAGACTAGCGCGGAGGGATCGTCCCCGGGCGACGGCGCGTTGGACCAAGGCAGTCAGGTCTCGGCGCTGGAGCGTCGTCAGCGCCTCGGCCACGCCGCGCTCTTGATCGAACTGCCCGGTGATGCCGCGACCAGCAAGCAGCTGGGCTTCGCGCTAGAGCGCGTGCTATTCGACCGTAATTACCTCGCGGTAACGGTTGATGGCAGTCAGGTCGGCAACGCGGAGGCGGCGCTCTTCACCCTCAGGCCCTTGCTCGAAGTGGGCGCCATCGTGGTGTGGGTCGGAAACCTGTCGAGCGACACTCGTAGCGCCCTCCAGGGCTATCGCAGCGCCACGCCTCAAATGATCGGCGGAGAGCAACCAGCGGCGCCGAGTGACGACATGGACGCGCTGGCGGTGCGCGTGGTCGAGCAACTCACCAGCTCCGGGGCGCTCACGGCCTGAGGCAGTACGCGGCGCACCAGCGCCGCGAGCGCCACCTCTAGCTCGGCGGTGTCGAGCGCCTGCGGGCGGTCGAGCGCGACGCGGTCGACCGCACCGCTAATTGCGCTTGCCGCGAGGAAGCACTCGACCTCCGTCAGCTCGGGGGCACAGCGCTCTAGGGTCTGGAGGATCGCGCAGAAGCTCGGGTCACAGTTCGAGCCATCCACCGCGGCACGATACAACGTGCGATCGCGCCTGCGACGCTCGAGCAGCAACCGGCCCAGACGAGGCAAGCGCTCCTTCGAGAGCTCGCACAGCTGCTGTTCGAACCACCCTGACTGGCTCGCGAACAGACTTCGCACCAACTCCCGCTTCCCGGAGAAGTACTGATACAGGCTGCCGATACCGACGCCTGCGACCTTTGCGACCTGTGTGGTGGACAGTCCCTCGTAGCCCTTGTCGAGTAGGACTCGTTCCGCCGCGGTCAGGATGACCTCGACCGTGTTGCGGGCGCGACGCTGAATCGGCATGCGCCGTAGCTCCTCACCCACGCTCAGCTCCTGGAGATCTTGATTTTCCACTCCATCAGCATGGGCGGAACGCCATGACGCTGCTTGAGCGCAGCCTGAGCGTTGTCTGAAGGCGACGTGAACTACTTCAGGCAGTGCCCGTCGCGACCTGCTGGTTGTGACGCACGTCAGTTCCCGCCACCATGAACACCACCATCTCTGCGATGTTCGTCGTGTGGTCGGCGATCCGTTCGAGATAGCGCGCCACAGAGAGCAAGCGCTGCGCGTTTTCGGGGTCGCTCGCCATGTGGACACTCAACGCGGGAAACGTCTGCGCATAGGCCGCATCCACCTGAGAATCTCGCTCCATCACGCGCTGAGCTTTCGGGACGTCCTTCGTCACGAATGCGTCCAGGCAATCCCTCAACATGCTTGAGGTCACCTGAGCCATCTCCGGCAGGTCGGTCTCGACCTCGAGGGGTGGATGGTCCGAGAGCTCGATGGTGCGCTCACAGATGTTCGCAGCCAGATCCCCGATGCGCTCCAGATCAGTCACCAACTTGAGCGCGGTCGTGATGAAGCGAAGATCGCCCGCCACCGGCTGGCGCCGGGCAAGCAGCCTCAGACAGCGCTCATCAATGTCCACTTCGAGGCGATCGATGTGGGCGTCGATGCTGGATGTCGTGCGAGCCAAGCGGGCGTCTCGTGTGGCGAACGCCTGCATCGCGTCGTGCACCATCTCCTCGACTCGCGAACCCATGAGCAGGACGCGCTCGCGCAGCGCGCTCAGCTCCTTCTCGTATTCGCGGTCAGTATGCAGACGGGACATGCTTCGAACTCGATCACGGTACGTTCCGGCTTGCCTCAGACTTGGCCCCAGAACCCCCAACTTGGCCTCTTGCCAGAGTTAGCTACGACGGAAATCGCTGGCTTCATGAGCCCCCAACCGACGTGTTGGGAACAGTAGCTCAACGAATGTTCAAGCGTACCCCGGCTCCCCTGAATTGACCACGTTGCCGCAAGAACGTGCACAGATGAGCCGATACCGAGACCACAACGACGCAAGATGCCGCAATTCCTCGGGCGGCATTTGAGACGGATCCAGCCACCAAACGACGCTTCCCCTACGCCTCGAGCGTGCCGAAGCTGCGCCGCAGTGTCGTGGCCGAATTGGAAACCTTTGCCAGCCGGATTTCCGAATCAGAACAATCCATGGCTTTTTTGGGGGGAGAGGAGCCCCTACAGGTGCCGTCGCCGCGACGCGGCAAAGACCGCCTGCGCAGGCCTTGCACCTCGGCCATGCCACTCTGCCCCGCCGCTCTGCCCCGCCGCTCGTGCAGCGGCCCACCTTTTGGTGGTCAACCGAGCTACTGCAGCCGCTCGGCGACTGCGACTGGCATCGAACTCGCCGAGGGGTGGCTCGTCATCTCTTCGCGCGCGACGGGCAACGTCACCCAAAACCGTGTACCCACGCCCAGGGTACTCTCGACCCCCACGTTGCCACCATGAGCTTCGACGAGGTGCTTGACGATCGAGAGGCCAAGACCGGTACCGCCGAGGTCCCTGGAGCGCCCTTTATCCACACGATAAAACCGCTCGAACAGTCGCGCGAGATGCTCTTCCTGGATACCAGGTCCGGTGTCCGACACGCCGATCTCGACCACATCGCCAACGCGTTTGGCAGCGATACGGACGGCGTCTCCGTCCGTGGTGTACTTGATAGCGTTGTCCACCAGATTGCTGAGGATATGCTCCATCGCGCGGCCGTCCGCGTTGATACACGGTAAATCCTCAGGGAAATCCTGATCGATACGCAAGCGACGGTTCTTGATTCGCCCGTCAAACATCCCGAGCACCTGCTGCACGAACGGACGCACCGCCAGGGGTTCCCGTCGCAGGCGGAAAGAACCAGACTCGATGCTCGACAAGCTCAGCAGGTCCTCAACCAAGTCACGCAGGCGGATCGCATTGCGGTCGATGATGTCGATGAAGCGACCCGCAAACTTGGGGTCGTCCTTGGCGCCTCCCATTAGGGTCTCGGCCGCGGAGTGAATCGAGGCAACCGGGGTGCGCAGCTCGTGGGAGACGTTGGCCACGAAGTCGCGCCGCATGCCCTCGAGTCGCCGCATCTGAGTGACGTCCAAGAACACCAAGAGCCATCCCTGTTCCGGCACGGGTTGCACCTGCACGAGCAGGATGCGGGGCTTCAGACCCCGCACCTCGATCTCACCGCTGCCGGGCTTCCGCGACTTCTTCGCGGCCTCGAGCAGTTCGTGAAGCTCGGACTGGCGCACGGTCTCCAGCAGCGTCTTACCCACGACGTCGTTGTTCAGCAGCAGCATCTCGCGGAGCGCGGGGTTGACGTGCTGGATGTGACCCGACGTGTCGATCAGCATCACTCCCTCGCGCATGCTCTCGAGGATGCTGCTCATCTTGTCGCGCTCGCTCGTGAGCTCGTCCAGGGTCGAAGACAGGTTCGTGGCGAGCAAGTCGAGCCCGGCACCGAGGGGGCCGAGTTCGTCTTCCTTGCGGATACGCGCGCGAGCCGTGAGATCGCCGTCTGCCATGCGCTCGGCCACCTCTGTAAGGTGAGTCGCAGTGTTGGCGAGGCTCTTGGCAGCGAAGCTTGCGAGCAGCACGGCGATCGCGAGGCCCAGGATTGAAGCCAGGAGCAGCCCTTTTTCCAGGGTCTGAAGCGCGCCTTCCACTTCCTCCAGCTCGATCGACAGCCTCGCCACCTTTGGACCACCCGGCGCCATTCGCTGAACAGGTACCGCAACGTAAAGCTGACTTTGACCAATGGTGGCGCTGTGGCGCTCTGAGATTCCGCGCCCTGAACTCAATGCTTCGACCACCTCCGGCCGCTCCGAGTGATTCTCCAGCGCCGCCAAATCGCCGGTGGGCACCTCCGAGTCACCAAGCACCCGCCCGTCGGCGGCAATCAAGGTAACGCGGGCCTTGGAGGCTTTGCCGAGGCGATCGGCCAGCGCGTCCCAGTCCTTGACGTCGTCGTCAGGTAGCTGCACCTCGCTGACTTGATCGGCGATCAACTGCGCGCGCGTCACCAGGTCGCGGGTCATGTGGTCCACGAGCACGCTGTGGACCTCACGACGCATGAACAAGAACGCCGCCGTAATGGCGACGCCAATCAACAGCAGAGCAACGAGCGTCAGCTTCGCTCGCAGGCCTAGCTTCAATGCATCGCCGCCTCTTCCGGCGTGCCCACGAATCGATAGCCCACACCACGCACGGTCTCGATGTAGTCCCGTGCGTTGGCGAGCTTCTCGCGGAGGCGCTTCACGTGGGTATCCACGGTGCGCGTGGTGATGCTGGAATCCATGCCCCAGACGTCTTCGAGCAGGGTGCCTCGAGACTGAACTCGGTTCTTCCGATCGTACAGCGTGGTCAGCAAGCGGAACTCGAGGGCCGTGAGATCCACGAGAGCGTCCTCCACCCAGACCCGATGCGCGTCGCGAGCGAACTTCAAGCAACCGAACTCGACGACGTCCTCTTTGATGTCGCCTCCGGATTCGGCGCGGCGCAGCACCGCGTTGATACGCAGCAGCAGCTCCCGCACGCTGAAGGGCTTGATGACGTAGTCATCGGCGCCGAGCTCGAAGCCGACCACGCGATCGATCTCCTCCCCCTTGGCGGTCAGCATGATCACCGGCACGCCGCGGGTGGACGAGTTGTCCTTGATCTGCTTGCACACCTCGGTGCCCGGCATGTCGGGCAACATCAGGTCGAGCAAGACCAGGTTGGGGCGCTTCTCCCGCACGAGGTTCAGCGCTTCGGTACCACGCAGCGCCTGGAGCACCTCGTGCCCTACTTGCTCCAAGTTGTAACGCAGGACTTCTTGGAGATCGGTTTCGTCTTCGACGACGACAATTCTGGCCATTGGGTTGCCCCTGAGTAACGCCCCAGTGTGACGCTGAAGTGACAGGTGTGGAGCCTATCCGGGGCCGACAGCCAGCGCCAGCTCGGGTAAACCGGCTGTTCGCGATCGGCAACGTCACAGAACGGCGCGCCTCACCCCCAAACGAGCGAGCCAAAGCGCCGAAACTGCTCACGGTTCAGCCCGCGGAGCAGCGACAGCCCGCAGCCACTACGGCGTCGAATCATCTACCTTTGGCAGGTCTCAGCGCTTCACTGGCGGGTCCTCGCGCGTGGTCAGCCGCGGCCAGTGAAGCGGTAGCCAACGCCGCGCACCGTCTCGATGTGGTTTCGCGCGTGCGCCAGCTTCTCCCGTAGACGCTTCACGTGTGCGTCGACGGTGCGGGTAGAGGAATCGCCACGCATACCCCACACGTTGTCGAGCAGGACCGAGCGACTTTGCACCCGCTCCCGACGCTCGCAGAGCGTCACCAGCAGCTTGAACTCCAAAGCGGTCAGCTCGACCTCGGTCTCACCAACCCACACGCGGTGGGCATCGCGATCGATGCGCAGGTCGCCAAACTCGAGGGTACCGTTTGCGGGAGGCGGACCTGACTTGCGGCGTAGTACCGCGCGGATTCGCAAGGCCAACTCGCGCACGCTGAACGGCTTCGTAACATAGTCGTCCGCGCCGAGCTCGAAGCCGACCACGCGATCGATTTCCTCGGTGCGCGCTGTACACATGATCACGGGAATGTGCGCGGTCACGGGACTGGATCGCAGTAGACGACAAATCTCCGTCCCTGCGAGATCGGGGAGCATGAGGTCCAACACGACGAGTTCCGGCACCATTTCCCGACAAAGCTTGAGCCCCTCTTTGCCGTTGAGTGCCGAGGTCACGTCGTACCCAAGCTGCTCGAGGTTGTATTGCAGGACGGTGTGGATGTCCTCTTCGTCGTCAATGACGAGAATGCGAGTCATCTGAGCCGGTGGCAGTACCGAGGCAGCGTGACCGTGAGGTGACGTGATCGTAGCGCTCTCGAACAATCTGTAGATGAGCGCTCCACAGCGGCCATTGCGTGACGGTTTGATGGCTACGACTGCCGGCGACGACGAGGCTGGACTCGTGTGACAACGCTGCAACGCCTTGGAGCGTTCGTGACGCCAAACCGACTTTCCTTTACTCCTATTTTGCCGAGACGCCACGATGCCGTCACACAACACGAGCAGGGTCCCGACCACCGATGGACCCCAAGAAGTGGACGAACGACGACGGCGACAGCGGCCGTTTTGGACGGCTCTCTGCAGGCCTCGCCATGGGCGTCCTCTGCATGTCGGGGCTTCTCGCCTTCCTGACGGTTGCAGGTGGCAATGTCACCGAGATCATCCAGAAGGAAGAAGACATCGTCGACGTTCAGCTGGCAAAGACTCCTGAGCCTGAGCCCGAGCCTGAAGTCGAAGAAGAGGTGGATCCCGAGCCGGCGCCACGCGCTGCCGGACCGGTGATGCCGAAGCTCGTCGTTCCGAAGGAGATCCCCAAGGAAGCGCCCAAGGAGACCGACGCACCCGTGGGTGACACGCCTGGTGGCGGCGACCCCTACGCGAACGCCGGTGGTGGCGGGCGCGGCAAGGGCACCGGCAAAGCGGCGCCAAAGCCGACGGCTGAACCCACCGCAGAGAAGCCCAAGCCTCCGCCGCCGAAGCCTGAGAAGAAGAAGGTGTTCCGCGCCAACGAGGTCGCGGTACAGCCAGTTCCTCAGAACCGCCCCTACCCGAGCTACCCCTCTTCTGCGCGCTCCGCGGGCATCGAAGGCGTGGTCGTCGTGCGCTACGTCATCACCGAGTCGGGCAGCACTGCCGCAGTCAAGGCAGTGCGCGGCCCGGCTGAACTCACCGGCGTGTGCGAGGCCGCCGTGAAGAGCTGGACCTTCAGCCCCGCGAAGAACGAGTTGGGACAAGCCGTCCCGGTCGTCAAGTTCGCGCGCTTCCCCTTCAAGATCAAAATCTAGCGTCTGACCCCAGAGCGTCTCGCGCAAACCATTTTCCACAAGCAAATACTAGTCCTTGCACTCGCAACGCGAACCCCAAGCGAACCGAGCTGCCCAAACGGAGCACTTCAATGACCCTCGACCCGATTGAAATCTGGCATCACATGAGTGGCCTGAACAAGGCCATCGCCGTCATCCTCCTCACGATGGGCGTGTCCACCATCGGCGTGGTGGTCGAGCGCATCCTGGCGTTCTCCAAGGCGAACAGCGAATCGCGCACCTTCGTACAGAAGGCGGCCGCACTGCTCGACGAGTGGCGCATCGAAGAGATCATCGCGCTGACGGAGAAGCACAAGGCGTCCACCCTGGCGCGCACCATCGGCGCGATGATGCAGCGCTATCAGCGCGGCCTCGAGCGAGCTGAGAAGGGCCTCACCCCGGTGGAGATGGCGCGCAACGAAGCAGAGCGCACCAAGGAGACCATCGGTGCGGAGCTACGCCGCGGCTTCACGGTGCTGAGCTCCGTCGCTTCCGTCGCGCCCTTCGTTGGTCTGCTCGGAACCGTCATCGGCATCATCATGAGCTTCAAGGCGATCGGCTCCGGTGGCGACGCGGGTATGGCCGCCGTCATGACCGGTATCTCCGAGGCGCTCTTCGAGACCGCGCTCGGCTTGATGATCGCCATCCCGGCAGTGCTCTTCTTCAACTACCTCACCGGCCGTGTGAACCAGATCGAACTCACCTTGGCTCGCTCTTCCAGCGAGCTACTCGACGAGATGGAGAATCGCTATGGGAATGAGCCTGGGCTCGTCGAAGCGCGGAAAGCAGCCTGAGCCGGACATCAACATCACGCCGCTCGTCGACGTGGTGTTGGTGCTGCTCATCATCTTCATGGTGGTGGCGCCTGCGTTGAACAACGACCTGGTCCGCCTGCCCGAGATCGAGCAAGCGGATCCAAAACCGAAAGACGACAACGCTGTCGAGATCACCCTCTCCGGAGATGGCACCACGGTACTCGAAGAGAAGAAGGTGGATAAGGAGACGCTGAAGCGTGAGCTGAAGCAGATCCACTCCACGACGGCGGACCGCCAGCTGCTGCTGAAGACCGACGTCAACGTGCCCTACGAGCGCGTGCGCACGACGCTTGGCCTGATCCAAGAGATCGGCTTCAAGGGCGTCAGCCTGAAGGTCGAAGAGAAGAAGAAGGACGGCTGAGGTCGGCCCACAGCTGGCTCGGCCCCACACCAAGACATCGCCATGGCATTCACCGCACCCTCTGGATCTTCCAAGCACGGCAACCCGCCTAACGTGAACATCACCCCGTTGGTCGACGTGGCGCTGGTGGTGTTGATCATTTTCATGGTCGTGGCCCCGATGTTGACCAAGACCTTCTGGCTAAACCTGCCGAAGAAGGACAAGGAAGACACGCCGCCACCTGCCAACCAGCCCGAGCCGCCGTTGGTGCTCACCCTCAATGCTCAAGGCGTGGTGAAGCTGAATCAGACCGTTGTCACCAAGGGCGAGCTGCCGACTCGGCTGCCACGCATGATGGCGTCGCGAAAGAGCAAGGTGCTCTACTTCGACGCCCACGACGGCGCGAGCTACGCCGAGGCCGTGGAGGTGATGGACCTCGCACGCCGCGGAGGCGCACGCTCAATCGCGATGCTCACGGACAAGGTCGCGGAGTAGTACAGAACGAAAGCTCGTTCCAGACGTATGCCGACTTGAATATCCCCCAGGAAATTCCACTTCGACACGCCGACCGAAGTGTTACAGGGCAGTAACGAGCTTGTAGCGCTTTCGACCGACTCCCCCCGGAGCCTCCCGAATCCTCTATCTTCCCGCCCGCGAACCGGCCATACGCCACCTCGCCTACACCCCGCGCCGCTGAGCGGCACAGACGACTCGAAACGCGCCGCGCTGGCGCGATGAACTAGCAGGCGTACCGGCGGAGGTACGTCGCGAACAACCCAGCACTACCGGACCCATCGCTTGGTGTCCGTACGACGCCGAGCTGCGTCCACTGGCGCGGCTCCTCGAAGAGGTTTCCATGAGGTCCCGCTTTCGCTTCCTCCCAGTCCTTGCCTTACTCGCGCCGCTAACGCTGAGTCAGCACGCCTTCGCTCAACCGGCAGACGATCCGGGGGACGAAGAAGGCGAGACGATCGTCCCGACGGATGAAGGCGACGAACCGCCTCCCGAGGACAAGAAGCCTGAAGACAAGAAGCCCGAGGACAAGAAGCCCGAGGACAAGCCCGCCGGAGGTGGTGACGACTCGGGCTATGACCTCGAGGAGTACAGCGACGAGGAGATGGGCGAGACCGATCTCTCGGAAAAGCCAGAGGCAGGAAAGGGCGCACTCACGGGCACCGTCCGCGACACCAAATACGAGGAGCCACTAGTCGAAGCCGAGGTGGAAGTCGTCGGCACGGACAAGAAGGTGTTCACTGACGTCAACGGGCAGTTCCGTCTGGATCTAAAGCCAGGCACGTACACCATCCGTATCGCCTACGACGCGCACTACACCCAGCGCCTGGACGGCATCATCATCACCGGCGGCAAGATCGCGAAGCTGGACATCAAGCTGCGTCCCGACGAGAAGGCAGTGGAGACGTTCGTCGTGGAGACCAAGGCGGATACGTCAGGCCTCGCCGGCTTGTCGCTCACGCGTCAGCGCTCAGCCGCGATGGGCGACAGCGTGGGTCGCGGTGAAATCTCGAAAACTCCAGACAAGGACGCAGCCCAAGCCGCCCAGCGCGTCGTCGGCGCGACCATCGTCGATGGGCGATTCGTGTACGTGCGCGGCCTCGGCGACCGCTACGCCAACGCCCAGCTCAACGGAGCGCCCCTTCCGAGCCCAGAGCCTGACCGTCAAGCGGTGCCCCTCGACTTGTTCCCGAGCCTGGTGCTCGAGAGCCTGACCATCGCGAAAACCTTCACGCCGGACAAGCCGGGCGACTTCGCCGGCGGTTCCGTGCGGATTAAAACTCGCGATCTGCCCGAGGAATTCCTGTTCAAGGCGACCCTCGGTGTGGGCTTCAACACCCAGGCCACCTTCCAGGACCGCTTGAGCTACCGAGGCAGCAACACGGACTGGCTCGGCTTCGACGGTGGCACGCGCCAGCTCCCGGATGTCCCCGACTACAAGCTCTCGCGCACCACGCGCAAACCCGACGGTGAGTTCCTCACCCAGGACGAGCTCACAGCGAACGGGCGCAAGATCAACTCCTTCATGAGCGCCCAGGAGAAGTTCACGCTACCAAGCCACAGCGCGTCCGTCGTGATCGGAAAGACCTGGAAGCTCGGGCAGGAGCAGAAGCTCGGTCTGGTCGGCTCCCTCAACTACTCGCGCTCCTGGGAGGTGGTCGAAGATCGAATCCGCCGCAAGTTCGACTTCAACGACACCGAACAGCGGCTCGATCTGCTCGCTGACCTGCGGGAGCAGAGTGGCAAAGAGAAGGTCCGCTGGGGCGCCTTCGGCACCCTGACCTATCAGCTGAGCCGCAACCACAAGATCACTCTGACCGGCCTTCGCAGTCAGAGCTCCGACGACACCGCGCGCGTGCTTCAAGGCTTCTACGAGACGCGTCAGGCGGTCTTGACCAGCACCCGCCTGCAGTTCATCAGCCGCGTCTTGAACTTCGGACAGCTCCAGGGTGAGCACACCTTCGAGGACGCGAACCGAGGCTTGCTCGAGTGGAACCTGTCCCTTGCGAAGGCTTTCCGCGAGGAACCGGATACCCGCGACACCGTCTACAAGGGTCAACCCGACGGCTCCGTGGTGTACATCGACGGCTCCGAGAGCGGCTCGCACTTCTACGCCGATCAGTCCGAGACCTCGATCGGCGCCGGCATCGACTACACCCAGCCACTGAGCGAAGATCAAGAATCCGCCAAGGTGAAGTTTGGCGGCCTCATCAGCACCCGCGATCGCGAGTTCGACTCTCGGCGCTTTGCTTTCCGGCGGCGCCCCGGGTCACCGGACGATGACTTCGTGTGCGAGAGCTGGCGCCTCGATTGCCCAGACAAGCTCTTCACTCAGGACAACATCGGCGACGTCATCCAGCTAGACGAGACCACCTTCGATAACGACGCCTACACCGCGGGCCTCGACGTCTACGCCGTGTACGTGATGAGCGACACGGCCCTGACTGACTGGCTTCGCGTCATCGTCGGCGAGCGCATCGAAGTCACCCGCCAAAACATCAGCTCCTTCGACCCGTTCTCACCCGACGACCGCGCCGTCTCGACGGACCTGAAGTCCACCGACATGTTGCCATCGTTGGGCTTGGTGTTCGACACCTCGAAGAAGACCAAGCTGCGCTTCTCCGCGACGCGCACTCTTGCGCGCCCCCAGCTGCGTGAGCTCGCGCCGTTCACCTTCAGCAACTACTTCGGCGGCTACTCCGAGGCCGGTAACCCGAACCTGACGCTGACCAAGATCACGAACCTCGACGCACGCTTCGAGTTTTACCCAACTCTCGAAGAGATCGTCGCCGCCAGCGTGTTCTACAAGTACTTCAAGGATCCCATCGAGCAGACCGTGCAGTCCGCTGGTGACGACGGCCTCTACACCTACCAGAACTCCGAGAGCGCGAAGATGGTTGGCTTCGAGGTCGAAGGCCGCAAGAGCCTCGGCTTCGTCTCGAAGTCACTCAGCGACTTCAGCGCCGTGGCCAACGCGACAATCGGCATTTCGACCGTCACACTCTCGGACGCCAACGACTTCAGCACGTCGCGGGAACGCCCGTTGTCGAATCAGCCGCCGTTCACCATCAACGCTGCGATCGACTACTCGAGCAAAGAAAACGGCGTCAAAGCCCGCCTGCTCTACAACGTCGTCGGTAAGCAAATCGTCGCGGTTGGCTTCGAGGGTCTGCCCGACGTCTATCAGCAGCCGCGTCATCAGCTGGACTTCGTCGTCGCCAAGGACTTCGGGGAGCACCTCGAACTCAAGTTCTCTGCCGCAAACCTCCTGAACTCGCCCTTCACGCGCACTCAAGGCAAGAGCGACGACGGCGACAACGTGATCGACGAGTACACCAAGGGCATGGACTTCTCGATCGGCGCCGGCTACACCTATTGATTCCTCAAGGAAACATCAGTTCCGAACATCAGAGCGGGGCGTCGGCATGGCTGCCCCGCTCTCCTCGTTTTGTCTACTTCACCCCGCGTCCGAGGGCGACGATCGTCGGCTTCTCCTCGCCTGCCGGCCAGTTCACGAAGAGCACCGCCTCGCCGTCCTTGCCGCGTTGGATGCGCAGCTTCATGGTCTTGCCCTTGCGTAGGCGCACCACGAAGTCAGCGACCTTACCCGGCTTCACCGACTGGAAGTAGTCGGCCATTTCGTTCCCGAAGTTCTCCATTCCGGTGAAGCCCTGCACATCCCCTTCGCAGTTCACCTTCAGCCACTCGCGCACGATGCGCATGAAGCACTTGTCAGGCTGGGAGTTGACCTCCTGCGTGTTGATGTTCGTCGCTGCTTTCCACTCCGCCACCGTCGGTGGCTTTGAGCGACCTTCCGGGATATCGGGGATGGGGCTCTCTTCCTTCTTCTCTTCCTCGGTTGCGGCCGGAGCGGCCGTTTCCGTGGGGGTAGGCGCTGGAGCGGCAGCGGTGGCAGCCGTGGCGGCCGGTTCTTCCTTCTTCTCTTCCTTGCAGGCCAGCAGGGCAAGCATCAGGGTCGAAAGCGCTAGGGTCGTGGTCTTCATGGGAGCTCCTCAGTAGACCGAGAAATATATCGAAGCTGCGAGCCTGCGTAAGGGGCGCTACTTAGGCAGCTGTTTTTGGCTGGAACGGAGGCCCCCTACACCGGTGCCTCTTGGTTTGAGTGGCCGTTGGTTTCAGCGGCCGTTCGTTTCAGCGTGGCTGGTTTTGGGGGTGAGGGTGCGCCCGGGAGCAGATGAACAGAACTCGTTGCGACTTGGGCTGTCGACCACGGCGTGAGGTCGAGCAGCGCCCCCGCCCTCATTGGGAGGCCGCGCGTGTGGTATCCCCGGGTCCGCAACGGTTAGGCAGGGCACTTGTCGTCACTCCATGCCTTAGTTTCCTTACGGATTTACAATCAGTGGTTCAAAGTGACTCGCCCAGGCTGCTTCAGGTGTAGCGGACGTGCAGCGTCTAGGGACGCGGTGCCGCCTCCCCCAAACCCAAAATCCACGACAAAAGGGCTGATGCTGACTCACATTTGCCGCGCTTTGGACGCCAGGCTGAGGCCGCTTCTCGAACGCCATTCCGCTACGTCACACGCGCGTTACCAAGTGAGCGTTTCTCTCGCACTGCCATGGAATCGTCACGCAGGCTTTATCTCGGGGTCACGACGCATAGGCACTCTCCGCGCACCCAAGGAGGACTTCTATCATGCGAATTTCCCATCTAGCCTTAGCGTCCGCGATCGCACTGCTTCCCATCGCAGTGACGGCGTGTGGCAGTGACGACGACACGCCCGGCAGCGGCGGCAGCGGTGCCCAAGGTGGCGCTGGCGGCAGCGGTAACGGCGGCAGCGGAGCCGACGGCGGCACGGCTGGCAACGGCGGCAGCGCTGGCAACGGTGCACAGGGCGGCACCGCAGGCAACGGCGGAACGGCCGGCACTGGCGGAACCAGCTGTGACCTGAGCGGCGCTGGCCTCGAGCACGCCGACGTGACGGCTCCCGCAGCGGGCCAGACCGTGACCCTGACCAGCGACAAGGTCTGGGACCTGAAGGGCAAGATCAACGTGGGCGACGGCTCCACGATCGTCATCGAGCCTTGCACGCGCATCGAAGGTGATGGCGCATCCCTCGGCACCCTGGTCATCCAGCAGGGTGGCAAGATCATGGCCGAAGGCACCGAGGCAGAGCCGATCCTCTTCACCAGCGCGCTTCCCGAGGGAAGCCGTGGCCCCGGTGACTGGGGTGGCGTCATCGTTCTGGGCAAGGCGCCCAACTTCAAGATCAGCGGCACCGACCTGCCCAGCATCGAGGGTCTGAACCCCGGTGAAGGTCTCTACGGCGGCACCGATCCCGACGACAACAGCGGCGTGATGACCTACATGCGCATCGAGTATTCCGGTGTGGAAATCGGTGACGGCAACGAGATCAACGGTCTGACCCTCGGCTCCGTCGGCCGCGGCACCACGATGCACCACATCATGATCAGCAACACCCTCGAC
Organism: Polyangiaceae bacterium; assembly: GCA_020633205.1. Classification (NCBI taxonomy): domain Bacteria; kingdom Pseudomonadati; phylum Myxococcota; order Polyangiales; family Polyangiaceae; species Polyangiaceae bacterium. Next base: position 121,307 of record JACKEB010000020.1, read on the forward strand.
GACTGCTTCGAGTGGTTCGGTGGCACCGTGAACGCGCATCACCTGGTATGCAACAACGCCGGCGACGACATGTTCGACATGGACCAGGGCTACCAAGGCTCGGTGCAGTTCCTCTTCGGCCGCCAGGTTGCGCCCATCAGCGACGACCCGAACGGCTGGGAGTGTGACAGCGACAAGGGTGGCGCGGTCCCCGTGTCTCAGGTCACCGCGTCGAACGTGACGCTGTGCGGCCTCGGCACCGACCCGGCGAACCCGCAGTACGGCGCCGTGTTCCGTGAGGGCCTCGAAGGCGACTACAGCAACATGATCTTCAAGGGCTTCGAGGCGAGCTTCGACGTCCGTGACGACGCTGGCACCACCACCGCGCCCAAGGTCAAGGTCACCAACACCACCGTCAAGGGTGTGACCGAAGACATCGCGTACGCCGAGTCGGGCGCGACGGACAACGACAACGGCTTCGATGAGCAGGCGTGGTTCACCGCTGGCACCGGCAACTCCGTTGCTGACCCCGGCATCGACTGCGGCAGCGCTGGCGTGGCTCCGAACCCGGTCCCGACCACGGCGATCACTGGCGGCACTCCCCTCACCACTGGTGCGGCAGGCACGGCCACTGGCTTCGACACCTCGGCGACCTACCAAGGTGGCTTCGACACCGCGAACTGGATGTCGGCCCCCTGGTGCGATTGGGCAGCCAACTGAGCACCCTTTGCGCGCCCGCCACGGCGCGCTGTTAATGACCCAAGCCCGAACAGGCGGCTCGATTTCGAGTCGCCTGTTCTTTTTTTGTGCTTTGAGGAAGGCCCTGCGGCGCTGGTTGGTTGCCCTCGAACAGAACCTTCGCCGGGCGCAACGGGTTGCACCCAGGCCAAACGTGGTTCTATTGCCTCACTCGTGATCTCTTTCGTTCTCCTCGCCCTCAACATCTACAGCTGGATCGTACTCGGCTCGGCACTGTTGTCGTGGTTCGGGCTCTCCGAAGACAACCCGCTCGTCAAGATCAGCAACACGCTAGTCGAGCCAGTGCTCGCCCCAATCCGCAAGATCCTACCGTCTCTCGGCGGATTGGACTTCAGTCCCATGGTGCTCTACCTGGGTATTCGACTCGTCATCCGCCTGTTGGCTGCCAAAGCGGGCGTCTGATCTCACACCCTCCGCCTTATTGCCACGCGGAACTAAAGACACCAAAGCCAACAAGACACCACGAAGACACTTGGGCGTTGCCTTGACGCCATTGCCCCCAAGTTCTCCGTAATGTTTCCGCACGTCAACTAGTCCGACATGGCCCACTCCTATCGTGTCAATCCCGAGGGAGTGAAGCATGCAGTCACTGGTGGCCGATGCAGGATTGCTCGCGGCGGCGAGCTCTTTCGGTTTGGTTCTGCTCACCCACGGTTGTGTCCGCCGGGTGCTACGAACTTCAGAACGCTCGGATAGCGCTCCGCAGGCGACTCCAGCGATTTCCGTGTTGAAACCGCTGAAGGGAGTCGACGAAGAGCTGCTCGACAACTTGCGGGCGCTCGCCCTTCAAGACTACCCGGCGTTCGAGCTGGTACTCGGGACGCGGGACGCCGACGATCCGGCGCTTCCGATCGCCCGGCAGCTAGTCCGGGAGTTCCCCGACGTCTCGATCCGCGTGGTCAGCGGCGCCCCCGACATTGGCTTGAACCCCAAGGTAAGCAACCTCGAGTGGCTGACACGACACGCCCGCCACGGGGTCCTGCTGGTCAGTGACGCTAACGTACGGCCAGGCCCAGGCTACCTGAGAGCCATGGCAGAGGAACTCAGCCGTCCAGATGTTGGCCTGGTGAGCAGCGTGTTGGTTGGCAGCGAACAGCGCTCCGTGGGTGCCCTGTTCGAGAACCTGCACCTCAACTCCTTCATCACGGCGACGGTTTGCGGCGCACATCTCTTGGCGAGTCACCCCTGTGTCGTAGGCAAATCCATGCTGCTGCGCCGGGAAGCGCTGAATGCCCTGGGTGGTTGGTGCGCTGTGAAGGACGTGCTGGCCGAGGACTACCTGCTCGGGCAGCGCTTCAAGCAAGCCGGCTACGACGTGGCCCTCTCAGGTTTTGTGCTGACAGCAGTGAACACCGAACGCGGCGTGAAGGACTTTGCCGCGCGGCACTTACGCTGGAACCAAATGCGGCGGCGCATCGCGCCGCGGATGTACGTGCTCGAGCCGTTGCTGAACCCTGTCGTGTGGTGCGCGTTGTTGCTCGCCTTTGGGGCGCTGGGCTTGGCTTCACGCTGGGCCGAGACGTCCACACTGATGCTCATTGGAGGCGCCGGCATGCTGTTGAAGGCCGCCCTCGACTCGCTGATCAGCGAGCGGCTCGGGGCCGGACTGCGACACCAACGTCAGGCCTTGTGGGTTCCCGCCAAGGATCTGCTCGTGTTTGCGCTGTGGATGATCGGAGCGTTCAAGCGCAGCGTCACCTGGAGAGGCAACGCGATGCGCATCTGCGATGGCTCCAGGCTGATTCCAAGTCACCCCAAGCAAGCCGGCAAGGCGCTTGCAGAGGTTGTGTAGCAAGAGATGAACACGCTACCTCGAACGCGGTTTTCCAGGCTGATGCAGCAGGCGCTGCTGCTGGTCGCGTGTCTGACGTGCACCCTCACCTGCGCACCCGTGGCGAATGTGCGAGCCGGTACCCCCGCGGAAACACCCGTGCGAATTGCACGGGAGATCCCCGAGCCAGCCGACCACGTGGTGCTTCTAACGACGGATGGCGTGCGTTGGCAGGACGTGTTCAGCAGCCGAGGCGCCGATGAACTTCCGACGCTCAATCGCTTGATGACCTCAGACGGCGCAGCGATTGGGGCACCCAATGGCCGCAGTGCAATCACTGCCAGCGGTCCTGCATTCCTTTCGCTGCCCGGCTACCGCGAGCTGCTGTCGGGGCATGCTTCTCAGGGCTGCCAGGCGAACGACTGCAAGGCTCCCACCGAAGCCGGTCTAGTCGAAGAGCTGTCAGGAGCAGACCCGGGAGACATCGCAGTCTTCTCTTCCTGGGGCACGGTTGGCGACGCGCTCACCCACGACGCGAACGCGGTGGTTAGCGCGGGAAAGAAGTACTTGCTCGGTGAGCCAGAGCTCGCGCGCGTCGGCTTGCTCGGCGCCTGGGAGGACGCCCAAACGGGTAAGTCGACCCCAGGCTGGGGTAGCTACCGCCCTGACGCGCGAACGTCGGCGCTCGCGATCGAATACTTGGAGCGTCGCGAACCTCGCTTCATGTTCTTGAGCCTGGGAGACACCGACGAGTACGCGCACCAAGGCAAGCGCGACGACTACTGGCGCGCGCTGAGGAACTTCGATGACACCGTGGCCGCCGTCGAACGCAAGCTGACGGAGTTTGCCGCCCGCGGCGATAGGACTCTACTCATCGTGACGACGGACCACGGCCGTGCGGACAACTTCACCGAACACGGCCCCAAATTCCCGGAGTCTTCCCGGGTTTGGCTAGTCGCCACTGGAAGTGTTGTGAAAGCACGTGGGCGTATCGAGTCGCCCTCGGTCCGTCATCTGCGAGACGTCGCCCCGACGGTCCTCCTGGCTACGGGCTACGCGCCCAATGCGAATCACGATGGCGAACCGCTGCTAGAACTCTTCTAGCCAGTTTCCGCAAGGTAATGTTTGCCGTTACCCAAGCGAGACAGCGCTGAGGACACAGCCTGCTACAACTAGCGCCGCAAACAGCCAGACCTCTTCGCGATGGATTCGCTCAAAAAGCGGCAACGCCCAGCTCGCGAGATCGCGCCCCGTGCGCCACGCGCGCGGACGACGCACGCGCTCAAGCGGGAAGCGGATGACGACGGCGCCAGCGTGTTGCATCGACTCAGTATGGTCCGGCGCCCAGCATGTGACAACTCCGTAACGATTCTCTGTCGTTTACGAAACGCAAACGCATTCCAGTGAGGGTTTCGCCGACGTCACGCAGCGCCGACGTCACGCAGCGCCGACGTCACGCAGCGCCGACGTCACGCAGCGCTGTCACCCCGCGCTCATGGGAGCGAACCAAGCTGGTCCACAGATGTTGCGGAAGTCACATCCGGCAGCCATGAAACCCATAGAAACTGCTGCATATGGCGCAGTTCTCTTCGCCGCAGCTTTCCTCGCCACAGTTCTCCTCGCCGCAGTTGACCTCTGGGTGGGCCGCGTTGGCGAGCCCCGCCGGGCGCTCTCACGCCGCGGTTCCGGTCATCTGGCTGCGCTGGATATGCGGAACTCTGCTGGTGTGTTTGCTGGGTTGGCTCGCCATCGCCAGCTGGGCAGCTGAAGGCGACGCAAGTTGCACGCCTTCGCAAGTCCACTAACGAAGCCGGAGTTGCTCAGCCCGCCGCACTCGCGCCGAACGGCCGTTTGCCCGCGTTTTTTGCACGTTTTTGGCGAGCGAATCCGAAGCGACGCCTGTTTGACACGTTGCGGCAATCCTGGCCTGGGATAACCGCTATGCCGCAGTGCGGCATGCGCTCCACCCAGAGTTTTGGGCGAACCGCCCGCTCACTCTGCCAAGCCCGCACGGCTCGGGGGGTGGCAGCGCGAAACCCGGCCTGACCGGCCAACAACCAGGAGATCGCGCGATGTCAGAAGAAACCACCACAGAGACCGTCATCGAGTCCGTCGAGTCCGAGACCCCAGCGGAAGCCAAGCCAAGCAAGGCCAGCGAGCTGCTGGGACTCGGAAAGTCGAAGCTGGGCGAAGCGCTTCACTGGATCGCCCAAACCCTGACCAAGGCGTCCGCTGGGTTGAGCGCTGCGGCAGCCAAAGTCGACGCCGTGGGCACCTCCCTAGCTGTCACCGAGTGAGCCGAACGACCAACCCGGCGCTCGTTTCCGCGCTGTATCGCCCTTCGTAGCGCCCCGCTGCGAAGGGCGTTGCGCGTGTAGTTACGTGTAGGACAACGCCGCGCTGGCCAGAATGGACATGCACGCGCGACGTGTTGCCAAGCGAGAACAATTGGCGCCCGGAAACCGGGCACAGAACACTTCAGAGACGCTGTGGGCCCATGGTGTCACCGCGATGATCCGACGACCCCATCGCGCAGCTCACGGTTTGCCTATTTTTTAGCGGGTTTCGCTTTTCTGCAGGTTCCGTGGCGAACTGACGAAACCGCGCAGAAATGTCCCGTTTGGCACGGTCCGTTGCAAAGCTGTAGCCCAGACCAGCCAACGAATATCCACAGGCAATCCCCTAACTGTGGAGAACTGTCAGCGGGACTGAGTTTCCGCGTCCCAGCTCAAACGGAGCTCCCCATCGTCGAAGACGCGGCCGGTCGTCCCCAGTTCGGTGGAGCCATTGACGATCTCCGAGTGGACGTTACGGACTCGACCGAGCAGCGCGTCACGCCCCAAATCGAAGCGTTGGCTCCGTACCAGGGCGCGATAGGCCTGGTTGAGCTGGAGCGCGCGCGCGCGGCTGGGCAAGACGAGAGCGGTGATATCAGCGCGCTTGCTGTCCACTTCGGTCGCTGCAAGGTGCCCAGAAGGAAACAGCCGCTGAAGCACCTCGGCGTTGGCGCGGAACTCATCGCCACCACCAACTCGCTCCAAGTAAGTGGCGATTTCGCCCTTCGAGTGCCCGAGCTGCGGCGCGTCGGGGATACCGCGCAGGTCCTGAACGGCCCAACCGCCCGCGCCAGGTAGTTTCCGCACGAAAGCGAACGTCTGATCAACCGTTACTCCCAGCCCCGAGTGGCAGCCCATGCAATATCGGTGTTCTTCGTCGGACTGCAGTCGCAGCCGCCCTTCAGCGTCTTCGATGAAGCCCTGTAGCTGCCACCCAAACTCATTCTTGAGACCAACCAGCGCATCTCCTGGGAATACGGGGAGCGCGCCACGGTCGCGCTTGTCGTGCTCCTCCTCGTAGGCACGCATCACGGCCCATGCATCGAGTTCGCGAGTTTTCTTCATGTAGCGGAGTTCCTTCATCCGACGCGCCATGAAGCTCGGTGCATCCGGATCGAGGTAACGCACGCTGTGCAGGAACTCAGTGCCCCGAGGAAATAGTCCTCGCCGCAGCTTGATGGCCTTTGCGGCCCCGAAAAACGTCGTCGGTAACGCGTGGAGCTTCTTAGCTTCGCCTGCGATGCGCCCGTCGCCATTCAAGTCGTAGCCAACCACCGTCTCCGACAACGGTTCAATGGGGTGGTCGAGCGCAGCGCTCTCTAGAGCGGGGTCGCTCGCCAAGCTAGCTTCAAGCAGGCTCAGGTTGGCGCGGTAGGTCTCCGCGGAAGCCTCCCCCTTGTCATCCTCCCGAAACTGCTTCGGCAAGCGAACGAATACATCGTCCGTGCTGCCGTTCATGGGCCAGAACGTCGCAGGAAAGGGCTTGTACCGCAGGCTGCGCCAACCAGAACCATCACGAGCGAAACCAAGCTCGTCGAACCCCGCATCGAAATCGAGATCTGGCTTGTATCCAGGGAAGTCGCTGCGCGAGCGAAGCGCCTCACGTAGCGCCGCGTAGTTGTCCTGTCGCACGTAGCCGAGCAGCGCCGCCTCCGTTTCTTGGCCAGGGGCGACGGCAGGCTCGAACAGATTGCTCCAGTGATTCTTCAACGCGAAGTCACTGAAAGCGTACGCACGCTGCAGGTGCGCGTCGGACATCGCGTTCATGCCGTGACTTTGGGTGTGACAGGTCCAGCACGGATTGCTCACCCCGTCGGTCTTCGTGTAGCACTGCGGCGGAACCGAAGCCTCGAGGTTTTCCACCTTACCAACTCGCGCCTTGGCAAAGGCCAGGGGGTCGTAGGCGGCCGCCCGCGGCTGCTGTTTCTCTCGCTCAGTCGCGCAACCGAAGAGCAGCGCGAATAGCAGGAGCAACCAGGTCCAGACGAGATTTAGATCCCGGAGGATACAGCCTTGTTGATGGTGGCGCAGCTGCATGGCGACGGCGACATTGCCGCACATCGCGAACATCCAGGTGACATCTGAGACACAGCTACGCGCTCAGATCGCACCTCACCCCCGAGACTGTTGCTTGTTCTCGCGCCTCCCGGGCGCGAAATTCTCATCGCCAATGCCGTGAGACGAGTCGTCTCCAGCATGCTCGACCTCCCTGCCCATTGCGTTTGTCTTCTTTTGGGGGGAGGGAGACCCAAAAGAAAACGAGCAGCGACATCAAGTCGCTGCTCGCTGCTGGCTGCGCTGCCAGCTGCCCAGCTCGCTCCGGGTGTGTCAGGTCGCGTGGACGACGCCGCACACTTCTAGTCACGGGCGCCTGGACGCGGACGGCCGACACGCGGGACGGGAGTAGAGTTCGCCCCGCGTCAAGCCGCCTGTACTCGTGCTCAGTTAGGCCAGCGCGAGAAGACTTCCTCGCCGGGGTGCTGCACATTGAAGAATAGTGTGCTCATTCCCGAAGAGAAGGCCGGTCCCGTGGCTTCCGCATCGCTCGGCGTCGCTACCACGCGGAAAGCAAGTCCGTAGGTAGGCGTGGCCGTCGAGGCGTGAGCCGGGTTCAGGTCGAGGTAGTAGAGCGCGTCGGCGTGGTCGTTCGTACCCCAGTTGCCATCGGTGCCGAACCACACGCCGCCATCGTGGTCGATCACGATGTTGTCGGGGTTGGCGGCGTCGAACACGCCTACACCCTCGCTGCCGTGCCACACGTCGAAGTACTCGAAGGTGGTGGAGCTACCGGGGTTCGCCGCGTTGGCCTCCCGTAGCGCAAACACCGCGCCCACCGGATCAGGTCGGGTCGGGGAGTTGGCGTCGTGAGTCGCCGGGTCGTAGAGCACGCCGTCTTGGTCGTTCGCAACCTTGCGGCCGTTCTTGGTGAACGCGATGTAGAGCAGCGGGCTGCCGCTGGGGTCGCGGGGGTTCCACTCGAGGTCCTCCGGGCGGTTCAGCTCCATCACGCCGACCTTGGTGGCCGCGGTGAAGAGCGCCGAGCGGACGGTGTTGTCATCCGGGAAGCCGCCCAGCGAGTTCCAGGTGTTGCTCGTCAGCGCGTCTCCGACGGTGGTGTTGGCGCCGAGCTTCCCGGCGTTGGGGGCCACGTCGGAGCTGGTGGTGCTCATCTCGATCCAGCGGCCCTGACCAGGAGCGCTGGAGGTGGGCTTGGCGCCGCCAGTCAGCACCAGACCGTCAGCGTTGTCCAGCCCGGCGAAATGCGCGACGTACACCTTTCCAGAGCCCAGCAAGTCGCGGATCTGCGCCTTCGTCATCCCCGAGGTGTAGTTCCCCGTGGTAACGAACTTGTAGATGCGACCGCTGCGACGGTCGTTGCCGCCGTAGATGACGACAGGCTGGTTGGGGATCAACTGCCAGTCGTTGTCGACCACGAAGGTGGCGTTCTCCCAGCGCGCACGCCCCATCGCGCCGAGCTTCTGATGGCCGACGCCGGCGGTGGTCTTGCCGTAGTACTCGTCCGCAGGGGCACCGGGATCCATCTCGACCATGAAACCGTAGTTGTCCCGTGCATGGGTGGTGTTGGCGTCGGAGTGAGCCCCGAACAGCGCGCCGCTCGACGGCATGTGGTCGAAGCTGACCGCCGCGCCAGCGTCGCACCCAGCGCCCGCGACGAGCTTCTGGTTGCTGGTCCAGCAGCCTTCGAGGTCGCCGTAGTAGTCCTGAACGTTCTCCTCGGCGGTGATCACGGTTCCCCAGGGAGTTACTCCGCCGGAGCAGTCACCCATGATGCCAGACACCACGCCGCTCGGCAGCGCGTTGCCCGCGTCGTCGTGATCCGCGCTGGCCGGGGTGTAACCGGTGATTTTCACCAGCGTGTTGCTGGTGGCGTCGTAGCGCACGTTCTTCGCGTTGCGGTCGACGCTCCAGCTGCCGGTGCCCGGGTCCTTGATGACGCGCATCCAGGATCCACCCACCATGTGCTTGTTCATGGTGATCATCATGTCGACGTCCGCGGCGCTCCAGACCTCGGCCAGTGGATCGGTCTCGATCATGCCGGCCTTCTTGGTCCATGCCGCGAGCGTGAGCTGCTGACCGTCCGGTGCGCTGGTCGCGGTGGGCGCGTTGTTCGAGACGTACTCGTGGTTGACCCACATCCAGCCTGCCTCGTCGCTACCATTGAACTGAGGGGCGTTCCCACCGGCAGACCAACCGTCACCGAAGTAGGCGATGTAGTCCGGGTTGGCGCCAAACCGAGGGGCGTCGGCTGCGTCATCCCAGCTGAGCGGATCGAGCCAACTCATGACGACCTCGTGCCCGAGACCCTCGAGCGAGCGCACCGTGTCCGTCGACGCCGCGGCCAACGGGAACTGTCCTACTGGAAGCGCCTGATTCGTCGCGTACAGCTCCACCAGCGCACGCACGTACTCCGAGAGGTTTGTCGCGCCAGTTCCGCGAGGATCTCGCAGCGTGATACCGACCATCGAAGGCTTCGGGCGATCGTTCAGATCGACGCCCAGCCCGCCGGGAGTTCCCGGATCTCCCGGGTCACCTTTATCGCCCGGGTCTCCCTTGGAGCCAGGGTCACCTTGGCTGCCAGGGTCGCCCTGGCTACCAGGGTCGCCCTGGCTACCGGGATCACCCTTGGAACCGTTGTCGCCATTGGTACCATCGCTGCCCGTGGCTCCGTTGGATCCATCGGAGCCACACGCGCCAACGCTCAGCGCACTCAAGGCGCCGAGCAAAATAATGCCGTATCGAAGTCGGAGTCTCATGTTTCGAACCCTTCCGTGGTGGCCGGGAACGTCTCGTAATCCGGTGAACGCCAGGTGAATCACCGGTAACCCTTCGCGCAATTGCGCGTGTCCACGAGGCAACGCCAGTGACGACTAGGGGGCGTCGACTCGACAACTGAAGGCTCACTCCACAACGCACGGAAATGTGGCGCGGAAAAAACCATTCGAACTGACGACCGGCCCAAGTTATCACTTCGAAACAGTGGAGAAGCTGCTCCCGTGTGAGCCACCACGGATTCGGCGTATCGCCATGGTCGCTATCAGCGAAGGCGAGGGCCGCGGATTGTCAAGCGGAAAGCCCCTCGTCGCCCCATGGGCACCGCGACCTTTCGCCACGCGGTCGAACCCCTGCGATGCCGCTCGCTACCTAGCGGCACGTGTACGGGCTCCGTTCGCCCGCATTCCTCGAGAAATTGTCCCAGCACGAGCTGCCAACTCCAACTCCAGCGCCTTTTGTGTAAGCGTTGGGCCCTCGGTCGACGTGACCGCGGGAGAACAGGATGAAACGAAAACTCAGCGTAGTTTTGGCGGCCTCGCTGCTATCCGTCGCGTGCGGATACTCCGAGGAAGAGTGGAAAGCCCAGCTCGACAAGTACGCGCAGCTCGACAGTCGCTTCAAGCAGGAGCAGACGGAGCACGCCGCGACCCGAGCGGAGTTGGAAAAGGCGATGCAGCGCGTTGCAGCGCTTGAAGCCAAGCTCCAGGAAATGGGCGTCAACGTGGACGAGCTGAACAAGCAGCTCGAAGCAGAGGGCGCAGAAAAGGCGAGGCTCTCCGCGAGCCTCGACGAGACCACGCGCGCGTTGGCGGAGTACAAGGCACGCGCCGCTCAACTCGAGCGCATCAAGCAGCGCTTCGAGCTCTTGCGTCAGAAGCTGGAGAAGCTGACGACGCTCGGCTTGAAGGTGTCCATCCGGCGCAACCGCATGGTCATCTCGCTACCCGGCGACGTGCTCTTTGCCTCGGGGAAAGAGAAGCTGCGCAAGGAAGGCGTCGAGGTGCTCGACCAGGTCGCGGCGGTCATCCGCAACGACGCGACGCTCAGCAAGCGCTTCTTCCAGGTCGCGGGTCACACCGACGACGTTGCGCTGAAGGGCGGCCAGTTCAAGGACAACTGGGGCCTCTCGGCAATGCGCGCACGTGAGGTGCTCGTGTACCTGGTATCGCCGACGGACGCGAAGGGTGGCGGCGGCGGCCTCGACCCGACGCGCCTGCATGCGGCCGGGTACGGGGAGACGGATCCCATCGAGGCCAATGACACCGATGAGCACCGCCAGGCGAACCGGCGGGTCGAGCTGGTGCTGATGCCCGACGTCTCGGAAATGCTCGACCTCAAAGAGCTGATCTGAGGCGGGGCCTCGATTTTTTCGACCCCAGGCCTGATGCCGCGAAACGGCGCCGTGAGTCCAGCGGGCTCACGGCGCTGTGGCGCTCAGATCCTTGAAACTCGGCCTGCTTTTGCCGCGTATCCATGGGTTGTTGTCCCATGTCCGTTGCGCGAGCTGAAACCTGGAGCGGCTGGTCCCTCGAAGACCCTAAGGGAGCGCTGCTCGACGGTTCAGCAAAGCCCGCGAGACCTCCCGCCACAGCTGCGCTAACGCGTAGGGGCAGCAGCATGGACGGGGAGCAGATCGAGCTGACCTTGGAGCTCCTGATGGAGCAGTACACCCAAGGTAGCGCAGAGGCCTTCGACGAGCTGTATCGGCGCTCCTCTGCTCGGGTGTTTGGCTACTTGCTCCGCCTGACGCGTCACCGGGAGCGCGCCGAAGACCTGTTGCAGGTGACCTACTCCAAGCTTCACCGCGCGCGAGACAGCTACATCACCGGAGCGCCATTCATGCCCTGGGTGTTCGCAATTGCCCGGCGCTCCTTCCTAGACGAACGCCGCCGAGCGAGCAGCCGCAACGAGGACCTGAGCGACGACGGCACCTTGCCAGAGCCCAGTGCCGGCGAAACGAATGGGCTGCCCACGGACACCGTCGCGGCCCTGGAGCGCGCGATGAACCGCCTACCCAGCGCCTATCGCGAGGCGATCGAGCTCACGAAGGTGAGTGGCCTATCCATCGCTGAAGCGGCGGAGGTGCTCGGCGCGACCCCTCAGGCGGTCAAGCTTCGGGTACATCGAGGCTACGCGCTCTTGCGCAAGTCTTTGGACAGCTTCTCCCGAGGTGCGCCGTGAGCCCGCCATCACGCCCAGCCCTGCCAGACGGCTTGGATCCGGACGATCTGGACGCGGAGTTGTCTGAGATGGACGACCTGCCGTGGTCGGAGCTGGGGCGCAGCGAAGAGAGCCACGGACCGTGCTCCAAGGTCTCGGCTAAAATCCGCGCGGAATGCACGCGCGACCTGTGCCCGAGCAAGAACCTGAGCGTACGCTCGCGCCTCTTGATTTCGGTGTTCTTTTCGATGGGCTTGATGGCTGCGCTGGTCGTCTTGTTTGGACACCACGCCGAGCCGCCCGCCGCGTTGCGAACCGCCCTGTTGGGTGCCGTGGGGTGGGGCGTGGTGATGCTCAGCGTGCTCGTCATCGGCTTCGCGAAACCACCTGGCAAGCGAGGCGGGGTGCGGCTGCGTACAGCGATCGCGTTTGGCCTGCCGGTGCTCTTTTTCGCCTACCTGCTGCTCACGGGCCAACCCGGAGAATCAGTCGGCGACTTCGTCAGCCACAGCGCGTCAACCTGGCGCGCGACCGAGTGCGGCATCTTCTCCCTGGCCATTGGTGGGCTGAGCTCTGCCGGCGTGCTCTTCGCGTGGCGTCGCACAGACCCGTTGACACCGCGCCTGAGCGGCGCGCTCGCTGGGCTGGTTGGCGGCCTAGGTGCAGCCCTTGCCGTCGGCATGGCGTGTCCCACGACGGACAAGCTCCACTTGCTGTTCTCCCACGGAATCGTGGTGATTGCCTTCACCGTGGTTGGGGCGCTTGCAGGGCGCCGCTTGATGACCCCCTGACGCGCCCAGGGAGGATCATGGCGAGTGGGCGGGCACGACGAGCGCGGCGCTGACCCAATACGCCGAACAAGACGCGGCGCCCCTGAAGGCGCCGCGTTCTTTTTTTGGCTGGCTACTCAGGGGGCCGTGGGCGCCGGCTTGAGCGGCGCGGGCTTCTTGGGGGCCGGCGGCTTGGGCGCTGGAGCACTGGCGCTGGGCGCCGGAGCCGTTGGGAGAGCAGACGGAAGGCCCGTGGGCATTGCTGTGGTGGGCGGTGCGGCGGTCGCGCCGACGGGGGCTGGCCCCTGCGCATCTTCCCGTGCGGAAACACGGTACTCGTTGCCGTCACGCACCAACGTGAGCAGCTTGTACTCCCACTTGTCGCCCTCTTTGCAGCCAACGCGGACTGCCGCGCCAGCGGCGCTGCGAGTCATTACCGCACCCTCGCAGAGGATCTTTCCGTGTTCCAGCTCGGGGCAGCTGGAGCCGCAGGCCTGCTTTGCCTGCGCAACGATCCCCTTTGCGGCGCTGGCGGCGAGCTTCTCCGAGATGTCGAAGCGATGCTCCCGCAGGCGGATCTCGAACTCGATCGCTGCGTCCTTCGGTTCCCGCGCGAGCACGTCCAGCTCAGCCAACTTGGGCTTGTCCACCTGAGGTGGGTTGAAGTTGCAGGCGGTGCGGGCGAAGCCCCAAAGCAACAAGGTGACACCAACCAGAGACCAGATCATGAACGTCGTCGAGCGATTCGGGCTGTCGAGTTCTGCTTCGGTCTTGGGTAGAGGCGGGCGCTTGACGCGCTTCTTGCGGCGCTTCTTCTTGCCTACCTTGAGGCGTTGGGCTCGGCGCTTTGCGCGACGCCGACGAGCGAGTTCGGCCGCGTCGTCTTCATCTGCGTCCTCATCTTCATCTTCATCGTCGTCATCGTCATCGTCATCGACCACGGGACGCCTGCGCTTCGCGGGAGCGGGGTCTTCGTCTTCCTCGTCCTCGTCGTCCTCGTCCTCGTCGTCGTCTTCATCGACGAGGGGGCGCTTGCGTTTCGCGGGGGCAGGCTCGTCCTCTTCGTCTTCCTCCGAGCCGTCCTCAGCGTCGGAGTCATCCGAATCATCCGCTGCGGCGGACGGCTTCTTGGAGCTGGCACCGGTTGACGCTTCGGGCGCGGAGGTTGCTTCCACGTCGCTGTCTGCTTCTTCGTCGCGATCCAATTCGTCGCGATCTACGTCGTCTTCGTCGTCCGGAACCATGGGGGCCGAAGCTATCCACATCGATGCCCTGCTTCGCAACCGCCTTGACCAGACGCGAAACCCGAGCGCCGGTGGGGCAGCCGACGAATTGCACACGATTCGCGACTTGGCAGTTGGATGAGCAGAGACTGGACGTGGGATCTCTCCCCCAAAAGCAGAGGAAACAGCGGAAATCGCATTGTTCGAGCGGAGACCGGAGCCCGATTCCAGCCTCACTAGAATGCGAGGCTTCGCGCAACCGGAGCGCCGATTGACCCGACCAGGGCGGCATGCACCGTTTCGCGATCTGCGTGGGGCTGCTGCTAGCCGCGTGTGCGGGGGCAGCACCGCTTCCGCCCAAAGCCATCCAACTGAACGACCAAGGAACCCAAGCGCTGGCAGAAGGCGATCTCGAGACGGCGAGCGCCCGCTTCGAAGTGGCGCTCGAGTACAACCCGCACTTCGTCGAGGCGCTGACCAACTTGGGATTGGTCGAGCTACAACGCGGAAACTTCACGCGAGCTCGCACGCTACTCGCCAGGGCGAAGCGTCTGAACCCCGACGTGGCCCAGCCACATCATGGGCTGGGTGTCCTGGAAGAGCGCAAGGGCCGACCGGACATCGCGTCTCGGCACTACCAAGAAGCCCTCAAGGTCGACCCTGGCTTCGCGCCGGCGCGCGCAAACCTCGCACGCCTGTACTTCAACGCAGCGGACTTCGAGCGGGCGCGCAGTCAGTTCAAGCGCCTCACCGAAGTCGATCCCGACGAGCTCCTGGGATTCACCGGGCTCTGCGAGAGCCTGTTGAGCTTGGGACGAACCGCCGAAGCTGACGCGGTGAGCCGCAGGGCGCTAAGTCACTTCGGCCCTGAGCCGGAGCTAATCCTACTCGAGGGGCGACGGCTGCTGCGCAAGGGAGAGCCCACCCAAGCCATTCAGTTGTTGCTCCCGCTAGCGACGGCGGAGGATAGCTACGCGGCGGCCGCCCTCAGCTGGATTGCTACCGCAGAGCTCGAGCGACGACGTCCCGCGTTCGCCGTCGGCGCGGCCAAGCGGGCGCTGGAGCTGGAGCCTGACGCCGCAGTCGCCATCTACTGCCTGGCGCTCGGCTTGCATGCCCTTGGCGACGCCAGCGCCAGGGCTTGGCTGGAGCGCGCCGACGCCCTGGAGCCAGGCCGTCCTTTGATCCGCACGGCACTGGCCGAGGAAGAAGCCAGGCGGAACGTGCGCTAGCGAAGCGTGTGTTGTGCTGGGTCCATCACTGGGGGACTGGCGGGATAACGAACAGCACTTCTCGCGGCGAGCCAACAATCAGCTCATCTGTCTGACCGACGTTCTTCGCTTGCACCTGAATGCGCGCGCTAGCGACCTGCACCTGCGACGTTTGTTGGATGCTGGTGTTCGACTTCGCTTTGATGCGGAAGCAGATGCGCGTACCTGGGACGAGGTCCGTCACCGTGTCGTCGTGACCGTCAGTGCCGGGGGTGATGCCGTAGTTGTCGGCCCAGTTGTCTTCTATATTCGCCGCTGGCAAAAACTCACAGAACGTCCCGGGCTCCGCCGGATCTTGAATGTTCCCCTGCGGATACACCTCGATAGAGGAAACGAACTCGTCGACGGCGTTGATCGCCAGGTAAGGCGGATTCGTATCGTTCTTGGCGCGCAGCCGCACATCGACCTCCAGACCGCTGAGCAACGCCTTGATGCCTGCAGAGATGGTGTTCGCGACCGTCGAACCATCCTTGTGGCTTGCGAAGATCAGACGACACGTCGCCAAGCTGTTGATCAGGGGACCGTCGGGAATGACCGTATTCGAGTACACATCCGTTGGGCACTGACTCCCGCTGAAGCTGGCGGCCTTCACGTGAGACCCCGTTTGGTCAACCAGGTAGGCCATGTCGGGATAAGGGCCGGCGTAGCGCTGGGTGCCGCCGTCGTTGAGGGCAACACCGATGAACTTCGCCCCGCGACCCTGCATCTCCGTCACCAAATCGTCCGCGTTCGCGGCGGTGAAGGAGTACTCGTCGTGCCGCGCCGCCTGAACCACGTTGCAGCAACCCGCGCGACACGCCTCGAACGGAGATTCTTTACAAATCATGCGTCGGCCGTTGTGAGAGGCGGCGTCGCTAATCAGCACCAGGATAGGCAAGGCGTCGCTGCGGAAGCCGAGCGCGCCGTAGTCGCCGACGCCGGGGGTGAACGGGGCCTGGTAACCACCGCTCGGCCAGAACGTCGCCTCGTTGGCGAGCACCTTATGCAGCGCAGGGATCAGCGCCTCCGGGCTGTCCTTGCCGTCATCCGTCGTCAGCGAGTCCACCGCCGCTTGCGTCTTGGCCGTGTCAGTCGTCATGAAGCCGTTGGTCGGGACGCTGACAGGCTTGTTCGTGGAGGCGCCGTATGGATCCACGGGGAAATCCTGAGCGGCGGCGACACCGAATTGAGCTTCGGGGACGTCGTTCTTGATCGTGGTGATCAGGTTGTTCAGGTTGGTGCGGATATTCGCGATTGCCGGACCCATGCTGCCCGTTGCATCCACGACGAACGCGATATCACCCTTGTTGAGGTTCGTCCGCAGGACAACGTCCTGTTGCGTCGGAATCGGAGATTCCTGGTAGGGCATGACGAAGTAGTAGCGACCAAGCGACTGCGGGGTTTCTGCGCTACGAGTCGGATCGCTGCCCAACGTGTTCTCGATCAGGTCATTCGCACCATCGCCGTCGGTGTCCGCCTTGATGCGGTCCGTCTCTCCCTGGTTAACGGTGCAGTCGCCGTTCTTGTCTTCTACAGAGTCCACCAAGCCGTCGTTGTCCGAGTCGCGGTCGTACGGATCCGCGTTCGCGTCGGAGTCGGTGTTGGCGGCGTCTTGGTCGAGTTGATGCCCAAAGCCAGCTTCGCAGGCATCCGGCACCAGATCTCCATCCGAATCTAGATCGCGGAAGTCAGGGGTGCCGTCGCCGTCCGTGTCGTCGGTGCCCTCGAAGTCATCGCGGATCCCGTCATCGTCGGAGTCCGGATCGTTGTGGTCGTAGTCCCCGTCACTGTCGGTATCGACCGGCGGCTTCCCGCCTAGCTCATCCACGTCCTTGACGAAGTCCCCATCGTTGTCGTCGTCGTATGCGTCGGGCAAGCCATCGCCGTCCGCATCACCAGCTGGCTTGTTTTCGTCGTACGCGGATCCGTCGGGATAAAACTCGTCCTTATCCGGGATCCCGTTGTCGTCGCTGTCGAGGTCTAGGTAGTTCGGTACGCCATCTCCGTCAGAGTCCGGCGCATCGCACCCGGAGGGATCCCCTTCGAAGAGATCGGGGATGCCATCGTCGTCGCTGTCCGTGTCGAGGTAGTCGGGAGTGCCGTCTTTATCGGTATCGCGGTTTGAGTCCCGACCCTCGAACTCGTCCAGGATATTGTCGTGGTCCGCATCGGGATCGCACGTGGCAACCCCTCCGGTGCCGCCGCTGCCCGAAGCTCCCGCCGCGCCACCCACAGCAGCGGTGCCTCCGGTGCTGCTGCCACCAACGCCCGCGGCGCCACCGCTCGTAGCGCCCGCAGTGCCCGCGGCGCCTCCGGAAGCGCCAGAGCCTCCTGAGGAGGATGCGTCCGCACCGCTTCCACAAGCGGCAACGGTGGCCCCAAGAGCAACCAAGATCCAAGCAGAAGCGAAGCGCGCGTTCATCAAGCCTCCCGAGTCGCGACGCCAACTGGTGTGGTGCGAACGAACGCGCCCTACGCCGTCTGCGCGCGATTAACCCATGGTCGCTGCCCGCCCAGAAGGTAGAGCAACGGTGTCCAGTCGCGGAAATCGCCCCCGCGACCTGGATAACTTAACCGATTTGGCGACGCGACTCCGTAGTTCGCTCGAAAGATTATCGTTACCCCAACCCTGAGCAGGCGCTTGCCCTACTTCTGCTCACCTCAGGCGCGCTTTCTGACTGCGCGCTGCGTTGGTCGTGACTAGTGTACGCCCTTCCCATGCAGCCCCTCGCCCCCTCCCCGCGCGCGTTCGATCGGCTGATTGCGCGCCGCATCGGCAGGCTGGGATGGGCGCGATTCGCGACGTTTTCTAGCGCACTGGTGAGTATCACCACGTTGGTGTTGATGGTCGTGGTTCGCGCCGGATCCCGTGGGGATTTGGACAGTATCGCTGTGCGCGCTCTGGGCTGGGCATCCTGGCTCGTCGTGGTGCCCGCGACTCTAGCCGCCATCAGCTGCCTTTCCCGGCTGCGCCAGGACTCGCGTTTACCCCGCACCTTGCATTCCCTGGGTGTGCCCCACACGCGGCTCGAGCTCGCAGCGCTGCAAGGAGGCGTGCGCTTCGTGTTTTCCCGCTTGGCAATCCCCGGCTTCATCGCCCTTGGGTGCGCCTTGCTGTTGAGCCGAAGCTTCGCAGAGCTGCCCGCGCGAGGTCTTCAGCTATTGGCTGGAGGCGCTTACATCGCGGGACTCGCCTTCGCCGCTGGGCTCGCGGGGGCGGGCGCCTCGCTGCTTGGAGAACGCAAAGGGCGCTGGCTGCTGCTCTTCGTCGTGCTCGGGCCAATGTTCCTATCAGAGCGCTGGTTCAAGCTGATCGATGTACCCCGCGCGCTGGACGCGATGCTCGACGGCATCCTGCGTCTGGGGGGTGCGTGATGTTGCAGCTACGCGGGTTGTGGTCGGGGTTACTACGAGGCGTCACTGCGGAATTTCCCCAAGGCTATCATGTCATCCTGGGTCGCCAAGAAGACGGCTTGGTTGACCTCGCGGAGTGCTTGACGGGGGCGCGCGCCACGAAGCCTGGCTGCGTCGCCCTATCAGGCGCTGACCCGTTTCGTTCGGCGCACACACGCCGCAAGATAGGCAGCGTGCTCCCCCTGGAACCCGAATTTCCCCGCGGCAACATTGAACAACTGCTCACCCAACGTCTGCCTCGGCAAAGCGAGCAAGCAGCAGGCGAGCTCCTCGCCACCTGCAACCTACTCGACCGCAAGGCCCAGAGCCTGACGGCTGACGAACGGCGCAGCGTCGCGTTCCTGTTGGCCACCTCGGTCGCGCGGGTGGCGCTGATTGCCTACGAGCCGTTCACCGCCTTGCCAGGGATCCCCGCACAGGTCGTGATGACGCGTCTCGCGCATCAGGCCGAGCGCGGAGCCTGCGTTATCGTACTCACCAGCAACCCGAGCCACGCTCAGTACCTCGAGGGGCGGGGATGGCTGCTGGATCGCGGCAGGTTGCTCGAGCTCGAGCGTGACCACGCGCTGCTCGGTGGGTCGCAACAGTTGGTGATCGAGTGTGAAAAGAGCAGTCGCCTCGCGCGAGCGTTGCTGGAAGTGGGAGGCTTGGGGGTCAGCTACGATGCGGGTCGCCCAACGCAACTCACCCTGACTGGTCCCAGTGAGCGAGCGAGCCTCGCGGCGATGCACGCTGCACTGGAGCTTGGCTTGGAAATCACCCGCATCAGCAGCGTCACACCCACCGTCGATCAGCTGCGCGCGCGTGCTGCAGGAGCAGCGCAAGCAGCTTTCCATCAGGCGCGAATCCAGCCGAGTGATGCGGCACAGCGCGGTGCCGTATCAAGCGAGGCGCCAGTAGCGACCGACGCGGCAGCGCAACGGGAACCGGAACACCAGGCATGAGCGGATTTCGCATTGGCCTGTCCCTGGCGCGGACCCGCCTCACGAGCTGGGGCTCGCTCGGAGTGCTCGCCCTCGGGTTGTTGATTGCGGGTCTCGGCTCCGTCTTGTTTCGCAGCCAGCCCGAAGGTCTCGATCTGAGTCTGCTGGGCCTGGCCTTTGGTCTGATCATGCCTTTCGGCGCGCTCTCGCTCAGCCGTCGGGCGTTCGGCTCAGGTTCGCTGCTCGAGAGCGTGGCGGAGCCCGCGCGCTGGGGTGCGGATCGGCGCGGTACGTTGCTCGGGTTGTGGTGCGGTCTTTCGCTGACCTTGCTCGTCTGGTTCGCGCTGCTCGCTCTCGAAACGGTGCTCCTCGGTGGCGGCACCGGCGGGGACGCGCTGCGCTCCGCGGGTGTCGGCGTGGAGGCAGGCATCGCCTACGCAAGCTACCTCACCGCTGCCTCCGGGTTTGGGCGCCACGGCCACGCGCGGGTTTGGTTCATTGGTGCTGACTGGCTGCTCGGGGCGACGACCGGCGCCCTCGCGCTGCCTTTTCCACGCGCGCATATCGCCAATCTCTTGGGTTCGACTCCTCCGGCCAACCTGCCACAACTTGGGAGCGGCCTGGTTCTCGCATGCTGCTGCTTGGTCTGCCTGGGCATGACCCGGGTGCGCGTCCCTAGCTAGACTGCGGTGGTCGTAAGGGGAGAAAGCACACCCAAGCGGTAGCGTGCCCCCTGGCTTGTACTAGTCTCCGCCTCGTGCGTTCCGTGGTGTTTCGCTTTGAGTCGCTGGATCAGCTAGCGCAACAGCTGGACCTGAGCGGCGACGATCAAGATCTCGATTTGCCGCCCGGAGAGCGCTTTCGGGAGGGCGAGTGGGTGTTGGCGCATTTCTGCGTCGGCGAAGAGTCCACCTCCGTCGCTGCCTGCATCGCGGATCGAGGCGCAGGCGTGCGCTTGGCCTTCGAGGAGCGAGACTGGGAGCATCTGCTCGACTTCACTCAGGTCGATGACGACAGCCGCGCAAGCCTACCTCCCCCCAGCGTCCCGGTGAACCGTATTTCCTACGTGGAAAATGTCCCCCCAAACACACGGGTGCTGCTGGTGGACGACGACCAGGATCTGCAGCGCGTGGTGGGGGCGCTCTTGGTGCACGCCGGCTATGAAACCAAGACGGCGTCCAGCGCCGAACAAGCACTCGACGTCCTGCGAAAGGAGCAGTTCGATCTGATGGTGTTGGACTGGAACTTGCCAGGCATGACCGGACTTCAGCTCTGCACCCGACTGCGCGAGATCGGATCACGCTTGCCCATCCTGTTCCTAACGGCTCACTCGGCGAGCGAAGACATCGTCGCGGCGTTCGATGCTGGCGCAGACGACTTCGTCCCCAAGCCGTTCCGTGCACCCGAACTCACGGCGCGGGTCATGGGCTTGCTACGCCGCTCTCAGATCCCGATCCTGCTCTGAGTGGCGCTCACTGCTCCCGGAAGGCTTCCGCGGGGCGCAGTGTGGCTGCGTGAACTGCGGGCCAGAGGCTGCCGATCAAGCACACCACCATGGAGAAAATCCCTGCCGCGAGGAACCACTTCGGGTCCACCTGCACCGGCAGGTGCGAGATGAAGTAGACCTTCGGATCCAAGGGGAAAGGTTTCACCGTCAGGTAGTAGCAAACGGCATAGCCGAGGCCGAGACCACCGCCAGCGCCAAACACGCCGATGATGCCGCCTTGGTACAGAAAAGCCCGCACCAGCGCCCAGTCGGTGGCGCCCATGGCCTTCATCACTGCGATCTCGCGCTTCTTGTCGAGCACCACCATGATCAGCGTCGCCAGCACCGTGAAGGCCGCCACGAGGATCATCAGTGCCAGCACCAAGCTGATGGTGATTTGCTGGATCTGCAGCGCGGTGAAGAGCCCGTGGTTCAGCTCCTTCCAATCCATCGTGTGGTAGATGGAGCTCTTGAGCTTTTCGTCGACGAGGGCTTTCACGTGCTGTGAGTCGTCGATGTTCGAGATCTTCATCTCCACACCGGTCACGCTGTCGCCGTTGCTGTGAAAGGCCTGGGACTCGTAGAGGTCCGTGTAGACCAGCTTCGAGTCGTACTGGTCAAAGCCAGCGTCGAAGATCGCGATCACGCGGAATCGCTTGGCCACTGGGGGGCGAAAGCCTCCGGAGCCGAATGAGAAACCGACCGTGGGCGAGGTGACCTGCAGACAAGAGCCGAGGTCAGCTCCCAGGTACTGCGCGAGGCTCTTCCCGATGATGATGCCGGGCAGCTTCTTCACTGTCTCCGCGCTCTTGCACGGGTCCTCATCTAGTTCCTCGGGGATATAATCGGGGTCCGGTAATACGCTGTCGTACCCGCCATCGGGGACGATGGAGCCCACGGGAGCGTCCGGTGGGAGTTCATCGGTTTGGGGGGGAGGAGCGTCAGGTGCCTCCGCGGCATCCCCCGAGTCCTGCGCAGCCCCGTTCTCCTTGCGTGGCGCCGTATCCTTCGCGACGCCCTTTGCCGCAGCCCGGTCCTGCTTGCGGGGTTTGGTCAGTCCCGGCTTGGAGTCCTTGCTTGCCTCCCCGTCCTCGTCCTCGGCGTCTTCGAGCAAGTCCTTAGCGGAGAGCCCCCCGTCCTTCGCCGTGTCCTCGAGATCGACGATGTAGTTTGGATCGCCTTGCTTGTTGTTGGGCGCGTCGAGCGGAGACTCTCGCACCCTCAAGCGGCGGGTCGACTCTGGCGGCTTCGCACCGGGGACTCTTAGCCCTTCCGTACCGCCTTTGACGATGTGCTTCGGCAGATCCAGCACGTCGCCAAACACATCGGGATCGACTCCCTTCAACAAGACGCCGGTCGCCGTCTTCTCCCCGTGACTCACCATCATCGGGTTGATCACGAAGGGAGCAACGCCGACCACACCGGGCACTTCCTTCATGTCCTTCATCACGCTGCGGTACTCGCGAAAGTCGCTCGAGTACTTCAGCACAAGCACGTGCGCGTTCACGCCGAGCACCTTCTCTCGGAACTCGGAGCGGAAACCGCCAGTCACGCTGACCACGATGGACAGGCAGGCGGTGCCGAGCGCAACACCCAGGATCGCTAGCGAAGTGCCAAGCGAGACGAAGGCGCGCTTCTTGGAGCCCATGTATCGAAGCGCGATTTGAAGCGGGAATCCCATGCTGTCTCTCGGCGCGCGCCCGACTGGACAGCACGCCGCCGGTCTTATAGCTGAGCCGTCGATCGGCTCAACGCTTGAGCGGCTAATCGCTTGCATCCCGACTCTGAATTCCAGGGTGTGCAAGCTTTGCGGACCCGTGCGTTCGGTGCAGTGGCCTGTGAACCAGCACTACCCGAACTGCGCGACCTGAGGCTGACACTGGTTGCCGGAGTGTGCCGCTTGGGTCCTTCGCTTTGACACTGAACCCCCGGGCGGTGTCTTCCCCCAAGGCGGGGTGACGCCCAGGCAACCCGCTGAAAAGCCCCGGCAGCCGCGAATGCAACCCTCCACCGACCAAGGCATGGTTTCAATCCCCACGGATCTTCGGGTGCCAGCCTCCAGACTTACCGAAGCCAAGACGAACGCGAGCACGGATATTGCACCCATCGACCGGCCGGGAGTGCAGTTCTCGGGGATACGCCTCGGTATTGAGGAACACCTCGCCGCAGTAGGTCGAGGCCACGGCTCAAGCGTAGAAGCCAATCAGCATGGAAACAGCTAGAGCCCGCGAGAGCGCACAGTTGGTCGGTGATTCTTGGGTGTCACCTCATTAGAGTGGAGCCGGTCGTGAGCGAACAACGCCAAAAGACGATGGAGAGCGAAGCGGCGGGAGCCGTCTCCTACCCTGACACGCCGATGGAATCGAAGCGGGCGGATACCGGCGGGCTGAAGCTCGCGACGATCGCACCAGGCAGCATGGCGTCCATCCCGGATATGCCCGCAGTGGAGCTCGGAAAGAAGCCGGATCCCTACCTCGGGTGCACCATCGACGACCGCTACAAAGTCGAGGCGATCCTGGGCGAAGGCGGCATGGGCGTGGTGTATCGCTGCCGTCACAAGATCATCGACAAGAAGGTCGCGATGAAGATCCTCCGTGCCGACCTGGCACGGGACGCCGAGGTCACCGAGCGCTTTCTGATCGAAGCCAAGGCCGCGAGCTCCATCGGTAACCCCCACATCATCGACATCAGCGACTTTGGTCAGCTCCCCGATGGTTCGACGTATTTCGTCATGGAATACCTCGAAGGCACACCGCTCTCCAGCCTGATCGACGGTGGCGCTGCCCTGGGGATACAGCGCATCGTACACATCGGTCGTCAGCTGGCTGAGGGCCTGGCGGCTGCCCACGACGTCGAGATCGTCCACCGCGACCTGAAGCCAGACAACATCTTCTTGATCGACCGCGGCAAGGAGAAGGACTTCGTCAAAATCCTCGACTTCGGCATCGCGAAGGTCTCCACCGCCGAGCACGGCATCACCCGCGCGGGCTCTGTGTTCGGAACGCCCCACTACATGTCGCCCGAGCAGGCTGCCGGGGCGCCCGTTGACCATCGCGTGGATATCTACGCTCTGGGCGTGATCTTGTACGAGATGGCGAGCGGCAAGGTGCCGTTCGACGCCGACAACTTCATGGGCATCCTGACGCAGCACATGTACAAGGCGCCCGTTCCGATACGCGCCCTAGTGCCGCAGCCCAACGAGGTCCCCCCAGGCCTGGAAGCCATCATCCTGAAGTGCCTGAGCAAGCGGCCGGAACAGCGCTACCAGAACATGAACGATCTGGTAGAGGACCTGAACCGCCTCGAGACGGGCAATATCCCCACGGCAGTGCCGGAGATGATGCAGCGCTCGGGTGGCTTCAACGTTCCCGCGGACTACTTCAACAAGGGCGCCATGCCGGCGCCAGTCCCGGCTGACCCGGGTCGCCGCGGGCGCTCGAAGTGGCCGGTCTACGCTGGCGTCGCTGGCGTCGTCGCAGCTATCGCAATCGTCGGGACGATTTTCGCAGTGAGCCCACCGAGCTCCGCGACGCAGCCCACCGCTGCACCCGAAGTCGTGAAGACGGAGACTCCAGTCGCCACTGCCGCCGCAACCGTGGCAGAGAAACCGGCGGAGCCGAAGTCCACCGAGGTCATCCTCGCGGTTGCGCCGCTGGACGCACACGTCTTCAGGGGAGAAGAAGACCTGGGAGCATCCCCCGTCTCGCTGAAGGTGCCGGAAGGCGACACCGTTGACGTCGAGATCCGCGCGGAAGGCTACAAGACCCAGAAGCTCGCGCTCGACGGCAAGGAAACGAAGCAGTCGATCAAGCTGGAAAAAGAAGCCAAGGCGGCGGTCGGCTACGCGCGCCCGGTAGCCAAGCCAACGGCAAAGCCGGAAGCCAAGCCCCAACCGAAGCCCAAGCCCAAGCCCCAAATCGGCGGAAGCGACATCGTCAATCCCTGGAACTGAGGCGCTTTCGAGCGGAGACGGGGTTGCTGCGCTATAAGCGCGCCCATCGTGGATCTCCAAGCTCTCAAGAACGCGGTTCCCAGCGATGTGCTGAAGCTCTGCCAAACGCTCAAGCGAGCTGGACATCGCTCCTGGGTGGTCGGCGGCTGTGTGCGTGATCTGTTGCTCGCCTCGGATGCCTCGGCGGCGTCGATTCGCAACGACTGGGACATCGCCACGGACGCCCTACCGGAGCAGGTTCAGAAGCTCTTTCGCAAGGTGATCCCCACGGGCATCAAACACGGCACCGTCACCGTGCTCTTGAGCGGGGTCGGTTACGAGGTGACGACCTTGCGCGGAGAGACCACCTACAGCGACGGGCGCCGCCCAGACGAAGTCTACTTCGTAGATGATATCCGCGCGGACTTGGCCCGACGAGACTTCACGGTAAACGCCATCGCCTACGATCCGCTGGAAGAGCAGCTGATCGATCCATTTGGCGGCGCCCTGGATCTGGAGCAGAAGCTCCTACGCGCCGTCGGTGTCGCGAAAGAGCGCTTTGACGAAGATGGTCTACGCATCTTGCGCGCCGCGCGGTTCGTCGCGTCTCTGGGTATGGAACTCGAAGAGAGCACTGCAGCCGCGATGCGTCCGTCGCTGCCGACCTACCGCAAAGTGAGCCCCGAACGCATCCGTGACGAGTGGATGAAGACGCTCAAGACGGCGAAGCCGAGCCGCGGCTTTCAGGTCATGCTCGACCACGGAATGCTGGAAGTCAGCGTGCCGGAGCTCTTCAGCTGCGCCGACTTCGTGAGCGGTCACGCGGAGCTTGACGGCCCGATCTGGCAGCATTTGATGCAGGTGCTCGACGCCTGCCCGGCAGACCCGGTCCTGCGCACCGCGGCGCTGCTTCACGACGTGGGCGAGCCGCGCCTTCTGGCTACTGATGATGCTCGCGAGCACGCGAAGCTAGGCGCCCAGATCGCGGAAAGCGTGTGTGCGCGCCTGCGCTTCTCCAACGCCGAGCGCGAACGCGTGGCGGCTCTTGTGCGGCACCACGTGATCGATTTCCAGTCACTGAACGACCCCGCGAGCCTGCGCCGCTGGCTGCGCCAGGTTGACCCATGCCTGCCGCAACTTTGGGAGCTTGTGAACGCTGACCTCAGCGCCACCGCTCCAGAACGCATACCGCAGCTCAACGGTCTCATTTACCGCGTAGAAAAAGAGCTCCAGTGCGGGATGATCTGGAGCACTCGCGATCTGGCAATAGGCGGCAAGGACTTGATGCAGGAGCTGGGGCTGCCGCCGAGCAAGCAGCTGGGCGTCATCCTGGACGCCTTGCTGGAGCGGGTCACGGACGAACCGGCGCTCAACCAGCGTGACACGTTGCTCGAGCTGGCGCGGGGGCTTGCGGCAGACGCTGACTGAGACCAGTGCGCCTCACCCCCAAACCCCGCGGAAACGCACCATTAGAGTGAACGCCGCTCGAATGAGCGAACGCCGCTCAATTGACTGAGCGACAAAAGAGCAAACCCCGCGACTCCGAGGGGAGTGCGGGGTTCTTCACTCGCGCCTTCCTTCGAGGCGCACCACGCTAGGCTACCGTCAGGTGCTCGGCGCAGGCTTGGGTGCGCCGAAGATGCTGGCGGGGCGCTTCTTCTCGCTGTTTTCGCGACGCTTGTCGGTCCAGCGCGGGATCAGCACCTTGGCTCGCTCAGGTAGCGGCTCACCCTTGATGGCGCAGCGGATCTCTTCAGAGCTCAAGGTCTCACGCTCCAGGAGGGCTTCGGCTACGCGATCCAGCGCGTCGCGGTTTTCCTCCAAGGTGCGCTTGGCCAATGAGTACTGCTCTTCGATGATCTTGCGCAGTTCCTTGTCGATTTGACGAGCGGTGTCGTCGGAGTAGTCGTCGCGACGCGACGCCATCTCACGGCCGAGGAAGATGCTCTCTTCCTGCTCACCGTAGGCGATGGGACCAAGGGCGTCCGTCATGCCGTGCTCACACACCATGGCGCGAGCCATGCCGGTGGCGCGCTTGATGTCGTCCTGAGCGCCGGTGGTGATCTCCGTGAAGACCAGCTCTTCCGCGACGCGGCCACCGAGGGCCATCGCGATGCGAGCCAGGGTCTGCTTGCGCGTCATCAGGTGACGGTCTTCCTGAGGCAGGAACATCGTCACGCCGAGGGCGGCGCCGCGGGGGATGATCGAGACCTTGTGCACCGGGTCGTTGCCGTCGACGAGCATGCCCACCAGGGTGTGACCCGCCTCGTGCCACGCAGCCGTGCGACGCTCCGTCTCGCTCATCACCATCGACTTGCGCTCGGTGCCCATGAGGACCTTGTCCTTGGCCATCTCGAAGTCGATCATCGACACGCAGTCTTTGTCTTGCCGCGCGGCAAGCAGAGCGGCCTCGTTGACCAGGTTCTCGAGATCGGCTCCGACGAAGCCCGGGGTACCCGCCGCCAAGATTGACAGGTCCACGTCGACTCCCAGCGGCACCTTCTTGGTGTGCACAGCCAGGATGCCTTCACGACCGCGGATATCCGGGCGCGGCACCACGATGCGGCGGTCGAAGCGACCAGGACGCAGGATCGCGGGGTCGAGAACGTCGGGACGGTTCGTGGCGGCGATGATGATCACGCCTTCGTTGCTCTCGAAGCCGTCCATCTCCACCAGGAGCTGGTTCAACGTCTGCTCACGCTCGTCGTGTCCACCACCGAGGCCAGCGCCACGATGACGGCCGACGGCGTCGATCTCGTCGATGAAGATGATGCAGGGCGCGTGCTTCTTGCCTTGCTCGAACAGGTCGCGAACGCGACTCGCACCGACACCCACGAACATCTCCACGAAGTCGGAGCCGGAGATGCTGAAGAAGGGCACGCCGGCTTCACCTGCGATGGCGCGAGCGAGCAGCGTCTTACCCGTGCCGGGGGGCCCCATCATCAAGACGCCCTTCGGGATGCGCCCGCCGAGCTTCTGGAACTTCTTTGGATCCTTGAGGAAAGCGATCAGCTCCTCAACCTCGTCCTTCGCCTCGTCCACACCCGCGACGTCGGCGAAAGTGACCTTGTTCTGCGCCTCGTTCAGCAAGCGCGCCCGGCTCTTGCCGAAGCTCATCGCCTTGCCTCCACCGGCCTGCAGCTGACGCATGAAGAGGTAGAACATCACCAGCAGGATCACCATCGGTAGCAAGATGGTGAGCATCGTGGTGAGGATTGGATTGCTCTCCTCCTGCTCGTAGTTGACCTTCACATCATTGCGCAGCAGGCGCTTCATGATGGCGTCAGAGACAGCCGGTCCGATGGTCTCCTTCTTTTCGCCCTTGGGGTTGTTGGGCTCGACGACGGTGAAGCGATATCGCGTATCCTTGATATCGACTTCTTCGACGTGCTTCTTGTCCGGAGGTGCCTCCACCAGCGCCATGAACTCACTGAAGGCGACGGACTTGCGATGCTGGCCGTCGCTATCGACGAAGTGCCAAATCGCGAAGAAGGCGACGATCAGGACGACCCAGAGGAGGACGGTCTTATGGGGTTGCTTCACTGTTCCTCAGCGGCTTGCGATGCGATGGTGAGTAGTGACGTGCTCGAGCCCAAGCGGCGCGAGATGAATCGGTAGTTGGTCGTTCCCTACGAGCGGTGATGACTTGCTTCATCATGCCATCGCCACGCCGGCAGTGCACCCGAGGCCCGGGCAGTCCGGGTTCTTAACCGGGAGAGCATGCGCTGGCGATGGTTTCGCGTTGGTTTTTCACCCTCGTAGTGAGTCCCTCTCTACCTAATGTCGAACCGGCGTTCGTGCATCCCTTGACGACCCACAATGCCGTCGACCTAAGAGACGCAAAAATCCCGAGCAAATGCCCGGCTCTTCAAGTACGCCGGGCGACGCCACTGAGTTTCGCCGGTCACTTGCTGCTGCGTCTGAGCGACAACGTGCCGCGCGTCCCACGCGAAGGCTGTTCAGTGCCTGAAGCGCTCTCGGGTGCGAATTTCAGTGTTTGTCCGCCCTTGAGCGCCAGCTCCACGGGTTGCTGCTGAATCAGCGCGTGCTGCAAGGCTTGAACTTGCGCCCGGTTCAGGCCGCCCCGCAGCGCCGATTCCTCCCCGAGCTGATCCGCGAGCGCGGTGAGATGCCCCACGATGCCCGGGGATAGCTGCTCGAGCAGCGGCAGCAGCTCCCGCCTCACCCGCACGCGCAAGAATCGCGGATCCGCGTTGGATGGATCACTGGCGACTTGGAGAGCGTGGCGCTCGACGTGGCGGAGTACATCACCGCGTGTGGCGCGGATCATCGGTCGTACCCGATCGCCACTTCTCGGAGGCAGCACAGCGAGGCCGCCGGGGCCCGAGCCGCGTAGCAAGCGCAGTAGCAGCGTCTCCGCCCGGTCGTCCGCGTGGTGCGCGGTGCACACCAGGGCCTCGTGGTGCTGGGCCACAGCTTCGAGCTCACGGTAGCGCGCCACCCGAGCGCGCTCCTGGAGGTTGCCTCCCTTGGGCAGCGAGATGCGAGAGCGCGTGAACGCGACTCCGTGCGCTTCCGCCAACGCCTGCGCCAAGTCGAGCTCGGCGCCAGCCTCACCACGCAGGCCGTGGTCCACACCATGCGCCCAAACTCGAAGCCCAAGCTTCTGCTGCGAGAGCGCCAACACATGGAGCAGGGCCATCGAGTCGGGGCCACCACTCACCGCCACCAGCAGCCTCGCCCCGCGCAGGTCGAGGTCCTTCAGGGTCGCCTGAACCAACTTGATCAGGGTTGGGGGGTGAGAGCGAGACACAACGCAGCGCTTCGAACCGTCAAGCCAGCTCGAACTCCTTGCAGAACACCAACTCCGACCCCACGTCGCGCTGCTGCTCGAGATGTTCGGCGTTGGGATAGCCCAGCGCGCAGCAGCGAGTGTCCTCGGCTGGTGCGAAGTAGCAACACGACTCACAAGCGAAGCGGAGCTGGAAACGCTCCGCTTCGTCGAGCAGGCGGCGGTCGACGCGGGTCTTCACCGGAGCCCCGTCATAGGCGTCTCACTCGCTGCAGGACAGCACCGCCCAGCCACCGGTCGGCTCACCAGCGCTGAGCTTCGAGCGCGTCATCCAGGCGACCGCGACCAAGCCACGCGCGGCGGCCATGCTCACCAAATCACCTTCGAAGCCCGTCAAGTCGGTGCTGCCCACGGTCCCGTCAAAGACAGCAGCTGTCCCCGCGGTGAGCGTGGCGTTCGCCCCGGTGTACGGGATGATGGTCAGCTTCTCTGACGCACCGGTGAGGAAGAACACACGATCCCCAAGTTGGGCGACGTCACCACCACGAACGGAACCACTACCGGCGCTGCCCTGACCGAGGTCTGCACCAGTCGCGTCAGTCAACTGGTAGTGGATGCCTGTAGCCTCGGGCACCATCGCCAGCACGCGGTCGTCCCACGAAGTGATCGCACCCCAGGTCGCGTCGGGCAGCTCGATCTCCGTTGGCGTGGCGGCTTCGGGTGCACCAACCTGGAGCACCACCGCTGCGCGATCGGGGATTTGGCCAAGCAGGCCACGCACCGTTGCCGTGCGGCTCACTTCCGCGAAGCCGGCCGGGGCGGCCATGAACAGGTTCGAGGTGTTCACGCCCCCTTTGAAACCCGCCCCCTCGAGGGTCGCGCTCTGCACCACGACACCACTGGTGGTCAGCACGCGATACACGAACTCGAAATCATTGGCCGACCCAGCGACAGGACTGGCAGAGTGGTTACGCGCCAGTGTGAGTTCGGAGAACGCGGGGTTCGAGACGGAGTTGTTCCCCGTGGAAGCGCCGCCGGCATCAAAGGTCGCGAACACCGCGCCTGCGCCGCCGCCGGTGCAGTTTGGAAGGCTCGCGGTGAGCACACCCCCTCCGTCACCAAACGCGATCCCGAGCCCCGGGTCCTTGGGGGTCTCTGCGCAGGCGGAGAGCGGGATCTTGCTGGGCGACGCGGGCGCGCCGGCGTCTGTCACGCCCTGTAAAACCAGCTGAAGCGTCGTGGTGGCGGGGTTCTGCTCGCGGAAGCCAATCACGAATCCGCTGGGGGTCGCGACGATCGCCGGACCGGACAGATTCGCATCCTCCGCTGCCGCGGCCGGGAGTTCACCGCTCGCCACGACGCTCAGGCTGCAGCCGCCCCCACCGCCGTCGGTGGAGGAATCTCCGGTGCCACCGTCGCCAGGCTCGCCTTCGCAGCGACCCCCGACGCAGGTCGAGGGAGCGATACACGCGGTGCTCGCTCTGAGTGGCGTGCAAGCATCGACCTCTGAGCACTGCCCGTCCACTGGGCAGTTCGCCCAAGCAGCAACGTTGATCTCCACTTTCTTGATGTCATCGAGGTTCGCGCAGGTGCAGCCAGTGGCGATGGGCTTGCACGTGTCATCTTTGAGGATCACGCCGAATGCATATTTCCGCGCAGAAAGTGTACCAACCTCAGGGAGTCCGTTGCCCTCGGCCACAACCGAGCGGAACACGGCACCCGTAGTGTCTCCGGCCGCGAGCTGGACCTCTACATCCCCACAGGTGTTGCCGGGGCATTCCGATTCAAAAACGGCGAATTCGGCGTAGGCGGTGCCCTGCTGACGGAAATTGCACAGGTCGTGCATGACCAGCTCGAGGTCGCGCGAGGAGCACGCTGAGCCGAGCAGGCCACTGCCGAGGAGAAACACTGCCCCCGACATCCAACCGAAAGCTCGCACACCCTTCAAAGTATAAGTTCTCATGTCGCTGTATTCGCTGAAAGTTGCGGTCGGCTCAGCCTGCACCGCAGCTCAAGAGGCCATATCAAGTCGGCGACTCAGTTGGTCAGGTTCGCCCCAAAGAGTCGTTCAAGATCCCATGTTCACGCGTTGTGCCGTCGTCTTCCCGCTCGTGATCTTCACGCTGATGGACTTTGACGCGGCGCCCTTGCGTCGCAGGGACACCCCGTAGTTCCCTGGGGCAAGCGAGGCACGCACGACGGGCGAGGGCCCCAGGTTACGGCCGTTTGCGCTCACGCTGTCGCAAGCCGGGTCACACACCACGGTGAGGAAGCCGGGGGCGGTGGACGCCGCGGGCGTCTCCTCCTTCTTCGGCAGCGGACCAGGCACCCGAGCGGGAGCCGAGGTCGGCGTTCCGGCGGCCGTCGGTGCCTCCGGCTTCTTTTCCTCGGGGAGAGAAGTCGGGTCCAACGTTTCGCCCTCAGGAGCGGCGGTAGCGGTGGCGGTCGCTGTTGCCGTTGCAGCCGGCTCCGCCGTCGCAACAGGAGGCGGCGTGGTAGGCGCCGTGGGAGCTTGCACGGTCGCGACGGTGGGCACAGGCGCCGGCGCCGGCTTTTCAAGCACCTTCAACACCACGAGCGCCGTGAGCGCCAACGCTGCGAGCGTCGTCGTCGCGGCGATGACGGCGATCATCAACGAGCGCGAGTCCTTCTGCGGAGGCGGCTGCGAGTAGATGACCTGCGGAGCAGCCTGCTGCACTGCCGCTGGCGCCGGGGTGGGAGCCATCTGAGCCGGCGGCGGTTCCGATACGACCACGGGAGCGGCGGGCTGCGGCGCCGGCTGGTAGCTCTTTGGCGGAACGTGGACCGCAGTCGAAATGGACGCCGTGTTCAGGTCCTCGTCGTTGAGGTCCATCGGGCTGTCCATGATGCGAGTGACCGCATCGTCGTCTTCATCGTAGCTGTGAAAGCCCGCGTGCTGCACGGGAGGCTGTGGCGCCGGCGCCGAGTAGCTGGGAATCACCTGTGTCTTGGCTGGAGCCGGACGCGGAGGCGGCGGAGGCGGAGCACCAAGGCCTAGCTGAGTGCGCTTCGGAGAGTTCATGGCGGAATCTGGCTGGGGCTGAGAGGATGGCCCTTCCAAGGGGTAGCCTGGAAGTGCCTGTGGAGGCGGCACCGTTGGCGGCCGTCCAGCTGCTGGCCGAGGTGCTGCGAGGGGTTGAGTCGCCCCAAAGGGGCGCATGGCACTGGCCGCCGCAAACGCGGGGCCCGATACGGGAGTGGAACTGGGAATCGCCTGACGCGTGGGTTGAGAGGGCCGCCGCGCGGAAACATCTGAGGGAGCCGGAGTTGCGCTGATCGGGGGCAAGCGTGCGCCTGGGCTCGCGAGCGCAGTGGATGTCTTCAGGGGCCCCGGCTGGCCGGGCACTGACTGCACGTCGCTCTCCAGCGTCAGCAGGCTCACCTCGTCCAAGTTGCCAGCAGAGGGCCGCTCCAGCTTGTCTAGGCTGATGGTCTGAGTGACCTCTGCTGCCCACTGGAGATGCGCCTCGCGCTTCTCGTAGCGATCGGCGAGCACCTGCTTCATGTAGCCGCCGATTTCGTCGGCGCCGATGAACTGCCCCGTCTTCATCAGGTACTGCTGCAGCGCTCGGGAGAGCTCACGAGCCGTCTGGAAACGGCGGTTCTTGTCCTTCGCCAGCGCGCGCATGACGATCGACTCGAGCTCCACCGGGTAGTTCGCGACGATGCTCGATGGCGACGGCACGATGCACGCCTGGACACGCTCGAGGGTGTCCAAATCGTTATCCATGCGGAATAGACGACGCCCGGTGGTGATCTCCCAGATCACGACGCCCAGCGCGAATACGTCGGTGCGCCGATCGACATCCTCACCCCGCACCTGCTCCGGGCTCATGTAGGCGAGCTTGCCCTTCAGGGTCCCGGCGCGCGTCTTGGTCATGCGGTCAGTGACCTTGGCAACGCCAAAGTCCACGACCTTTACGCTCCCGTCGTAGGTCACGAACAGGTTGTGTGGCGTCACATCGCGGTGGACGAGACCGAGCGTTTTGCCGTGCTTGTCCGCCAACTCGTGGGCGGCGTGGAGGCCCTCCGCGGCATCGGCCACGATCCGCGCCACCATCGCGTGGCTCATTGCGGGGCCGCCCCCCTCATCGAGCACGCGCATGACCTCCCTCAGAGGTTCGCCGTGCAGGTACTCCATCGCGATCCAGTAGCTGTCGCGGTGGGTACCAAGGTCAAAGACCTGAGCTACGTTTGGATGAGTGATCCGCGCGGCAATGCGCGCCTCATCCAGAAACATGGAGATGAAAGTCTGGTCTTCCGCCAGGTGCTTGTGGATGCGCTTGATAGCCACCCACTTTTGGAAGCCGCCAGGGCCATCTGCACGCGCCAGATGCACGGAGGCCATTCCACCGACGCCGATCTCATCGACAACGCGGTAGCGCCCCAGAAAGTAGGTCCCACCTGAGGGGAACGAGGGTTCACTGTATTCGAGACGCGAGTCACTCTCCGACCCGGAGAGCCGGGGCGCACGTGGAGGCCGAGGCGCAGGGCCAGGGCTCATTGCCAAGCCGGCGCTCCAACGCTGACATCATCGGACGGCCGCGTTGCAAAGAACACCACCGCAGCGGTCGCTACGATGGCCACGCCGCCGGCAATCCAGGGCACGGGCCCTGAGAAGATGCCTCCCTCGTCCTTCTTCTTGTCCTTCTTCTTGTTCGCGAAGGGATCCTCTTTGCCCCAGCTTCCGCTGGCAGGCGCCGCGCCGGTCGAGCGCTCCCCTTCGACCTTGATCTTCAGGCTCTCGGCGACCCACGCGTTGTCCTTGCTGTCCATCCCCGCGACTCGAACCTTCAGACGCGCGCCACGCTCCGCAACCTTGGGCGGAAACTTGAAGGTGAGCTTGCCGGATGAATCGAGCTTCTTGCGCCACTTCTTGCCAGTCAGCGTGTCTTCGATGGTCACCACGACTCGGGTGACGAAGACGGAAAATCCCTCCGGAATTTCTGTCTCGATGACAAACGCTTGGTTGGCGGGGATCTCCTCGGGCGCGCTGATGTTGAGGCTGAGCTTTTCGCCTTGCTCACCCGCCTCCGACTTCGCCTGCGCGTAGAGCTTGCGTGCGACGGGACCGCTGTCTGCGGGCAGCTCGAAGTTTGGATCGACGACGGACGCCACGCGGAAGTCGCTCAAGGCACCGGCCTTGTCCTTCAACGCCGCCTTCACGGTGCCAATTCGGCTGTAGGCGATGACGACCTCTTCAGGCTCGAGCCCACCCGCGTCGAGCGCCTCTTGGTAGAGCTTTTGAGCCTCCTCGAGTTCGCCGCGGTGCCAAGCCGCGTCAGCTTTGCCAAAGGACTTCGGGGCAGCGAATGCCGTCGAACCAAACAGGCTCAGAGCAAACGCGAACAAGGCGATGAAGAGGAAGCGCGGATACATAGGAAACCGTTTGAGAAATCGTATCGGTCAGACACCCGACGATCAAGGCGGCGGGAGCGTAT
The DNA here is from genome assembly GCA_020633205.1 of Polyangiaceae bacterium. Classification (NCBI taxonomy): domain Bacteria; kingdom Pseudomonadati; phylum Myxococcota; order Polyangiales; family Polyangiaceae; species Polyangiaceae bacterium. The sequence goes on from JACKEB010000020.1 coordinate 156,318, forward strand.
ACTTCCGCCTGCGCCAAACAGACGGATGAAGCCAGTAGCTGGAGTTGGAGGGCGCGCACTCACGGCTGCGTCGCCACCATGCTTTGAACAAGCCGCCGCGCACACCGAGCGGTTGGCGACCAGCTGGTGACTGCCGCGAACGAACACCGAATTGTCGTCTGCAGAAGCGCGGCTTGCCAAGCTTCAATCCCGCTTCTGGGCAAGGTGGCGTGCCTTGATCAAGCTCACCGCTCCGCCGCTCGGCATGGATTGCGCGGCGCGTTGTCGCGGAGTAGCGAGCGCTTATGGAAACGGCTGCGCTGGCTGACCGCGCTGGAAGAAGAAGCGAAACCGTCCCGTCACACGGCTGGTGCGCCCCGCCGGATAACTGCCATCCGCCGTGGCATCTCGTGGGTCGACGAAGGTCGCGTCAAACTCCGCATCCGTGAGCCGATCGTCGCCGTTCGTCTCGTTTGGATCGCCGCTGAACAGATCGCTGAAGGTGATCGTGCCATCTACCGCGTGCAACGTGCCGTTCTGCTCGTGACACGTTTGGTGCAGGTACAGGCTGAGGCTGACCAGCGGCTCCTCGAGTTCGCGGATTGGAGTCCCAACCGGTTGCACTCCCGACGGCAGCCCCACGGGAATCGAGGTTCCGAGCAAGCCCTTGCGGATCCCGTCCACGTTATTGACCATCACGATCAACCCGTCGCTCAGCTCCTCGATGTCTTCCCCACGCTGGATGCGGATGAGCATCGTGTCGCGGTAGGGGTTCGCAGCGAAAAAGCTGGGCTTCAAATCATAGCTGCCGTTCCAACAGCCCTCGATGAAGAGCCGGTCGCTCTTTACTTCGCCCTCGCCTTCGGCGGTGCTGCACGCGCCCCCCAGGAGACCGAGCAGCAACAGCGCAGCGCCGGAGCTCCTTAGCCAAGGCCTCAGGCGCCGTCGCAGGTTTCGCATGCTTTGGGTTTGGGGGTGAGGGGTCATGGCTGCGGCTCTGGGCGTGCAGGTGGGCTAGCGACTTTCGGCTCCTGCTCGGAGCTGTGGAGCCAGCTCCTCTGGATGGTACCACCCCCAAGCACTCGATCCCCGTCGTACATCACCGCAACTTGTCCCGGCACGATAGCGTGCAGGGGCTCCGCGAACTCGAGCTGAAACTCCCCGAGCCGGTTTGCGAGCTTGGCGGGCTGAGGTGTTCCGCGGTAGCGGACCACGGCTTGGCAGTCGAAGGGCGCGGCTTGCCCCGTCGCCAGTGCGACCTCGGCGAGCTTGGCGCGATCGGCGAGGAGTTGCTCCCGGGGCCCGAGTTCGACCGTACCCCCGCGGTCTACTCGCACGACGTACAAACGTTTCCCCGCGGCAACTCCCAGGTTCTTGCGCTGGCCCACTGTGAAGCGGTGGATGCCGTCGTGCTCAGCGAGCACCCTCCCCCCCTGATCCACCAGCTGGCCCTTGGTGACGCGATCCCCGGCACGTGAGCTGACCAGTGCGTCGTAGCGCCCTCGAGGAACGAAGCACAGCTCTTGGCTCTCGCCCTTGGTTGCTCCAGGCAGAGCCAGCGTCTCGGCCTCGGCGCGGATTTCCGCCTTGGTGGCGTCACCCAGAGGAAACATCAAGCGGCCCAGCGTCGCCGCGTCCAGCATGTGCAGGAAGTAGCTCTGGTCCTTGGCCAAATCCCGTGCGCGAAAAAGCGCCGGACGCCCGGCGTGCTCCCGAATGCGCGCGTAGTGCCCGGTCGCGACGTGGCTCGCTCCCAGGCGATCCGCCAGTTGCAACAGCTCCCGCAGCTTGACTCCGCGATTGCAGCGCACGCATGGGCTCGGCGTTTCCCCCTCGAGATAGGCATCAACGAAGGGCCCCACGACTTCGCGCTGGAATAGCTCGCGACGATCGAAGGCGAAGTAGGGAATGCTCAGCGCGTCGCAGACTCGGCGAGCGTCGTGGACGTCTTCCGGTGCGCAGCAGCGCCCTTTGACCTGACCGTCGTCTGGATAGTCCCAGAGATGCAGCGTGACCCCAACGACATCGTGCCCCGCAGCGACCAAGCGGGCAGCGGCGACCGACGAATCGACGCCACCGCTCATCGCAACCAGGATGCGCTCGATCTGCTCCACGTCCTCTCAATAGCCCGCTTCGGTCACGGGGCAAGCTGGCATCTTACCCACAAAGCACGCAACCAACCCGAGTCCTGGTCGACAGCTAGCCATGGAAATCGGAACTGGAGCCCCGAGCCCTCCCCCCGCCACCGCGTCGGCACCTTCAGCGTCAGCTGAGCCCGAACACGTCGAGAGTCGCTTCAAGCAAGCGCTCAGCGCCCTCGGGGGCGAAATCGATCGCGGGGAAAAGACGGTCAAGCGGGCCTTGAACGGCGCGCAGATGGGAGGCCTGGCCGCGGGCGACTTGATCGCGCTCCAAGCTGGCATCTATCGCTACAGCGAAGCCGTGGACCTCGCCGGAAAGCTGGTGGACCGCGCCGGCAGCGCCGTGAAGACGACCCTGCAAAGCAACGGCTGAATGACCCACCTGCAAGCAATTCACCCGCGCGAGGCGCGGATGAACCACAATTCCCCAAGGAAATTTAAATCAGCTACGTTGGCCCAATAGCCCGCCCAAGTTGCGGGGGCGAGGATCGGGATCGTGATGCTTCAAGAAGCGCAGGTTGACCGCGTTGATCAAGCCATGGGCGAGCAGGGGCCCTAGCAAGCTCCCCGTGGCGGCGTAGACCAACCCCAGAATCAATCCAATGGCGGCTGCCCAACCCGCCCATACCCAACGGCTCGGACCAGGAACGTAGTGCACCAAGCCGAAAATCAGCGCTTGTAGCCAAACCCCAGCCAACGGCTGCAGCGCCCCGCGAAACAGCAACTCCTCACCCAAGGAACTGAGCACAGCGAGCGCCAGCAGACCGACCGGGCTCAATCCCCGCGCAACGGGACGCAGATCCCGGTGCAGCTGCCGCGCCCATTCAAAACGCACCACGCACACTCGGGTGAGTACGACCACCAGCAATCCGACGCCCAGCCCAGCGCCTGCGCTCCAGGTATGGGAGGGAGCAATCGTTAGCCAAGCCACTGGAAGGGTGAACAAGGACTCACCACGCCAAGCACCGATAACCAACGCGAGCAGGGCCAGCCCGACATAGGCTGCGGCGTATCGTCCCCACCTGCTCATCCTCTGACTATGGCACGCGCAGCTCAACGATGCGTGCCCGAGTTTCCCCGATGACTCCCCAACCCACCCCAGCACAGCCAGCACCCCACGCACCGCCGCGAGCCGCGCAAGGATGCAGCGTCCCAGCCCCGGTCTTTCGCCTGCAGAGCGAAGGGGCGCGAGCGGAGGATGCTTCACAGCACTCCGCCAGCAGCCCCGCGCCGGGGCGATTCTCAGTCGCGATGTCACCGCAAGCTGCGCTAGTGTCCACAAACGCCCCAGCGGCTCACGACTTCGCTCGTCGAGGTCACCAGCCGGCCCCCGCGCAGCGTGGGGGGGGCTCCACGGCAAATGCAGAATGCGCCGTGGTTCGTTCTCCCGCAGATCTTCGATTCGCTTTGCCAGGTTGGCTGTTGTGACGACCCCGGACTCACCGGAAGCGCTCGCTCGATTCCATGACCACTTGGACTTGTGCGAGATCATCGCCCGACACGTCGGGAGAGGCGTGCCGAACGCCGCCTTGGATGAACTCTTGAGCTTCGCCAGGGAGGGCCTACTGGACGCGGCGAGGCGCTACGACCCAGAACGCGGAGTTCCGTTTCGCGCGTTCGCCAGCTACCGCGTGCGCGGTTCCGTCATCGATGGTCTTCGCAGCCTCGCGCATCTGCCCCGCAGAGTCCACGAGCGGCTCCGCGCCCTGGAAGCTGCAGGCCGCGTCAGTGAAGGTGTGGTCGAGGATCTACAAGGGGGTGCGCCGCCGGGTAGCGCGCGCGCCGACGCAGAGCGGGCCTTGAATGATCACTTGGCGAACATGGCAACCGCCATGGCCACGGGAATCGTCAGTCAGACAGTGCCCGGTGAAGACGGCCCCGACCACCTCTCCCTCGACGCCCCTGCTGACGAGCAGCTGGAGCGCGCTCAGCTCCTGCAGCTGATCCAAGAGGGCATCGCCGAGCTCCCGGAGCAAGAACGGGAGCTAGTGCAGCGCCACTACTTCGAGGGGGAGCGCTTCGACCACGTCGCCGCGGAGCTCGGGCTCTCGAAGAGTTGGGCGAGCAGGCTGCACACCCGCGCAATCGGTCGCCTCACCAAACGCTTACAACAGAAACTCTAGCGGGCGGCGCCCGCTTTCTGCAGCTGCGAGCCAGGCTGACGTATCCTCGAGGTAACGCTGGCCAAGCCAGCACGGAGCATCAGCGCTTGCTGGGCGCGACGTCCTCGTCGAAATAGTCAAGCTTGTGCAGTGGCATCAGCACGCTGCTCAGCACGTTCAGCAGGTGCATTTCCACCCGCTTGAAGAAGCGCGCTCCAAGGGTGAGCGCGATCGCGATGTTCGCTGGGTAGTCTCCAGCGGCGACACGCACCACCAGCTGATCGCAACGCTTCGCGATGCTTCTACCCTCGACGGTGAGATCCCTGGCGCGAGCATGATCGCTGTTCGCGTAGACAGGACCGACTTCGGTTGCGAGCGCCACCACGCTGCGCTTGATCTCGAGCAGCTCCTGGTAGTTTGAATCCTCAGGGAAATCATCCCGACGGAGCTCCGGCACCTCGATCAGGTTCTTCGCGTAGTCCCCAAGACGCTCGACGTCTTTCACCAGGCTCATCAAGAGCAGGCCGTAGGGCACGTCTGCTGCCCCCGCTCCGCTGAGGTGTGCAATCACGAGCTTGCGCACCTGGCGCTCGTATTGATTCACACGCACGTCCTGCTCGTAGAACCGCGTGCGTTCAGGAGGGGAGAGGGCAGGCCCGAAGAAATCCTCGCTCGCGCGCTCGACCATAGACAGCGCTAGCTCAAGCATGCGTGAGAAGTCTTCGGTGGCGGCCTCGAGCGCGCTCGGCCCACGAAACACATTCAACAGCTGCCTCAGCAAACTCACGACGAGTAGTCCCTTCTTCCATCGCTGATGCGCCCCATGCTTCGCACAGGTCGCCTCAGAAGCCCCTCGTGACCCAAATCAAGCCAGCCGGGAGGCCATAAAACAACACCACAACGTAGCCGAAAGCCAAGGCCCGGCTGCGCACTGCCAAATCTGCGAGCTTCTCCGCTGCACGCACCGGGATTTCGCGAGTGAAGCGCAACGGGTACACCATCAGGAGCCCGGTCAGGTTGAACAGCAGGTGCACCAGGGCGATTTGCACGCCGAGCTGAGCGGTCTCCGGAGGCAGCGCCATCGACGCGAGCAGCGCCGTGATGGTCGTCCCAATGTTCGCACCGAGCGTAACCGGAAACACTTGCCGCACGGTAACAATTCCAGCACCAGCCAAGGGCACCATGACGCTCGTCGTGATCGAGCTAGACTGCACCATGACGGTCACCAGCACGCCAACGATGATGCCCACGTACGCGTTGGTGTCGAGTGCCCGAGCCACGTATGTCTGTAGACGCGTCCCCGTGAGTGCGCGGAGGGTCTTCACCAGCAGGAACAGCGAAACGAAAATCAGGACCGCGCTGACGACGAGCAGCACCACCGCTGCGACCTTCTGGCTCGGGACGAGCGCGTCGATCGCCTTGTGCAGCGGTTCCAAGCCGTAGTGGACCGCCTGCTTGATGGGGTTCGGCGGTTTGGCACCGCCACCGCCGCCCACCAAGCCAACGAAGAGACCGCTCACCTTCGCGAGGTAGCCGGTGGCTAGCTCGAGGGGGAGCAGGACAGCCACCGCCAAGAAATTGAAGAAGTCGTGGCAGGTGGCAGCGGCGAAGGCGCGCCGAAACTCGTCCTTACGCCCGGCGTGCCCCAGGGAAACGAGCGTATTCGTCACCGTAGTGCCAATATTGGCTCCCATGATGATCGGGATCGCGTTGGCGAGGGGGAGTGGCGAGTTGGGCGCTGCAACCAGGGCCACCACCATCGAAGTAGTGACGCTCGAGCTCTGCACCAGAGTCGTCGCCAGGATGCCGATGGTCAGCGCAATGAAGGGGTTCGAGGTGGCGGAAAAAACCGAGTCCAGCGCGTGCTTGCCAAGGCCCTTGAAGCCATCGCTGAGGCCGCCGATGCCCACCAGAAACAGATAGAGCAAGACGAAGACGAGCAGCGCCCGCAGAAGGACCTCTTGGCGCGAGGTTGGCTTGCGCGGAGGCGGCGCGGCGCTCACTTCCCCGATCTCCGAGGCATGCTCCGGGGCGCGATCGGCGGGCTTCTCCGCTGCGCGTCTGCTCTCAGAGATCGCCATCAGGCGTGCTTCTGGCACTGACGTCGTGGAATGGGAAGGTGATTTTTTCGCCGCGCAAGCGCATCACGGGGCGTCGGTCAGCTCATCCAGGTGCTGCAATCCGAGCTCGCGGTGGAGCTCCGGGAGCGACAGGCTCGCTGCGTCCTCCCACGTCCCGCTGGCGTCGAGGCGTCCGCAAAGGCTCTCCAAGGCCTGCTTCGAGGCGCTGGCTGCGTCGACGCAGACGCCGGTCAGGCTCTCCACCGACGCGACACCGTACTTCGTGATTCCGCACGGCACAATCAGCTGAAACAGGCTAAGATCCGTGGTCAGGTTCAGCGCAAAGCCATGCATCGTAACCCAGCGCGAGACCCGCACACCGATGGCGCCGATCTTCAGCAGGCGGCGCGCCTCCTCGGGGCCGGGCCAGCGGGCAGGCGCGGCGGCATCCACCCATAGCCCAATGAACTCGGGAGCGTTGGGGATCGCTCCGGCGCCTATTCCGTGGGCCGCGACCAAGTCGCCCATGGTCTTCGTCAAATCGCCGACGTAACGCCGGATATCTTGGCGATCTGGAGCCAGGCTGATGATCGGATAGCCGACGAGTTGGCCCGGAGCATGGAGCGTGACGTCACCCCCACGGCCAACCTCGAAGAGTTCGATGCCCCGCTCTGTGAGCAGCGACTTCGAGAGCAAGACGTGTTCGAGTTTGGCGCCGCGTCCCAAAGTGATAACCGGCTCGTGCTCAAGCAGCAGGACGGTGTCTCCGATCAGCTGCTGCTGACGGGCAGCCAGGAGTTGTTGTTGGAGCTCGTGTACAGCGCCGTAAGTGCGTCGCCCAAGCCACACGCCGCGGAGGGTTCGAGTCACCCTTGGTAGCTAGCCCTCCACCCGGCGGCTGCCAAGGGGAAGCAGCGATCCCACGGTCCCCGGATGAAATCGCGGGACGTGCGACCGAATTGTGTGCCCAAGAGGCGTTCGGCTGCGGCTAAGATCCCGTGGGTGAGCCCGAGCCAGAGTTCGAGTTCTTGGGCGCTCCATGGGCGCGCTCAAGCATCAACCCTCCGTGTCCGCGAAGCGTTCGTCAAGGAGCGCTACGGGGACGCCGGCCACGCGCGTTTGCTCGAGCACGCGAGCGAGCGTCTGCGGCAAGTGCTCACGGTCGCCGATCCGTCTGATGGCTGGGTCAGCTTCGATCACTTCATCGAGCTATGCGTGCTGATCGATCGCTTGTTCGGTCGTGGAGACCACGGGCTGATCCTACAGATGGGGCGCTACTCCGCCGAGCACACCTCGGGCGTGTGGAAGTCGATGTTCCAGCGAGGGATGGATGTGACCCAGTTCCTGGAGATCGCCTCCGGGCTTTGGCACCGCCACTACGACTCCGGGCGCGTGTTGGGTAAGAGCTCGCGCGAAAACGAAGCGGAGCTAACCATCGAAGAGATGCCGCTCCCCCATCGCGCCCATTGCCTGAGCGTGAAAGGCTGGCTCGAAGGCGTGTTCAGCTTCAGCGAGAATACTCGCGTGGAAATCTTGGAATTGAGCTGTCGCGCTTCGGGAAACCCTGGGTGCCGCATGCGCCTCACCTGGCGCTGAGCCCCACTACTCGACTTCGCCGTCGTCGGTGGCGGGCTGGGCCTTGAGCAAATCCTCGTCGCTCATGTTCACCGCCTTACTCAGGTCGACGCCCCGCTGACCTCCGGACGCCGCGGGCGCGGCGGTCGGCTTGATCATCACGTCAGACTCTGGCAGCCCCGATGAACCACTCCCGTCGTCACCGGGATCATCGCTTTCGTCGGCGCCTTCACTGGTCGCGGCGGCGGCGGGAGCTTCAGCTTCCGGCTCCGCGAGCGCGGCGGGCAGCTTGATCTCGGCGAAGAGCGCGTCGTACGGCTTCTTGAACTGTTCGAACTCACCGCGCTCACCGCTTGGGAGCACGTGCAGCGCGTCGAACTTGAGCGTCTTCATCGCGTCGACGAACTTGCCGTTGTGCTTGCAGATGAAGTGCAAGTGAGGCCCCGTCGCGCTACCCGTCGAGCCGACGTAGCCGATGACCTGCTCTCGCTCCACACGATCCCCAACCTTGAGTCCTTGAGCGAAGCGCGACATGTGCGCGTAGCCCGTCTCGTAGTCGTTGTCGTGCTTGATCATCACCAGGTTGCCGGCGCGACCCGCAACACCAATGAACTTCACGGTGCCATATGAGCTGGCGCGGATCGGCGTGCCCGTCCCCGCCCCGAAGTCTGTTCCGGTGTGCGGCATGCGCTTCTTGAGCACCGGATGTAGGCGATTGGGGTTGAAGTTCGACGTGACTGGTGCGCCGGGGATCGGGCGCCGCCAGAACCCCTCGCCCGGGGAGCGCCCCTTCTCGTCGAAGTAGCCCTTGGAGCGGCTACCGCGGAAGTAGTAGATGCGGACCGCCTTGTCAGGATTTCCTTGAGGAATATATTCGAGCGCTTCAACCCCCGCATAGCGCGCGAACTCACCGAGCACGGTGACCTCTTGGGCGACCACCTTCAACACGTCGCCCTTGTTGAACTGCTCGATGGACATTTGCCCCTTGAGCGCCTTGGACACCACGCTTGCGAGGCCCGCTTCGAGCCCAGCGTTCTTCGCGTCCTCATCGAGCCCAGCCCCGCTGATGCGGATCGCTCCCTTCACCTGGGCGCGATCCACCTTGAGATCGAGCTTGCTGCCACGCAGCAGACCAGCGCTGTCTTCCTTCGCCTGGTAGACCTCTTCTTTGCTGACCTCGTACTCGAAGGCTTTGAGCCGGTTGCTGCCGCGCTCCACCAGGGCAATGAAGCGGTCGCTGCGATCGCACTTCTCGAGGTCGCGCAGATCTTTGAGCGCGGTGAGCGCGCGGTACGCCTGAGCCTTCTCGAGGCCTGCGTCCTGGATCGCCTTGAGAAAAGGATCGCGGCCAATTTCGCCATCGATCACCTTCATCCCCGGCTTGTCCTTGTCATCGGCGATGCGCCAGGGCCCAGGCAGCTTCACCCGCTTCGGTCGCTCGGGCTCGGCCTCTTGAGCAGCGACCGCCTCAGGCCCGGCGTCCAGCAGCGCTGCTGCCGGCTCGACGTCGCTCGGGAACTTGCGTGGCGCGACGTGGATCAAGACGAAGATCAGCGCGGCTACGATGGCAACGCCGAACCCTGTGGCGAACACCGCGAGCCAGGTCGGGGACACACCGGGCTTGGAGCGAACGATCGCCGGCAAGGAGCGGCTGCTCGGTCCATCCACCCCAATTTCATCGAGCTCGCGCTCCAGCGGGTTGGTCGGGGGCGAGAAGTCGCGCCCAATTTCGTCTAGGCCGCCGTCTTGAGACTCTAGCTCGAGCTGGCGCGCGCGGTCCGGATCCGCTTCGCGCACCTTGGCGAGCAGCAGCTCTCGCATGGCACCACCGCGAGCAACGGGGGTTGGCGTGGGCTCTGGGATGTCCGCGTCCAGCTCGCCCAGCGACTCCTCGTTTCCGTGAGGTTCTTCCTCACCCCCGAAATCCGGAGCGGCGGGTGCGGCCACTTCAACGACGTCTGTGGGCACCGAGCGGGGCGCCGGCGGCAAGTCGATGGGTGGCAGCGACACCTGACGGGTCTCGGCGGGCGGACCATCGGAGACGCGACTCGGCGAGGCTTGCGTCGACTCCGACGCGCGCGAAGCGGGCGCCGCGTCGGCTTCGGCAGCCGAAAAGACTGGTTCTGTCTCGCCGGGGTCGCCCACCAGCGGGTCGACGACACGGCCGACTAGTCGAGGTCCACCTGGCTGCGACGACACGGCTGGCGACTTAGCAGCGGCTCTGAACCGGAGCAAGCGAGCACGCGCTACAAACACTGAACTTGCGTCAAGCACTCGAGGCGGATGGCCAGCGCGATTGTTTAAGGGTCAAGTTTGGTCGACACTGATCTTCTATGGACGACCATCTCAAGCAGATCCTCCTGCTCGGGCGTGAGCACTACGCCAACCGCGAGTACGACCAGGCGGAGTACTTGCTCAAGCAGGTGGCAGAGCAGGCCCACGCCTTCGCGGACGTCCACAACATGCTGGGAGTCATTGCTCACAGCCGCGGCCATTTCAGTGAGGCAGAACGCCAGTTCGAGACCGCGGTGTCGATCAACCCTCGCTACACCGAAGCCCAGCTCAACCTGATGGTCACCTACAACGACCTCGGGAAATACGACAAGGCGCGGGGGATCTACGGCAGCGTGCGCACGCGTGACGTGAGCGGCCGAGCCCAGCCCGACTCATTCGTACGTGGAAAAATCGCGAACATGCACGCCGACGTGAGCCAGGCCTACCTCGACGCCGGCATGCCCGAAGAGGCCACCCTGGAGCTCGAGCGCGCCGTGGCGCTGTGTCCTCGCTTCGCGGATCTGCGGACGCGCCTCGGAGTGCTGTATCGCGACGCCACGAAGACCGACCGCGCGCGGGAAGAATTCGAGGCCGCGCTCCAAGCGAACCCAAGCTACCACCAGGCGCGGCTGATGCTCGCGGTGCTCATGCTCACGACGGGTGAAGAGACTCAAGCCATCGCAGAGCTCGACAAGGTGCTGGCCGCCGACCCGGAAAACAAGTCAGCTCAAATGTACCTGCGCATCGCCAAGGGCTACAGCGCGCGCGACTCCAAAGCTTGAGTCCTCCGTCAGCCGCCCCTAAATCCGCGCGGAATAGCGGCCTGCGAGTTGGCGCCAAGCGCCTCTATCGGCGCCTGCGCGGCGGCACGCTGACGCCTGCGCGCGCCGCTCTGTCCGTCGGGGTTGGTGTGTTCATCGGTTGCCTGCCGCTGTACGGGCTGCATCTGCCGCTATGTGCGCTGGTTTGCTTGCCCCTGCGCCTCGACCTCGTGACGTGTTACCTCGCGGCAAACATCTCGAACCCGTTCTTCGCACCCTTCCTCCTGATCGCGGAGGTGGAGCTAGGGAGCCGCTTGCTACATGGCGCAGCGGCGGAGCTGGATCGAACGCGCCCGCTAGCGGAGATCGCCGCCCGCTTCGCTTCGGAGCTGGCTGTTGGCGCGCCGCTCGTAGGGCTCGGTCTCGCACTGGTGTTCGCTGCTATCGCCTTCAAGCTGGTGGAGCGGCAGCGCTCCCACGGTCCCGAGCTCGATGCAGCCATTCAACGCACTGTTGCGCGCTACGCTTCCGCTCTCCCCAAACATCGCTACTACGTGCGCGGCAAGCTGCGCTTCGATCCACTCACGGCTCAGGCACAAGCGCTGAAGGAGCTTGGGCACCTCGTGGATCTAGGTTGCGGTCGCGGACAGTTTGCGCTGCTCTTGCTGGAGCTGGGAGTTGCCGAGCGGGTCACGGGCTACGACTTCGACGCCGAGAAGATCGAAGTCGCGAAGCGGGCCGCAGCAGGCGCGCCGAACGTCCAGTTCTCCGTCGCTGACCTCGCCGCTCCGCCGCCGCTCAGCGGGGACAGCTTCCTCGTGCTCGACGTCTTGCACTACTTGCCTGAGGACGCGCAGCAGCGCCTCCTCGAACGCATCACGCGGGCGCTGCCAGCGGGCGGTCAACTGATGATCCGCGAGGCATCACCAGCGGCTCGGCCAAGCTCCGCGCTGACGCGCTTTGCGGAACGCATGGGGCGAACCCTGCGCATGAATCGCGCAGACGAGTTCCGCTTCGTTGATCCAGCCGAGCTTCGTGAACGCCTCGAGGCGCTGGGGCTCAGCTGCGAGCTGACAGATGCCTCCGAGGGCACGCCACTCGACAACTACCTCATTGTTGCCTCACGGATATGTTCGTCCCACGCAACAGAGTCAGAGCCCGCTCTTCTGCACGAAGAAGGCTAGCGCCGCGCGCAGCTCGGGGTCGAGCTTCTCGAAGCCGAGCACGCTGGCCGCTTTGGGGGACAGACCTTCGACGCGGAACACTTCCTCGCCGCTCTCCTTCTTCGCTTCGACCCGCGAGTCTTTTTGCTTCACGGAAACGACGGGCGTGTCGCTCGCGTCGCTGACCTTGTAGCCGTAGTCCTTGGGCTTCGCGATGTAGAGGCGGCCACCGCCGGCGTCTTCTAGCTCGAGCTTGCCATCTGACTTGAACTTCAACTTGTGGGTGACCGTTTCCCCGTCAGCTCCACGCAGTTTGATGCGGTCCGCCTCCCTGGTGAACTTGGCGATACGTGCGCCGCCCTTCTTCACCTCGAGGTTGGTGCCCACTTGAGTGAACTCGAGGGCAACCCCACTGACGCTCGCGCTACCGGTAGTCTGGATGGTGATGTCGAGCCCACCAGACACGCTGATGGGGCCACTCGGCACCGCGGTCGTCTGAGGTGCGTTACCGTTCGACTCGCTCTTCTTGCAGGCGAGCAGCGCGATACCGAGCACAACCAAGAGCAGCGTAGTCCGGAGCCAGCGTGACATCCCACGCATCATCACGAGGAGTCTCGTATCTTTCAATAGCCGCGTGGTTTGGGGGTGAGTAGCCTCGCTTCGCCATGACGCGCGCTTCCAAGGTGGTGTTCTTTGCTCCTCATGCTCCGGGAGAACATGGGGGCGTCGCCAATGCCACCTGGCGGATCGCGCAACAAGCGGCGGCGCGCGGCGAGGAAGTGCACCTCGTGTGTTGGTCGAAGCACGCGCCGCCCGGGGGCTGCGTCACCCGTGAGAGGCACGGCCGCGGCGAAGCGCTGGACAGCAGCGAGGAACCGAGCAGCGAGGATCAAGGACGCAGCGAAAAGCAGTGCGTGTTCGAGCATCATGTCGGGCGCCAGGGAGATCTGGAACGCGACCTGATGGCACTGGTCGAGCATGGCAGTAGCGTGCTCCAGCGCAGCGACGCGGATCTGGTCCACGCGATCTATGGGAGCGATGCGGGCTACGCTGGAGTGCTCGCAGCACAGCTAGCAGGGGTCGCCTCCTTACTCAGCCTGCGCGGTAATGACGTCGACCGGGGTCTCTTCCGCACGGATCAATTTCATCTACTCAAACACGCCGTGGAGAACGCCACGCTGGTCAGCGGCGTCTCACGGGAGATTTGCATGAAGGCCGGGCGCGCGTTCAACCGCTCGGTGAATCACGTCACGAACTCCGTCGACGCACGGGTGTTCAAGCCCGAAGAGCCTGACAACAGCCTGCGCGCGGCCCTCGACCTGGAGCCAGGGGCGAAGGTGCTCGGGTTCGTAGGTGAGCTGCGAGAGAAGAAGGGCATGCGCTTCTTGCTGCCCGCCTTCGCCGAGCTGAGTCGAGGGGCGCCGCTGCATCTGCTGCTGATCGGCGGTGTGCGGCGCGATGCCCAGCGGGCCTACGCCGCATTCGAAGCCACCGCTCCCGACGCTGCCGCGCGCATCAAGCTGCTCGAGTACTCGGGGAGTCCAAAGCGCCTGTGTCGCCTGCTCGCGCTGTGCGACTTGGTGGTCTTTCCGTCGCTCTTCGAGGGCACGCCCAACGCGGCCTTGGAGGCGATGGCCGCCGCGCGTCCCGTACTCGCAACCCGAGTGGGTGGGCACATCGACATCATCGAGCACGGCGTCACCGGCGCACTGCTCGACACTCATGATCTGGACCAGTTGCCCGACGCGATGCAGGAGTGCCTCGAGAGCGCCGAGCGTCTGACCTGGGGCAAGCGGGCGCGCAACTACGTGCTCCAGGCACACGCGCCTAGCCTGGAGAGCGAAACCTACGAACGACTCTACGCAGAGGCCCGGGCCGCCAAGCTCAGCCCGCTGACGTAGAAGTCAACCAGCGCGCTGCGACGCAGCTCCCAGCTAGCCTTCTCCTCGATGTATTGCCGCGCGGCATTACCGAGCGCCGCCCGGCGCGGGTCGTCCGCCAGCAACTCGAGCAGCGCGTCGGCAAGCGCCTTGGGCCGCGGCGACTCGATCAGCTCTCCGGTGACCCCAGGCTCGATGATCTCGCGCATGCACGGGAGATCCGTCGAAACCACCGGGCGGCCACAGCTCATGTACTCAAACACCTTGATTGGACTGCAACCCTGATGCTTGTTGCGCACGTCACGCCGCAGAGGGGCCAAGCACACATGGGACGCCTGGATCAACCCGGGTAGTTCACCCGCCGGGTAAGCACCGAGCAACGAGACGCTGCCATCCAGCTTGAGGCGGTGGACACTGCGCTCGATCTGTTTGCGCCACTTGCGACGCATCGGGCCGACGATGGAGAGCTCTACCGGTAGCTCTCGCGCGAGACGGCGGGTGGCCATCAAGAGCTCCAGCGTGCCCTGCCACGCTTGAGTCGCACCCACGTAGAGCAGCCGTGCGGGGCTGCCAACGCTGGGCGACGCAAGCGCCCGCGAACCGGGACAGAACAGCTCCGGGTCCGCCGCGTTTGGGATCACTCTACGAGGCGTTGCTTGCGGCAAGCCGCGGCTCTGCATGAACCCGAGGGTCGTCTGACTCTGGGTGAGCGCCCAATCGGCGCCCTGGAGGATCCCTGACTCCAGCGACCTCAGCTTACCCTGCATGCTCTGCGAGCTCGCCAGGGCCTTGTAGTGATACCCAAGCTCGATGGAGGGTAAGCCGTTGAGCTCGAACAAGGTCGGGACACGACGACGCTGGCCGTAGGCCAGCGCTGCCTCTCCCTCGAATACCCCACGGAAATGCACGACGTCCGGTCGAATCGCCACCAGCTCTCGAAGCACACGGTCGCGAAACGCGAGGGCGCGGGCGAGCAGGTTGTCTTCGAGCAGGTTCACCGGATGCAACACGACGCCTGGCGGTGGTGCGCCCGCGCCCGGTTTTGGTGCCAGAGTGACCAGGTGCACCTCTGCACCGGCGTCGCTGAGCGCCCGAGTCATTTGCCGGATGCGCGTGCCAGAGCCCTTCGAGTTGGGGAAGCCTTCGAAGGCGACGTAAGCCACTCGCAGCCCGGCGAGGCGCGCCTCCCCCCCAACAAAAGCTGCGCTGGAATCCGCTGCGACGTGCGCCACGGGCGAATGCTACACTGATTTCGCGCGTCCGCTGACGCACGATGAGGGCAGGCCATGTACGACGTCCAGCAGCTGATCCACGAGCCAGAGCTCTGGGGCCCGCTCGAGAAGAGCGTGCGCGACCTCACACCTCCCGCCTACCTGCGCGCGGTGAAGATCAAGCTGACTGCCCGCTGTAACCTCAAGTGCGTGATGTGTCGCTACGGGCGCGGCTGGGCGCCGCCGGAGTTGCCCGGTGAGCGCTTCATCCAAGTGCTGCAAGAGATGGCAGACCTCGGCTGCCGCAAGGTGCACTTCTCGGGTGGCGAGGTGCTGTCGCGAAAAGACTTCGAGCGCATCGCCGGTGCTGCGGCGGACGCTGGTATCAAGGTGACGCTCACGAGCAACCTGACGTTACTCACGAAAGACCGCGCAAAGAGCCTGCTCAGTCATCGCATCAGCAGCATCAGTACATCCCTCGACGGCGCGAGCCCCAAGATCCACGAGAGCGTGCGTGGCGTGCCTGGGAGCTTCAAAAAGACCCTGCGCGGCATCGAGTACATCGCACGCTACGCCAAGAAGCGTCCACCCAAGCTGCGCGTGAACTTCGTGATGCTGCGCCAGAACTTCCGCGACTACCCGGCGTTGATTCGCTTGGTCGCCGAACGCGGCGCGATCGACTTGGTCCCGATGCCCGTCGACAGCAAGCGTAGCGAGCTCCGTCTGAGCAAGCGACTCATCCGGGAGTACAACAGCGAGATTGCCCCCGAGGTAGAGGAGCTACGGCGTCACTACGAATTTCCGCTCGGCAACGACTACGTGTATCCCTTCGGGCGGGAGAAACACGAACTCGACGCCTCCGCGGAAGGCGACTACGCGCTCTCCTACTACCGGCAGCACCAATGCCTCGCGCCCTGGCTGCACCTATTCGTAGCGTGGGACGGTAAGGTCTACTTGTGCTGTATGACCAACGGACGCATCGAGCCTTTGGGGGATCTCGCGACCCAGAGCGTGCGAGAGGTGTGGCACGGAGAAGCATTTCAGCGCATGCGAGAGCAAATGCGCGCCGAGCGCATCCCAAGCTGCCACGCTTGCGATATGTACCTGGTGGAGAACCGCGAGTTGAATAGCGCTCTTGGCGAGATCTCGATCCCTACAGCAACAGCCGGTTCCAGTACGACGCGACGTTTGCCGTTGATTTCAGCCTAGCTGCTTGGCGTATTCGAGCAGCCGCGCTGCAAGCTCTGCATGCTCGATCACTCCGCCAGCTGGCCGCGGCCCGGCGCTCTCAAGGGTCCGTAGCCGGCGCTCGAGCGCTTGCGGACTGTAAACGCTCGCCCCCAAATGCTCAGCACGGCGTGCTTGGTCATCGATGGGGCGCTCGGTGGGCAACGCCACGTGCCATATCCCTAAGGCCGCCAGCTCGTAGCTCAGATTGTAACCCGCCCGACCAATCACGATTGGAGCGCAGAAGCCCTGCGCCAGCTCGCCGGTTTCTGCCACGACGTAGGCAAGCCCAGCGCGTTCGAGCACCCCAATCACGCGTTTCCGCGCGATATCGTCCGCCAACGCGACCTGAACCACGGGTTTGGGGGTGAGGTCCACCTGCGTGAGCCGCCGCGCAACAGGACCGCAACGCAAAGCAGGGCCGCGCAACCACTCGAGGTTGGGTTCGATGTCTACGACTCCCCGCAGGCCGAGCTCTGCCCAGCCAGTTCTACTGGTCAGCGCCGGCAGCGGGTTGCGCACCAGGCGAGTCATGAGGATGCGCGGCACCGGCAGCACAACGTTGAGCTCACCAAGAACACCGCACGGAAACGTATCGAGCAGCAGCAGATCGCAGCCGGCTAGCTCCCGCGCGACTCGTTCAGCCAGCTTTTGCGGCGTGGGATGCTCCCCGCGCTTCAGGCCAATCACATCCGGGAACAACTGGAGCGCCGCATGCATCGCGTGGTCCGCACACAACACGCGCGCTCGTGCTCCCTGGGCGCTCAGTGCTCGCGCAATCGAGGCGCCGCGCACCGCGTGGCCTAAGCCGCCGCCCAGAGCGTAGATCAGCCAGCGCGCCACCCGGGCTCAGCTGCCGGCCCAGTCGTCAGGGACATCACCGCCGAAATCCGTGTCCCCATCGTCGAAGAGCGCGTAGTCCTCGTCTCCGTATGGATCATTCAAGAACGATCCCTCACGGAAATACCAAAAGAAGTACGGATCGTCGCGCAAGTAAGCGTAGCTGTGCTTGCGGTAAGGGTTCTTCAGCTCGCTACGCAGGCAGGTAACACACACGATGTTGTGTCCCTGCCAGCGTGCGTGACGGGAGCACACCGGCTTTTGGCACATCGTGCAGGTGCCTGAAGGCGGCTCCTGGCAGCGATGCTTGAAAAGGATGCCTGCGGTTTCTCGACAACGCACTCGCTCTTCCGCTCCCGCTCAGCTTGCGTGCTGCACGCTTGCAACGCTCTTGTAGGAATTGACGATCGCCGCCAGCGCCTTGGGGCTGGTGACCTCACCCTGCTCCAGATTTTGAGCGAACCAGCCGCCGCGACCGCGCACTCGGGTGGTGGCAGCCGCCTGGTACTGGAACACCGCGTAGCGCGGGCGGACGATCACCCGCTTGAGGAGCAGCCCATTGAAGCGCTCGCTCTTCCACTGACGGTTCATCACGCTCGGCCCAAACGATTTGCCGCTGGGCGCGTTGATCTTCACGTTGATGCGCTCGATGACGCGATCCTTCATCTTGGTGTACTTGCGCTTCTGTGCGGTCTTGCGCTTGGCTTGCTGGATCACATCGAGGGTCACCCCCGTGCCATCCACCAGGGCGAAGCGCATGTTGAGCCACCAGTGCTGGTAGCTGGCCGCCGTCGTCTTGGACTCGAACATGCCGGTCCCGGCTTCCGTGTACTGGCTCGGCTGAATGTTGGAGTACGCGCCAAAATCAGCCCCGACGTGCACCGGGCGATTCGCTCGAATTTCGCCGCGCAAGCCGCTCAACACCCCCGCGATGACCTCGAGCTTGCGATCCTCGACGTCCTGTTTGCTCGACGAGCCGACGGCTCGATAGATGAACAAGCCAATCCCAATGATCAGGATTGGGATCCCGATCAAGAGCCACGCGGTAAAGACGCCGACGAAGAAGCAGATCAGTCCCCAAGTCTTGAGCTTCTGGTTCTTCGCCTCGGCTGACTTGTCCTGAGCGAACAGGTGGCTGACCTTGGCCAACATGTGATCGACGGGGAGATCGTCGTTGAGCTGGATCGGCGTGTGCTTCGGCTCCGCGTCGTGGGTAACGGGAAAAGTTGGCAACGGACCGATTTGCACTGGCGGCAAGTTCATCGCCGCTTGCTGGCCTGCGTGGCCCGCGACGGCGGTCATTCCCGCGGCGCCAGCAACGGCCACCCCTGCCGCATAGCCCACCGCTTGCGCCGAACCTCCATGAGCGGGGTTCGCCTGGCCCGTGACAGGAGCTCCGTATTGCGCCTGCGCAGCTTGTTGCCCGTAGGCGCCAGGCTGCTGCGCCTGCAGGTACTCCTGCCCCGCGTGCTGAGGCTGGCCCGGATGCACTTGCGCCGGAGGGTAGCCTTGCGCCGGAGGGTAGCCTTGCGCCGGAGGGTAGCCCTGCGCTGGTGCATAGCCCTGTGCCGCGGGCTGCACTGGCACCGCAGGTTGGGCTTGAGCTGGAGGATAGGGCTGAGCCCCAGGATACGCCTGCTGAGCTTGCGGCGGGACCGCAGCTTGTGGCGCTGGCTGAGCCGGCGGCGCGACGGCAGCTTGCGGCGCGGAAACACCAGCTTCCGGCTGAGCCTGCATGACCTGCGTGCCTTTCGGTCCTCGGCCTTGCGTCACCTCGATGCCATCCCCTCTGCCAAAGCTCACTCAGTATCAACCAAGCGCCACGCGCTCGCTAGAGACTTGTGGTTCAGCCGAACGAGTAGCTCACGCCTGTGAGGCGCTCGGATAGTTCCCACAACCCGCGCATCGCGTTGGGGTCTTGAGACTCTGTGTTGCCCCGCGTCTTTTTCGGCTTTCCCCAGAATTCTGCCGGCCCACGCGGTCCAGCGTAGTCGCCGTTCTCGATGTCATCACCGCAGGCAGCGTAGAGCGTTGGCAATGCCCCGGATGCGGCGGACTGCGCGAAGAGCACGTTGCCCACATCAGTCAGTCGCTTGAACAGCGTTGAACCTTCCATATTCGGACCGACCGCTTGCAGGTTGGTCGAGGCGTAGCCCGGGTGGCAGGCAACACTGAGCGCGGAAACAGCGTGAGCCTCGAAGCGCTTGGCGAGCTCCTGCATGAACAGCAGGTTCGCCAGCTTGCTTTGGCCGTAGGCTGCCCACTTGTCGTAGCTCCGCGCCCCATGAATGTCGTCCAGGTTGAGGATGCCAATGCGGTGCGCTTGGCTGCTCACCGTCACGACTCGGGGCCGCTTGCCGGCCGCAGCCGCCTCCAGGATGCGCGGCAGCAGGCGACCCGTCAGCGCAAAGTGCCCCAAGTGGTTGGTGCCGATCTGCATCTCGAAACCGTCTTCGGTTTCGCGACGCGGGATGGCCATCACGCCCGCGTTGTTGATCAGCAAATCCAGCGGCCCGCTCACCTCTCCAGCGAAGCGCTCGATGGAGGCAAGACTCGCGAGGTCAAGCTGCATCATTTCCGCCTGACAATTGGGAACGTCCCGCTCTAGCCCTTTCAGGGCTGACTCTGCCTTGCTAGGCGTCCTACAAGCGAGGATGACGTGGGCTCCGTGCCGCAGCAGCTCTCGGGTCGCCTCCAGTCCGATGCCGCTGTTGGCACCCGTGACGATTGCCTTCACCCCGGACAGATCACCAATCCGCTTCGCACTCCAGGCCATACCTCGCTGTACACCGCCTACCAGCGGCGTTGAAGGGACGCGCTCAAACAGCCGGCGCGCCAGAGGCCACGGCGGCAGAGCGCGAAGGTCGCTGGAGCCTCGGTATGGTGAAGACGAAGGTACTGCCCCGGGGCTGATTGGGTTCGACCCACGCGCGGCCTCCGTGGGCTTCTGCGATGTGCTTCACCAGGGCGAGCCCAATGCCGCTCCCTCGCACCTTCTGCTCCTGCGCGCCACGTCCCCGTTCGAAGCGCTCGAAGATGCGCTTCTTGTCTTCAAGTGGGATCCCGGGCCCGCAGTCGCTAACCCGCACCTCGGTGTAGCCCGTGACCTGGCGCACCTCGACGCGCACGAGTTCACCGGACTTCGCGTACTTGAGGGCGTTGTCGACCAAGTTGATCACCGCAACCTCGAGCGCCCCCTCATCGCGCAACGCGACGTCGCTTCCTCCAGGAATCACTAGATCGAGCTTCACCTGCTCACGATCCGCACGCATGCGACAGGCTTCCACAGCCCGGGCGACAACCTCTCCCACGCCGCCCTCAGTCATGTCGTAGGCAACTTTCCCACGTTCGACCCGGGCAAAGTCGAGCACGTTCTCTATCAACTGTCCTAGGCGCTCGCTCTCGTCGACGATGATCTGCAGGTACTGGTCGCGCTTCTCCGGGCTTTCGACACGGCCGCTCTGAAGCAGCTCACCAAACATCCGCACCAAAGAGAGCGGCGTTTTGAGTTCGTGGGAGACGTTGGCGACGAACTCGCTCTTCAGCTGACTGAGGCGCCGTTCGCGCGCAGCGGCGACCAACACCACGATGATGCCGGCGATGACGACTATTCCGCTCAAGCCAACCAGCACCATCTCCAAGACGCGACGTCGAGCTACGTTTTCCGCGAGTTCTTCGGCGGATGTCAGCGTCACGTTGACCCGCCACTTGTAGAGTGTGGTCGCAAACGGGCGCCCGACGGTGAACTCACCGCCGGAGAGGGGCGGCCCGTAGACGATGCGACCCT
Organism: Polyangiaceae bacterium; assembly: GCA_020633205.1. Taxonomy (NCBI): domain Bacteria; kingdom Pseudomonadati; phylum Myxococcota; order Polyangiales; family Polyangiaceae; species Polyangiaceae bacterium. Next base: position 177,318 of record JACKEB010000020.1, read on the forward strand.
CTGCGTCCACGACGTTGATACGGCTCTGGTCCCCCCGCTCAGAATAAACGCGTGGAAATATTTCGTGAACGATGCGGGGCACGTCGTGCCAGGCGACGATGAGGTAGTCGTTGCCGTCGTGGCGCCTTTGCCAGTAGCTGACGAGGTAGTTCACCCCGGCGTACGACTTGTGTAGGTGGCGCAGACCGCGCTTGGGCTCCTCATCGAGCACCATGTCGTTCAACATGCGCTGCGTCAGTAGGCGACGAAACGTCTCGTCTTCAGGTCCCGGCGCGCGCGAAGCGAACGCCACGACGTCCCGTAGGGGTCGCCGTAGGTGCACGACCAACACGGCGCGAACGGTGGGTGTCTGCCTCGCCGCGCCCTTCAGCCAACGCTGGGTCAGGGTACTGAAGTCCCCGATGTTGACGTCGCTGGCAACCGCGTCGTCCTGCTCGACAATCAGCTTGTCGAGGCGATCCGCCTTTTCGTTGGCGAGGGACAGCGTGGCCTCGACGACCGACTGCTCACGCAGCTTCTCTAGCTGGAATGAGGTACGAAACGTCACCGTCGCGAGCACACCAACTGCAAGCACCACCAAGGGCACCAGCAGGAAGGTGAGCAATCGAGTTCGGCGTGATCCGTCAGCCACGGGCACTAGCAGGGTGTTGATTTTTTCAGCGAATCACAGATTCGCCTCACTAGCAGCGTGTTGAAAAACACCCTGCCAGGCAACAACAACCGTGTTCAGCGCTTGCCGAGCACCACCTCGGCGTCCAGCACGATCGGGCGCTGAGCCAGGAACTCCGCGAACTGCTCGCAGATGTAATCGAGGGCGTTCGCCTCGTTCTCGAAGAAGTCGCCCCCACCAGAGGGGTTGCTCAGCTCGACGACACCGAGGTAGCGCCCGCCCTGACGAACCGGCCCAAGCATCACCGCCTCTGGCGTGAGTCCGAGGAGCTGCCAGTGTTCGCCGAGTCCGGGAATGCGATCCTTTGAGAAGCGCAGGGCACGGGGGGCGCGGAGCACGTCACGGAAGAGCTCATCAGAATCCGGAGTCGCGTGCATGAGCACCTTGTCCGCACTCTGACCTCGGGCGCGCACGACAATGAAGCGCCGTGTGTTGATATCAAACACGTGGAGCACGGTCGCTTCGGCAGGCAGTGTCTTGCTCAGAACGTCCAGCATGAACTCCGCACCCGCCACGACGTCGGGCATGAAGTGCAGCTCGTGCATGGTCTCGAAGAGCTCGCTGATCAGATCGTCCTTACCCTCACGACGACGCAGCGCGATCTTCTGAGAGGGCGTATCCGGGTGAGTCGTGGTGCTCTCGCCACGCTTCTTCTTCTTCTTCTTGTCGCCCCGCGACGAAGGCGCCGGCTCGTCGTTCGGAGCGGCCTCCTTGGCGGCGGTTGCCGGCTTCGCCACTGGCTCCGCAGCAGGCGGAGCGCTTGGCGCAGGCGGTGGCTCGGATGAAACCACCGGCTCTTCGGTGATTTCGAAACCATCCCTGGCTTCCACTGCGCCGTGGGCTTCCTCGGCTTTCAGCGCTGAGGCGACCGCCGGGTCGCTCATGGAGACTGGCGCGGCGTCGATGCCCGGCCCGCTGTAGGGAGGCAAGGACTCCGGTGCCGCGTCGCTCGGCGGCGCCTGGCTGACCGGCGCCGCGTCAGTTCCGCGAGGGAACGCAAGTATCGGCTCGCCTCGCCAGTCCTTCCAGGCGAGGGTGACGAGGGGCTTGTTCGCTGGTCGCTTCTCAAAGACGTGGTCGAAGACGGCGAGCTGGATGAACTTGCCGGGGGCACGTCCCTCGAGGGTTGTTTGAACCTCGCGGAAACGTTCGAGGATGAGTTCCTCGGCTGCCGCGCGCGTGGTCCCGGGCTTCACGGCGTAGGCGAACTCTCGATAGCTGATCGGCGTACGGTCGGAAGGGTCTTCGGAGCGCTTCCGCACCACGTGGTAGTCGAGGGAGGACTTCGCCGGAGTAGCGCTAGCAGGCGCCTTCTCCGTGGCTGGGGTTGTCTGAGACTTGCTGGGGTGAACCGGCTGAATCTTGGGGCCGGCGGTCGCCTCAGCAGCGGGACTCGAGTTGCCGTTGAGTGGTGTGAGCTCCGCGTCGTCGGGCGCCTTGGCCACCGTGTAGCGAGTCTTGGTCGCCGGATCGACGGCACGATAGCCATTGTCGAGTAGCTCGATCGCGAACTTGGACAGCGGACCGATGTCCCCGAGGGACTTCCGTGTCTCCTGCAGCGCGGCTTGCCACTGCTTGGCCTCGACACAGTACCGACTTGATTTACTGACATCGCCCGTCGGCGAGACCTCTACGAACCAACGCATTGAATGTTCTCAGCTCGCGCCGCTCGGGCGCGAAAGACTCTCCGCTTCGACCAAGGCGCAACTCCCCAGGCCGGAGTGGCGGCCGTAGTAGAGCGCCTAGCCAGCGCCGTAGCAAGCCCCATCCACGAAGCGAAAGCGTCACGTTGCTCGCCATCGGTCGAACTGCGGAGATGCGACGAATTGCCTTCCAACGGCTGTTCGCACTGGATTGTTTCAGGGCAAGTCGCTTCAGACGCGGGCCCGAAAAGAAGCGCCTTTGCCATCCCGCCGCCTGTTCAGTGGCAGGGGACAGAGCCGCGAGGTCGTCCCAATTCGTCGAGTTGCCCCACCCGTGTTACACCGCGCCCCCCTGGCTCAGCCTGTCACGCCAGGACGAACGTAGACCATGAACTGGTGGGAACGCCTCAGCCTGATACGCAAAGATCTGTTCGTGACCGGGCTGATGCGGGAAACCGGCGCCAGAGTCGCTCCAAGCAGCAAGTTGCAGCGCTTGGAGTTCTGGCTCTACGCAGCCTTTGCGGCTGGCTGCATCTGGTTCGTGGCTAGCCTCTTCTACGGCGCGCTGCGACTGCAGATCGGCTACGCCCAGAGCTACTCGAGCGGGGAGCTTCTCACGCCTACCGGAGTTTGGTCGGCTCCGCTGGATGATGTCTTCATCCATTTCGACTTCGCTCGCTCGACCGCGCGCGGCTATCCATTTCAATGGTCGGAGGGCAACGGCTACTCCAGCGGCGGGACGAGCCTGCTGTACCCGTTCGTGCTCGCGTTCGGCTACTGGATCGGTTTCCGCTCGCTGAACCTGATGGTTTGGGCAGCGGTGGTCGCTTGCATCAGCACGCTCGGCTTCCTGCTCGGGGCGCGCAGGTTGTTCAGCGGACTGCCGCGTTGGACAGCGTGGCTCGCTCCACCGGCTCTGTTGTGCGTCGGCGCGCTCGACTGGTCGCTCTTCAGCGGAATGGAGGTCGCGCTCTTCTTGGGCCTGTGGGGCGCAGCGCTCGTCGCCTGGGATGACATCGTCCGGCAGCCAGAGCTTTTCCCCGCGGCAACAAAGGTGTGGCCCGCCGCCGCGCGCCTCGGTGTCTCTTGCGCGCTGCTCGTGGCCACGCGGCCTGAATCCGCGCCGATCGTCGCGCTGTTTGGCTGCAGCGCTGCGTACAACGTGTTGAAGCGTCAGGGGAGCAGGGGCGGGGTGGCGACGTTACTGTGGAGCGGAGTGCCCGCGTTCGCCGTGCTCGTCGCCCACGCCGTCGCAAACAAGCTCCTCACCGGAGACAGCACCGCCGCCGGTGCGCTCGTGAAGGTCGAGATGTATCACCCTCACCTCAGCCGCGAGCAGGTGTGGGATGCCTGGGTGTTCAACCTGAAGTACCAGGTGCTCCGCATCACCCACTACCACCTGTCGGAGCAGGTCGGGTGGGGTTGGATCTTGTGGGGGTTAGGTGCGCTTGCTCTGGTGCCTCGTAGGACTCGCAAGTATGCGCTCCTGCTTTGGCTCAGCGCGACGAGCTGGGTGCTCGTTGTAGCGCTCAACGGGCAGGTTCGCTGGCAAAACGAGCGCTACACGATGCCCGCCCTGGCCTGGCTCTTGATGTTGGCAGCGCTCGGCCTCGGCGGCTTGCTTTCGATCCGCCCAGCGCGCGCCAGCCGAGGGGTGCGGCTCCACCTGCTCCAGGCGGCGTTCGCTATCCTCGCGGCAACGCTCTTCGTCGTGAACCAGTTGCCGCGCTTTCGCGAGCAGGTGTGGTTCTTTGCGCGGGCCTCGCGCAACATCCGTGATCAGCACCTAACCGCAGGCACGCTGCTCAAGCAGCTTCAGCCCAAGCGCGTCCTCGTCGGCGACGCCGGCGCGCTCACCTATCGCTCGGACATCCCGGGACTCGATATCATCGGCCTGGGCGGCTACCACGCGCTGCCGTTTGCCCGCGCAAGCCAGTGGGGCGTGCCCGCCGCGCTCGAGCTGATCGAGCGGATGCCGGCCAGCGACCGGCCGGAGGCGATGGCCATCTATCCGAGCTGGTGGGGCACACTCCCGCTGTGGTTCGGCGACGCCCTGGCCCACATCCCGGTGCGCGGGAACGTGATTTGTGGCGGAGCCGACAAGGTGATCTATCGCGCCAACTGGCAGAGCTTCCAAGGCAGCGGGCTGCCTTTCAAGCTCGCTGCGGACGAGACCGTGAGTGATGAGCTAGACCTCGCGGACCTGGTAAACGAGAAGCAGCATGGCTTCGCGGTGCAGGGCGCGCTCGGCTTCGTCACGATGAAGCTGTTGCCCAACCCAAACGAAACCGACCGTGACCTCTGGGATGCCGGGCGCATCGTACCCCAAGGTTCTGAGACCTCGTTCGTCTTCAACGGAGACAACGCGCGCCCCGGCAGGCTGGTCGTTCGGGCCGCTCAAGCCACCCGCTCCGTGCTAGAGGTTTTCGCGAACGGCGTATCCCTAGGGCAACTGACGCTCGAGCCTAGCGACGGCTGGCGGGAGTTCAGCCTCGATGTCCCCACCGGGTCGCTGGGCCCCAATACTGGCTTTCGACTGAAGCAACTCGAAGGGGAGCGCATCCTTTACCACGTCTGGTTAGTGCAACGGCGTCAGTAGATCGAGGGCTCAACCCGCTGCGATCTTCAGCTACTCTCGCGCCGTGGCCCAGCACGCGCTCAGTACGCCGTTCGGGACTTTCGGCGCTCCGCCGGATGTCGTCGCATGGGTTGCGCTGGCAGTTGGCCTCCTGGCAACGCTCGCCCTGCGCAAGCAGGTGTGCACCCGCGCAGAGGATCTAGCACGACGAAACCCCAGGGCATGCGTCACGCTGCTTGCGCTCATGGCGCTCGGGCTGTCCGCTGGCTACGTCGGCTACTACCTGCGCGGCGGCCCTCGCATCATCGACGCGACGAGCTACTGGCTGGAGTCAAGGAGCTTCGTAGCTGGGGCCTTCGACTTCGCGGTGCCCGGCAGCGAGGCGAGCTTTTCCGGCCGCTTTCTCGTGCCGACGACGCCGCTGCGCCTCGCGGCTATTTTTCCACCCGGTTATCCTGCAGCGCTAGCCATCTATCAAGCCATCGGCATACCGATGTGGCTAGGACCGAGCCTCGCCGCTTGCATCGTAGCGCTCACCTACGGCTGCGCGCGCAGATTATTCCCCACGGATACCAACATCGCGACCTGGGCGGCTCTTTTGTCGGTGTTGTCGGCAGCCCTTCGCTACCACACGGCCGATACGATGAGCCACGGCTTCTGCGCCGTCCTGTGGCTCGCTCTCGTGTATTGTACGCTCAACGCTTGGGCTGCCTCCACGCGGCGCGCGGCTATGGGTTGGCTTGGAGGCGCTGGTCTCTGCTTGGGCTGGCTGCTGGCGACTCGGCCGTTCACGGCGCTTGCGGCAGCGCTCAGCCTGTGGCTGCTGCGCCGCGCCTGGGTGGCGTCGAGGGAGCGCCCCGTGGAGGCAGCTCGCGGCGCGATGCGAACGTGGCCGCTGTGGCTCGGCGTCGGGGCCTTGCCAGGAGTTGGATTCTGGCTCTGGCACCAGGCGGCGACGTCTGGGTCGCTCTTCGGCTCTTCGCAGCTGGTCTACTATGCGCTGTCCGATGGCCCCCCAGGCTGCTTTGGCTACGGCCTTGGAGCGCGGGGTTGCTTGTACGAGCACGGTGACTTCGTGCGGAATCAACTGCCACACGGCTTTGGCGTTTGGCAGCTGTTGGCGACGACCGGCAGGCGCCTCAAGGCGCACCTGGTCGACGCCGGGAACCTCGAGTTGTTCACCTTGGCGGTGCCCTGGCTCGTGTGGCGCGGGCGCCGCTCGGCAACGACTCATTTCCTCGCGGGAACGATCCTGCTACAGGTCATCGTGTACGCGCCGTTCTACTTTGACGGCAACTATCCTGGCGGAGGCGCGCGCTTCTATGTCGATGCGTTGCCCTTCGAACAGTTGCTGCTGGCGGCGGGTATCGCGAGCTGGCGCCTCAGGGGTTGGGTGCCCAGCGCTGCACTGCTCGGCTTTGCGCTTCACACCGCGTACGACCATCGCGCGCTGATGCTACGAGAAGGCGGGCGACCCATGTTCCCCGCGGAGTCAGAGCTCGCCGAGCGGCTCCAGGCGGCGCCGCTCGCCGACTCCCAGCGTGCGCGGGTGTTCTTCGTGGATACCGACCACGGATTCAACCTGGGCCTAGACCCCAGCGCGCTCGCGGCGTGGAGAGCTGGAGCGAAGGACGCGCGCTTCGTGGCGCGGCGCACCTACGACTCCCGCGAGCCATTGCTGCTCAAGTCGCTGGACGCCCAGGCTTGGTTCTACGACTTTAATCCGCACGGCAACATTCCAGCGACCTGGAGCGCCTGGTCCCCTCCCCCCCAAACCCGCGAGTTCCAAGCAGGACATGTACGGCTGGAGACGGAGTTCGACTGGCCGCCCCGCGAAGTTCTGGGAGGGTGGGTGCACCCCGAGTGGCCGCCCGGCGACTGCGTGAGCTTGCGGCAAGGGCTGCGATTTCGCGCGGCGTCGTCACCAGCGCCCGTGACCTTGCAGGGGCAAGACGCGACCCGGGCAGCGCTCGAGCTGGTGGCTGGCGCGCCCGGAGCGTACCGGCTGGTGACCCACTGGGCGCGCATGCAAGGCTCGTTACCAGGTCACGTTCGGCTGCGAGTTGCTGACTCCGAGGTGACCGCTCCACTCGCTTTCTCGGCGGGTCAGTGCGGGAACGTCGTGCTGCCGAAACTGGAATTGCCAGCCGCCAGCAGTCCCGGAGCGCTCCCTCGAAGTGCGCTCCAAGTCACCGTAACTCAAGCGGATTTCGTGCTAGACTGGGTCGAGTTGGAGGCTTTGTAGGAGCAGCGCCGCAAGAACCCCCCAAGGTGGCAAAACACGTGCGGGTTTGGTCCCTTTGGCTACTTCAGCGCGCTTTCGGAGCTGGCTGGCGCAAACGCTGCCCTATTGAAATCGTTGACAATTCCCCTGTCGACAGGGACGATTTGCGGTGTCGCGACCGTACGTCCGAGCAGGGGCGTTGGAGGAGTGGGGAATGACCAAGAGTGAGCTCATCGAAGCCATAGCAGCCCGGTCGGAGCTGACGAAGGCGCGCGCAGAGATGGTGGTCAACTGCGTGTTCGACGCGATGACTCAGGCCCTCCAGCGCGGCGAAGGTATCGAAATCCGTGGTTTCGGCAGCTTCACGGTGCGGCCTTACAAGCCGTACGACGGTCGCAATCCGCGCACCGGTCAGCCCGTTCCAGTTCCCGCAAAGCGCCTGCCCTTCTTCAAGGTTGGCAAGGAACTGAAGGAGCTCGTCAATGCGAGCCGCGAGCGCGAGTTGGAAGCTCGGCGTCAGGCTGGAGAAGCCGGTGAGCTTCCCCTGCGCGACGACTCAGACGACGACGATTGAGGATGCTGCCGCCAACGCGGCCGCCGAGTGGAGCGCATTCTGCTGACCCGGAGCGCGCGTGGTGTGTCATACCGCGAGCCTCATGAGCGCTGTGAGCATCGATGAGCAGCTAGAGCTGCTAACCCGTGGTGTCGTCGACCTGCATGAGAAGGCGGATCTGGCCGAACGCTTGAAGGCGGGTCGTCCGCTGAAGATCAAAACCGGGTTCGATCCCACGCGCCCCGATCTGCACGTTGGGCACACCGTGCTGATGCAGAAGATGCGTCAGTTCCAGGAGTTGGGTCATCACGTGGTGTTTCTGATCGGAGACTTCACGGCGATGGTTGGTGACCCTACCGGCCAGAACGATTCGCGGCCGCGCCTCACGCGCGAACAGGTCTTGGCGTCGGCAGAGACCTACAAGGCGCAAGCGTTCAAGGTGCTAGACCCGAAGCTCACAGAGGTCCGCTACAACAGCGAGTGGCTCGGCAAGCTCTCACTCGATCAGGTGATCGAGCTAGCGGCCAAGCGCACGGTGGCGCGCACCATGGAACGCCGGGACTTCCGCGAGCGCTTCGAGCAGAACCGCGACATCTACCTGCACGAGTTCCTCTACCCGCTGCTGCAAGGCTACGACTCTGTGGCGTTGGAGAGCGATGTGGAGATCGGGGGCACCGACCAGCTCTTCAATCTGATGGTGGGCCGCGATCTGATGAAGCACTACGGCAAGCAGCCGCAGATCGTCATCACCACACCGATCCTCGAGGGCATCGACGCGCGCATCGAAAACGGCAAGGTCGTCGGCAAGAAGATGAGCAAGTCCGCGGACAACTACATCGGTGTCACCGAGGCGCCGATCGAGATGTTCCGCAAATGCATGCAGATCGACGACAGCGTCATCTGGCGCTTCTACGATCTACTCAGCGGACGCAGCAACGCCGACATCGAACAAATCCGCAAGGAATCTGGCCCACTGGACGCGAAGAAGCTATTCGCAGAGGAGTTGATCACGCGCTTCCACGACGCCGCTGCTGCCGCGACGGCGCGCCAGCAGTTCGAGTCCACGTACCTGAAGGACGGCATCCCCGACGATGTCCCTGAGTTCAGCTTCACGACCGAGGGCGACGGGCTCTCACTCAGTAAGGCTCTGAACGACGCGGACCTGGTGAAGTCGACCAGCGAGGGTCGCCGTATGATCGAACAAGGCGGCGTCGAAGTGGATGGTGAACGCGTGACCGACGTCAAACATCTACTCAAGCGAGGTACTCGTAGCCTCTTGCGCGTCGGTTCGAAGAAGCGCCGCTTTGCTTACGTGAGCGTGCAGTAGACGGCCCGCGTCGAGGGGCCGCATTGGACAAGGGTGAGAGTCGGGGAAAGCGCATTGAAGTCGATTTTCGAGCCGCGTTTGCTTCAGGGCCGGGCACGCCGGGGGCGCGAAGTCGCGTTGCTGCTGGCGCTGGGCGTCGCTGCCCTCGTTTGCGCGTGCGGTGGCACAGGCAAGGAGCCGAGCAGCGCGGCGTCGCCCGGCGCGAGCGCAAAGCAGGCAGACGCGCCGCCGTTGTTCTTGGGTGCTCCCGCGGACTACGTACCCGCTGCGGGGCTGCGCTGGCTGGTTCTCGCAAAGCCAAAGCAGCTGCTTGCAGACGCGCGCCTGCGCAAGGCGTTGGCTCGGTTGATCCCTCAAGCGAGTTTGGACCAATACATGTTGAGCAGCGGAGTGGACCCGGCGCGAGTCCCTCAGGCAGCCGTTGCGGGGTTCGATTACTCGACCCTGTACATCGCGCGAGTCGCCGAGGAGGACGCGCTCATCGAAGAACGCTTCGCCAAGCGGCTCCTCACTTCGAAGGCACGCAAGCACCCGCACCCCGACCTGTGGCGCACCACCGGGATGATTGGCACCACACCCCAGACGCTGGTGCGCATCGACCGTCATCTGGTCGGCGTTTCCGTGGGGGATCCAACTCCGGCACGCGTCGTGGAAGCCTTCGCCCGGCGCAAGCTGAAGAAGTCCCCCCCGGCGCTCGAGGGCGCGGCGCTGAGCACGCTCCCAAAGGAAGCGACGGACGCCCCGTTGGTGTTCCTCGCTCCGGGTCCGTTCGACGGTGAATGGATACAGGGGGCGCATGGCCTGCTCGCCCACGCGCTTGCCGCGGCGATTACCTTGCGTCCGCTCACGGGGCGGAACGCCGGAGTGGGTCGCTTCACCCTTTACCTCGCCGGAGACTGGAAAGCCGTTGGGCCCGATTCGACCGCCCGCCTGATGGACGCCTGGGATGAACTCTCCACGAGCTCGACGGGCGCGCTGTTCGGGCTCGATCGGCTCACGGCGAAGCCAGTGGTGAGTGGCGGTGACGAGCTACTGAAGCTCGAAATTGACGCCGATCTCGACCGCCTGCTGTCCGGTTTGCACGCTGCCGTGGCTGCAGATGTTGGGGAGCTGATGCAGTTGGACCCTCAGCCGGTGGGCCCACCAGCTACTCCCGGTTCGCCTCGAGACTCGATCCCAGAGTGATTTCTTAAAAATCTCATAGGGTTATCGTGCTGGTTTCAGATCCTGGGTGCGATTGACCCAGAGCAATCAAGAGTGTATGACCCGCGCCGCTTCGGGGGGTTTCTCCGGGCAAGGAGCGCAAAGCCAGTGATGGCGTCACAGACCAACGGTTCAAACGGAACCTCTTCGCCGACTTTTAGCGTTGGCGACAAAGCAGTACACCCGTCCCACGGCGTGGGCGAGGTGATGGAACTCGAGCAACGAGAGCTCGGGGGTCGCAACGCCACGATCTACGTGCTGCGCATCATGGACACCGGCCTCAAGGTGATGGTGCCGATGGAAGCCGCCGAGCGAGTTGGGCTGCGGCGCGTCATGCAGGCGGATCAGGCCGAAGAGATCTTCGACATCCTCAAGGCCCCCGAGGTGGCGGTGGATGTCCAGCCCTGGAGCCGACGTTTCCGTGCCTACACGGAGATGCTCAAGAGCGGCCTGCCCACGGAAATCGCCAAGGTGCTCCGGGACATGTACCGCTTGAAGTTCGACAAGGATCTGAGCTTCGGCGAGCGCCGCTTGTTGGATCAAGCGCGCAGCCTGCTCGTGCAGGAGCTGGCCCTCGCCAAAGAGGTGGAGCCGGCCAGCATCGAAGGCGAGATCAAGCAGATCCTCACCGCTTAAGAGGCTCAAGTCCCCGCTGTGGGCGACCGTTCAGAGCGTAGATGACTACGTTCGACGCCGCCCAGCCCCTGGACCTCGAGGAGTTCTCACCCGCCACCGCAGAGGAGGAGCGCCCGAGCGGAAAGGTGGTCGTGGTGCCGGCTCAGCGCTCGCTGGTACTCGCGGTGGGGAGTTTCTCCCAACGCGAACGGACGCGCCTCGCGGTGATCGCCCAAGAGTCTGCCTTGGAGCTGACCTTGTGCGCCGATCCCACTGAAGCGGCGGCGCGCGCAGCTGAGAGCACACCCCACTCGGTGCTCGTCGACGCGACGTTGCCAGGCTGTGAAGCTTTCTGCTGCGACATGCGCGCTCAGAGTCAGCTGGCTCAGGTGCCTTTGTTGGCGCTGGCGCCGGACCTGGATGACCTGACCTTCGCGTCCGCGTTCAGCTGGGGCGGCGACGACGCGGTCTCCCTGCGCCACCCCAGGGCGCTGATCGAGCGCCTGCGGAAGCTGCCAAAGGAAGAGCAGCTGGTCCCAAGCGCACGGCGCGGTCGAGCGCTGGTGTGCGAGGCGGAGCACTCGCGTCGCGTTGCGCTGGCGAGCGTGCTGCGAAACGCCGGCTACCAAGTGACCTTCGCCGTTGCGAACGAGGACACGACTCGCTTCGCCCGCTCCACGGATTTCGCCCTGGTGGTGCTCAACGTCGAGCTCGAGCCCCATCCCCGAGCGCTGCTCGAGGAGGCTCGGGAGAACGGCAGCGAGGCGCTGTGGATCCTCACCACAGCACCAAAGCACCTCGCGGAACTGCGCGAGCAGTTGGTGGGCTCTCAACAGGCCACGGTGTGCGATGGGTACGCGCCGCCTGAGAACGTCTTGTTCCTCGCGAACGAGCTCGGTCGGACTCAGGGAGTCGACCATCGCGCGAGCGCTCGCCTTCTGTATGGGACTCGCGTTGACTTTCGACCCGCCGGTCTCGACCAGGACGATCAAGGCTACACGTACAACGTGAGTGTCGGCGGCCTGTACGTGCGCACCCTGAACCCGCCAGCCGAACAAGTTGTCTGGCTCGAGCTGACCCCACCACGCAGCGATCGTCGTGTGCGCCTGGAGGCCCACGTGGCATGGCGCCGCGAGTGGGGCCCGAACTCCACGGCGACGGTACCGCCGGGCTTCGGCGCGCAAATCACCGATGGCACCTCACGCGACATCGAAGCCTGGAAAGAGGGCTATCGGGCCTTCGCACGAGCACTCAGCTAGCTCGCGCTCCGAGTGACCTCTCGCCTTCACGCTCGGCGCGTCCAGGCCTGCTATGTTCGCGGGCATGAAGATCTACACCCGTACGGGTGACGATGGCACGACTGGCCTTTTCGGTGGCGCTCGCGTGTCCAAGTTCGATGCCCGCGTCGAGGCATACGGCACTGTGGACGAAGCGAACAGCATCCTGGGGCTCGCGCGAGCTGCGGGCGTCAGCGGGGCCCTGGACGAGTCGCTAGCTCGCATTCAAGGCGAGCTTTTCACGCTTGGCGCGGAACTGGCCTGTGCTCCAGGCAAGGAAGACAAGCTCGGATTGGAGACCGTGGGCGACTCGCACATCCAGACCCTCGAACATGAGATCGACGCGCTAGAAGCAGGCCTCGAACCGCTGAAGAACTTCATCTTGCCGGGTGGCTCGATGGCAGCAGCCTTTTTGCACCAGGCGCGCTGCGTCTGTCGCCGCGCGGAAAGAAGGGTGCTCGAAGCGCGGGAGCAAGCTCCGATCCGCGAACAGGTCGTACGCTACTTGAACCGTCTGAGCGATCTGCTGTTCGTACAGGCCCGGGCGGCGAATCACCAGGCCGGACACGTCGACGTGGCGTGGACTCCCAGAGCCAAAGGCTAGCTCATGACGATTTTGAAGATCGCGCAGCTTGGGGAGCCCGTACTGCGGGAACGTGCCAGGGAAGTGTCCGCGGAAGAAATTGGGAGCCCAGAGTTGGAGCGGCTGATCGAAGACATGGTGGAGACCATGCGCGACGCCGACGGCGCGGGCTTGGCAGCTCCTCAGGTCTATCGATCGCTCCGGCTGTGCGTGATCGAGGTGAGCAACAATTCGCGCTACCCGGGACTGCCGGAGCAGCCCCTGCTCGTGCTCATCAACCCCGAGCTCGAGGCGGTGCTCGAGGTGCCCGGAGTGGTAGGGGAGCACGAGGCGATCGAAATGTATGAGGGTTGCCTGTCGGTTCACGGGATTCGGGGGAGAGTGCGACGTCCGCGCAAAGTGCGGTTCCGGGCCCTGGATCGCCTGGGCAACCCCATCTCGGGCACCTGGGAGGGCCTTGCCTCTGCTGTAATCCAGCACGAGACGGATCATCTGGATGGCACTTTGTTCGTGGACAAGGCAGACCCACGAAGCCTGTGCTTCTTGAGGGAATTCGCCCGCTACGTGCCTCCCCAAGATAGATTCCGCGACACCGCCGAACGCCAAGAAGATTCCGCATGAGCCGTAGACCGCAAGCTGGAGACGTAATCCGAGGCAAGTACCGCATCATCCGCCTGATTGGTGATGGCGGCATGGGCACCGTGTACGAAGCGAAACACGAGGTGCTGGGGACTCCGGTCGCGCTCAAGTTCCTACACCCCGAACTGGCGAAGCGCCCTGGACTGGTTTCACGTTTCCTCCAGGAAGCAAAAGTATCAGCGAGCATTCAGAGTCCTCACGTGACCCGCGTCACGGATGTGGATCAGACGGAGGATGGCGCCGCGTTCATCGTGATGGAGCTGCTCAGCGGGGAGCCACTCCAGGCGGTGCTCGATCGCGAGCACAAGCTCTCCCGAGACCGAGCCATCGATTTTGCGTTGCAGATGCTCAGCGGGCTCGAGGCGGCGCACGCCCTTGGGGTGGTCCACCGCGACCTGAAGCCGGACAACGTGTTCATCACGCGCACCAGCGGCGGCCCGTTGCTCAGGTTGCTCGACTTCGGCATCGCGAAGCTGCGAGAGACGAACGAGTACAAGAAGGGGCTGACTCGCCCGGGCGCGATCATGGGCACGCCGGAGTACATGGCGCCTGAGCAGGCGTACTCGGCGGACCAAGTCGACCATCGGGCGGACATCTATTCGATGGGCGCGATGCTCTACGAAATGTTGGCCGGGCAGCGACCGGCCAACGGCGAAGACGCCCACATGATCATCTCACAGGTCACCACTGGCCGCGTGAAGCGCATCACCGAGTACGATCAAACCATCCCCGAGCCTTTGGCTGAGGTGATCCACAGGGCAATGGCTCCGCGGCCCGAGGACCGCTTCGCCTCCGCAACGGAAATGCGCCTCGCGCTGGCTCGCTACGCTGGCGAGCTCAGCCACGCAGGCAGGCTTGCCGCCACGCCGGCGCCACCCAGCGGGGACTATCCCCCGACAGAGAAAGACGGCGGGCCGCCCCCGGCGTCGAAGAGCACAGTTCCGAAGACCCTCCCCCCCGAGGACGAAGCACCACCAGTCGCGGTAGGGACCGAACAAGGCGACTTCGGCAAAGGCGGCACCCAGGAGGTCTCGCCCCAGGTCGTGCAGGAACAGATGCGCATGACGGGCATGCAGCCCCAGAGCCCGTACGGTCCACCACCCCAAGGAGCAGTTCCGGGCGGAACTACGCCGGGGCCGATGGGGCCTGGTGGCGTTCCGGGACCGGGCGGCATGCCTGGCGCGATGGGGATGCCCGGTGCCGGCCCCATGGGTGGACCGCCTGGCTACTACCCCCAAGGCGCGCCCCGCAAGAAGGGCGGGAAGGGCATCATCTGGCTCCTGCTGACCGTGATGCTCGGCGCCGGGGCCGCCGCAGCGGTGATCATCGTCACCCAACAGGACGACGACCCGCCCCCGACTTTCCCAACGATCGACACCGCGCCAAACACCACCGTCGCTCCGGAAAACACCAGCCCGACACCCACGCCTCCGACAGCAACGGACGAGCCAGCTCCCACGGCAACGTCTACCTCGACGTCGCGTCCCAGCTCGCCGACCAACCCGAAGCCGAAGGCGGATGCAGGAGCACCCGACGCGGGTGTGCCTCAAATTCCCCCGTTCACGCTACCGTCGACGTTGCCACCGATCCCGTCGACGCTGCCGCCGTTCCCGACGAACTTGCCGCAAATCCCAGGCTTGCCTCCACTCCAGCCGCAACCGGCTCCAAGTAACTAGCGGCGTGAGTCGCACCGGGAGCTAGCCGACACCGCCGGGAAACCCGGGCGCAACCCGGCTCGGCTCAACTCACGCTCGTGGCATGGTCTGAACGGGCCCCTCGCCAACGGGGTGATATAAGAGGCGCGTCTTCCCCGACACGCGCGACTCAAACGCGCGGTCAGATCAGCACTATGAAGAAGCGCAAGCCATCGTCCGACTTCGTGCGGGAGTACACCGAGAGCATGCCGCGGGATTACCTGCAGCAACACACCCACGCCGAAATCGTTCGCCATGCTCAAGTCGCGGCAGCTCGTCGCGCCGAGCTCGTCCGCGTCGAGGTCGATCCGGGCCCCATCCAAACGGGCACCGTGTACTTCGTGGCCGACGACCGCGCAGGGCTGCTCGCCCGAGCGAGTAGTGCGCTCTCCACGCTCAAGCTCTCAATCGACGACGGTGAGATCTGGATTCGGGGCACTCCCACCGGGCGCCAGGAAACGCTCGGCGTATTCAAGGTGCACGCCGAGGATGGCGGCGAGGTCGATACGAATCGTGCGCAAGAGATTGAGGAACTGCTCACTGCGTTGCTCGAAGGGCGCCTCGACGCGCCGTCACGCGCTGGTCGGGCGGCGACACCGGGGAGCGAGACGCGGGTGCGCTTCCTTGAGAGCGCAGACGGTGGCCTAACGGTGCTCGAGGTCGAGACGCGCGATCGCTCTGGACTACTCTCAGCCCTGTCGACTGCGCTGTTCGAAAAGAACGTGCAGATCGTAGAAGCACAGGTGCGGACGAAAGACGGGGAGGTCCACGACCGTTTCAACGTGGTTGAGCTCGACGGTTCCCCGATCGACGCATCCCGGCGCTTGGACATCCAGGTCGCGGTGCTGACGGCCGTCGATACCGCCCAGCGCTAGCTCGCACCGGGCGACAACGCGGCCCGATAAACCGCGAGCGTTTTCCGCGCGGCATCGTCCCACTGGTAGCCCTTTACCCACTCGGCAGCCTCGCGTAGCAGGCGCGCACGAAGCCGCTCATCCCGGTCGAGGCGCTGCATGCAACGCACTAGATCCGTGTGGCTATCTGGCACCGCGTGGAGTGCGCCTGGCCCGGTGATTTCCTGCACGGCGGGCGCGGTAGACCCGAGCACCGGCGTGCCCAGTGCCATCGCCTCGAGCCCAGGCAGGCCAAAGCCTTCGTACAGGCTAGCGAACAGCAGCATGCGCGCATGTCGGTAGAGCGCGATGAGCACTTCATCCGACACGAATGAAATCGGAATCACGCGCTCCTTCACGTCCGCACGCTTGAGCAACTGGCTCATCTCGGAGTCAACGCGAGCGAACCGGCGCAGCAGCACCAGCTTGTGACCCGGGTCATCCTTGAACGCCTCGACGAAGGCGCGAATCATCGCTGGATGGTTCTTGTATGGCGAGCCTTGACCGACGATCAGGGAATAGCGCGCGTCAGGCGGAAGGTACTCGTTGAGCAGCGAGCGCGGCGCAGGTGTGGCCAGCTGCGCCTGAAACCTCTCGTGCTCGATTCCGTGGTGAATCACGCTGGTCTTGTGGACATGCCGCGGGTAGTGACGTGAGATCGCAACCCGCGTCGCCTCGGAGATCGCGATCACCTTCGCCGCGCCAGCGACCGAGCGCCGAATGTTGGCGCTGTACCAGAGCCCATTCGCGATCCGCACAGGGAGAAACGCAGAGGCCAACCGAGGTGCTTCGACCCACATGAGATCGTGAATCGTCACCACCCAGGGAATGGGAATGCTCAACGGCACCAAGTCTGCGGGCGAGTGGTACAAATCAAAGACTGAGAGGTCCACTTCGCGAGCGAGCGCGAATACCGTCGGGGTGCTCTTCGTCTCACCACGGAAAAACAGCTCTGGCACCCCATCAACCAAAGGTCCGAGTTCGCGCGCATCGGGGTGACGCAAGAGACACAAGTCGAGATCGCCGCTCAGCGGCGCCATGTGGCGAACCAGCGCATCGACGTAGTTGCCGATGCCGCTCTTCTTCGCCACCACGGAGCGAGCGTCGATCACCAAGCGGGGCATCCGGGCAGCATACACAGCGAAAAAAACCCAGCAATGCCGCTAACTACCTGTCCCCCGAGCAACCCACGGCGCGCGCCAACGAGCAGGCGTGACGCCCCGGCGCTTCGCTAGCGAGTCGCCCCGCATTCGGCTACTGTCCAGTGCTCACGTTTGCTCGAGCCCCTTAGTCACCATGGCAGACTCTCGCCGACCCGATACGGAGACCGTAGCCGCCACCCCAGCGGTACCTGAGCCTACCCGTGAGGATGCGATGCCCCTCGACCTGGAGTTGGAACCCACCGATCCAAAGGCGTCAGCGGCACCGCTGAGCGTTCCAGAGCCCACTCAGGAGAGCGCGCCGGAGCCCACGCAAGAGGGCGCGCCCGAGTTCACTCAGGAAAGTGCACCTCCCCCGGAGGCTGCGAAGAAGGCCATTGCTGGGCGAACCGCGCTGCTGGACCCCACCGAGGCAGACATGCCGGCGTTCGAGCCCGCGGGCACGGACATGGGCGACTCAGCCGCGGCGGACGGTTTGCCCTGGAACAAGCCCGGGGCGACGCAACCAGGTGAACCACCGATCTTCGATGCTTCCGTCGGCGCCTTTCCGCCGCCACCGGGGCCGGCGTTCGGTATGGTTCCTCCCGGAAACCCCGGCATCGGGCCTGGCGGAGCGATGGCCCCTGGAGGCCCAGGCATGGGCCCGGGTGGCCCGATGGGACCCGGTGTGGGCCCTGGGGGACCGATGGGTGCACCCGGAATGGCAGGGCCGCCTCCCGGGCCGGGCTACGGTGGCTTTGGAGGACCGACGGGCGGCCCCGGCTACGGGATGCCAGGCCCCGGTATGGCAGGCCCCGGTATGCAGCCGGGCGGAGCTTACTTGCCACCGCCTGCCCCAGCGTATTCCGGGGGGAAACGCCAGAAGAGCCTCCTGGTCCCCATCCTCGTAGTGCTGCTCGGCTTGAGCGGCGCTGGGGTCGCAGTGGCGCTGGTGATGAACTCCAGCGGAAGCAGCGACGACGCTCCCGTCCAGCCACTCGTGCTGGACGAGCCAGCTCCCGCGACGGTCGCCGCTGAGAACCCCAGCGATAACGGCAACACGGACACTGCAGACACCGCGGCCGCCGCGGACACCTCGGACCCAGTGCCGACCCCGGCCTACACCGCGCCGGCGAGCACGAAGCCCAGGACCACGCCAACCGCCGCTCCAACTCCGACGCCGACGCCGACGCCGACGCCGACGCCCACGCCAACTCCGACGCCCACGCCGACTCCCACGCCGACTCCCACGCCGACAGCCACCACCCCGCGGCTGCGCTTGCCTGGCTTGAGCAAGCCTCAGCCCCAGCCTCAGCCGACCGCCACTGGGACCGGCACGGGGCGGCCGCGACTACGCCTGCCCTGAGGCAATACGTTTCCCCGGGGCAATTATTTGCATGCTCCTGCGCGAACACATCGCTCAGCGCCCCAGCAGTTCCGCCAGCACCCTACCTGTCGCGGTCTTGCGCTTGCGCAGTTGAGCGGGCGTACCCTGAGCCACGAGTTCGCCTCCAGCTTCCCCACCCTCGGGGCCAAGCTCGACGATCCAATCGGCACTGGCGATGACGTGAGGGTGATGCTCGATGACTACCAGCGTGTCGCCTCGCTCGACCAGCCGCCCAAGCACTTGCACCAAGCGGCCCACATCGCGGAGATGTAGCCCAGTCGTCGGCTCATCGAGAACGTACAGCGTTGGCTGATGCCGCGCGCCTTCGGTGAGTTCCGCTGCGAGCTTCAAGCGTTGGGCTTCTCCACCGCTCAGCGTGTGAGAGCCTTGCCCCAAGCGAACATAGCCCGCACCGAGGTCCACCAAGGTGCGCAGCGGCTGGATGATGCGCGGGTGATTCTCGAACGCAGCCACTGCCTGTTCCGCTGAGAGGTTCAGCACGTCGCCGATGGAGAGATCTCGGTAACGGATCTCCAGCGTGGACGGCTCGAAGCGCTGACCATCACACGCGGGACAAGTGGTGATGACGTCGGGCAAGAAGCTCATCTCGTGAGTGATCGCGCCTTGCCCATCGCATGTCGTGCAGCGCCCGCCGCGGGGCGTGTTGAAGGAAAAGCGGCTCGCGTCGAAGCCTCGCACCTTCGCCTCCGGGGTGGCCGCGTAGAGGCGTCGAAGGTCGTCGAAGATCCCGAGGAACGTCGCGGGCACCGAGCGCGGTGTGCGGCCAATGGGCGACTGATCCACGCTGATCGCTCGCTGTAGCGTCCCCGTGTCTCCAAGCTTTTTGAAGGCACCGGGCGTCTCCGCGACCAAGCCTAGCTTTTGTCTCAGCGCCGGCAGCAGCACCTGGCGCACCAGCGTGCTCTTGCCGGAGCCGCTCACTCCAGCGATCACGCTCAAGCGCCCGATGGGCAGCTTCAAGTCGACCGCCTTCAGGTTGTGCTCCGAAGCACCCAAGAGCTCGAGCCACTGCTGGTCGGCGGCTGTTCGCTCGGCGCCGGCCGGCGAGACGTCCTTCTTCGCCTTGCCCTTCGCAGGCGCCTTGCCCTTGTGGTCCTTCGCACCCATTTCCACAGGGATCGACTGGCGAAGCTGGGGTGGCTCGCGCAGGCTCTGCGCCGTGGGTGAGTCGACTTGCTGCAGCACGTGCTCCGGGGCGCCCACCGCCACGATGTTGCCACCATGGGAGCCACCTCCTGGTCCAACATCGACTAGGTAGTCAGCAGCTCGAATCGTGTCCTCATCGTGCTCGACGACGAGCACCGTCGACCCCTGCTCCACCAGGCGCTTCAAGTTGCCGACGAGGCGTGACGTGTCTCGGGGGTGGAGACCAATCGTCGGTTCGTCGAGTACGTAGAGCGCGCCGGTCAAGCCAGAGCCGAGCTGCGCCGCGAGGCGGAGACGCTGCATCTCCCCCCCACTCAGGCTACGGGCGCCGCGATCCAGGCTCAGGTAGTCCAAACCTACTTCCTCAAGGAAACTTAGACGGCGCTCGAGTTCTTGCACCACCGCGTCACCGATACGGGCTCGGTCACCGCTGAGCTTCCACGTGCGCACCTCCGCGACTGCGCGACGCACTGACAGGTTCATCAGCTCCGGGTAGCGCACCCCGCCGCTGCCGTTCGCGCTGAAGCGCACGGAGCGCGGCACCGGACCGAGGCGCTCTCCGGCGCACTCAGGACACTCGGAGATCACCTCTTCGCTGCGCGCCTGCTTGCCACGACCTACCTTGCGCACCTCACTCAGCACCCCATCACCTTCACAGGTCTCGCAGCGCCCCTGCTTGGTGTTGAACGAGAAGAAGCGCGGGTCGAGCTCCGGCACCGAGAGCCCACACGTCGGGCAGGCAGAGTTCTGGGAGATCAGCCGCGCCTCGCCGCTCGCGAAAAGGAGCCTGACCGCGCCTTTGCCCCAGCGGAGCGCCAAGCGCAAGAGCTCGGGCGTGACGTCTTTGGCGCTGAGCTGGCTCCCCAAGAGCAAATCGATGTCATGCTCCTTGCTGCGGCTCAGCTTGGGCGGCGTATCCGTCTGGATCCACTTGCCGTCGACCAACGCGCGCTCAATGCCGCTCCGCTGCGCGGTCGTGAACACGTCGAGGTACGTGCCTTTACGCGCCTGAATCACCGGTGCCAACAGCTCGAACTTGCCCTTCTGGGAACTCACTTCGGCGAGCACCTGTTCGAAGCCAAGGTTCGCGATCGGCGAGTCGTGGTCTGGACAATGGGGCACGCCGAGCTTCGCGTAGAGCAGCCGCAGGTAGTGGGCCACTTCGGTCACCGTCGCGACGGTGCTCTTCGAACCCGCGCGGCTCGTGCGCTGCTCGAGGGCCACCGCGGGCGGCACCCCCTCCACGCGGCTCACGTCGGGGCGTGGCAACGTGGGCAAGAACTGCCGCGCGTAGGGCGTCAATGTCTCCAAAAAGCGCCGCTGCCCCTCGGCGAAGATCACATCGAACGCCAGGCTGCTCTTACCAGAGCCGCTCGGGCCGGTGACCACGCACAGCTTGCCGTGGGGGATCTCCACGGACACATCGCGCAGGTTGTGCTCCCGCGCGCGCTCCACGCTGAGCACCGCGCGACTTGGTTCCGCCGGGATTCGCTCGACACGGCTCCCCGCACCGAGGCGCAAAGCGTCGGCGGTCGCACCGCGCTTCAAGCTCTGTGGCGCGCCCACCGCAACCACTTCGCCACCGCCCGCGCCGCCTTGGGGCCCCAGGTCAATCACCCAGTCCGCCGCGCGGATCACCTCAAGGTCGTGATCGACGAGCAGCACGCTGCCACCAGCGCGCAGCACGTCGTCCAGAGCGCGCAGCAGGAGACCAACCTCATGGGAGTGCAGGCCAGCGCTCGGCTCATCCAGGATCAAGAGCGCACCGTCGAGCCTCTCACATAGCGCCCGTGCGAGCTTCAGTCGCTGGGCCTCGCCGCCGCTCAGGGTCGAGAGCGGCTGCCCGAGGCGCAAGTAGCCGAGCCCCAAGCGGGAGACCGGCCCCAGCGTCCGCTGGATCTCCTTCTGCGAGTCGAACAGCACGAGCGCATCGTCCACGGTCGTGTCGAGCAGCTGCGCGATGTCGACGCCCGCATACTCCACGGCGAGCACATGGGGCTTGAAGCGCTTGCCACCACAGACTGGGCAAGACAGCCTCACATCCGCGAGGAACTGCATCTCCACCGTCTCGAAGCCTTCCCCCTTGCAGGCCTCGCAACGCCCGCCGTCCACATTGAAGGAGAAAGCGCTCGGGGGGATCGCGTTCGCTTTGGCCAAGGGTCGCGCCGCATACAGCGCACGCACGCGATCCCAAGCCTTGGTATAGGTCGCAGCGTTACCTCTCGAGGTGCGGCCGAGCGGCGACTGATCCACGAGGATCACCCGCTTCAGCGCTTCTGTACCGCTGAGCGAGGTGTGCGCGCCAGGACGCGGGACATCGAAATCTCCCAACGCGCGCTGCACCGCGCGACCCAGCACGTCTTCTACCAGGCTGCTCTTGCCAGAGCCGCTCGGACCGGTGACCGCACACACGACGCCAAGCGGAAAGCGAACGTCGATGCCCTTCAGGTTGTGCTCAGCTGCACCCGTGAGTTCAAGCCACTGGGTCGCCTGACGACGCTCACGCTCGTACGCTGGTGCTTGGAAGCTGTAGCTCGAGTGGCCGGCGTCAGCGACCAGGAGGGTTTCCTCTGAAGCGCGCTTAGCTTTCCCCGCAGATTTCTGCTTGGTGCTCTTCGCCTTGCTTGTAGCTTTGCTGGCAGTCCCCTTGGCCGCCTTCGTGGATTTGGGGGTGAGGCGCGAATCGCGGACGATGTGACCGCCAGCTTCACCCGCCCCTGGGCCGAGCTCAATCACGCGGTCGGCGGCTGCGATCAGCAATGGATCGTGTTCCACGACCACCACGGCATTGCCGCGGTCTGCGAGCTCCCGGAGCAACTTGGTCAGCGGCTCGATATCCAGGGCGTGAAGCCCTACCGTCGGTTCGTCCAAGACGAACAGCGCGTTGTGTAGGCTGGTACCGAGCGCGGCGGTCAACGTCACGCGCTGGGTCTCCCCACCGCTCAGGCTCCGCGCCTGTCGATCGAGGGTGAGGTAACCGAGGCCGACACGATGCAAGTAGCCGAGGCGACTCTCGAGCTCGCTTCGCGCAAGCTCCCCTTGGCCGCTGTGGGTCGCAAGCGCGGCGATGCGTCCGTGCGCGTGCTGGATCTCGAGAGCGTGCCACTCCGCGAGGTTCAAGCCTCCGACCTGGTAGCCAAGGGCGTGGGCGTTGAGGCGCTTGCCGTTGCATGAGGGGCACACGTCGTAGGCGCGATAGCGTGAGAGGAACACGCGCACGTGCATCTTGTAGGTGCGCGTCTCGAGCCAGCGAAACCATCCCAGTACCCCGGGGAAATGACCTCGCTTCCAGTCGCCGTCGCCCTCGAGCACCAGCCGCTGCTGCTCCTTGCTGAGCTTGCTCCACGGCTTGTCCCAAGGCACACCGACGCGCTCGCAGTACTTCTTGAGCTCGCGACGCTCCCATGTGGTGGACTTGCCCCGCGCCCAGGGACGGATGACACCCTTGGAGAGTGGCAAGTCGGGGTTCGGGATCACCTTGTCTGGGTCGACACCAATCACCCGACCAAAGCCCCGGCACTCTCCACACGCACCGAGCGGCGACTCGTAGGAGAACAAGCCAGGTCGCGGCGCCTCCAAGCGCCGAGGCGTGCCGGCGTCTTCGCACAGCGCACAGCTGTAACCGGAGCTGAGCAGCCGCTCGTTGCCGTCAGGCAGACCAATCCACGCACTGCCGTTGCCGCGTTGAAATGCGAGCTCGATGCCTTCCGCGATACGGGAAAGCTCCTTCGGCGTCGGCTTGATGCGGTCGATGACGACGGCGACCCGCTGCTTGGAAGCTTCGCTTGGCTTGACGTCATCCAGCTTGCGGAGCTCGCCTTTCAAGAACAGTCGCCGCAAGCCGGCCTCGGCCAGCGCCTCCCGCAGCTCCAAGTAGTGTTCCCGCGAGGCAACGTTGACGACGTAGCCAAGCAGAATCGGTTCAGCCCCTTGCAGGCTCTCGTCTTCCGCGAGCACCCGCGCCGCGCCCGCCGCGTCCAGCAGGCGACCGATACTCCCATGTTCGGGGCACACGGGCAGCGACTCCCGCGTGAAGAGCGCCGAGAGGTACGGCTCGAGGTCCGCCATCGTCGCCACCGAAGATCGAGAGCTCTTCACTGGCGCGCTGCGGTCGACGGCCACTGCAGCGGGCACCGGCTCGAGGGAGTCCATCGGAGGGCGCTCGAGTCGTTCGAGAAACTGGCGCGCGTAGGGGCTGAAGCTCTCGACGAAGCGACGCTGCCCCTCGGCGTACAGGGTATCCAGCGCCAAGCTGCTCTTACCCGCTCCCGAGACACCGGTGAGCACCACGATTTCTCCCGGTACCAAGCTCAGGTCGACGGACTTGAGATTGTGGGTGCGAGCGCCTTTCAGCTCCGTGGTCAGCATGAGGCGGTGATATGCGCCTCCAGGGTGCCTGGGTAAAGGGCCAAGCTGGGACTTGCGGCGCTCCGTGGCGCGTGCATAGTGCCCTCCCCGCGGCGGCGCAGATGCGCCCCGGTAGCCGCGGCGTTTTCAGCGATGGCTGCGGGAAAAGACAAGGCGTTGTTTGGCGATCGAGTGGTCGCTCTGAATCGGCGGGCACGCCACGAGTACGAGCTCGGGGACGCCTACGAAGCCGGCATGCAGCTGATTGGCAGTGAGGTGCGCGCGCTGCGCGTCCACGGCGGTGACCTCAGCGACGCCTGGGTCGACATCACGCGAGACGGCCAAGCCGTGGTCAAAGGCATGCGCATCCCGACGTTGGACCACGCGGCGTTTGGGCACGACGAGACCAGACCGAGGAAGCTCTTGCTCCACGCTTACGAGATCGAGCGCCTGCGCGCGACGGTGGAGCGTGAGCGCATGACCGTCGTCGCAACCAAGTGCTACTTCAAGAACGGTCGAGCGAAGCTCGAGATCGCCCTCGCCCGCGGCAAGAAGCAGTACGACAAGCGCCAGTCGCTGAAGGAAAGGGACGCGAAGCGCGAGGCCTACGATGCGATCCGTGAGGGCAAGACCCGCGGAGGCAACCGATGAGCGCGCTAGACCTGGCTTGGCTAAAGGGCGGTGACGGCGCGCTGGTGGAGAGCGACGGCAACTTCGCGAAGATCAGCAGCAGCATCCCGTCTCCTCCGGGATCCACTCTCGAAGGCAATGTCGCCGGCATGAACGGCGTCTTCGCCATCAAGGTGAAGAACTGCAAAAAGCAGCCAGACGGGCGCTTCTTGCTCGACGGCAAGTGGGTCAACCTGACCCGAGAGCAGCGAAACCGAATTACCGGCTAACCCTGACTCGGGACCGCGGGGGCACGTGGATCTGGCAGAAGAAATCGACTACTCAGGACCGCTCGATTCACGCCGCCTGATGCCGCTTGAACGAGCGCGTCACGTTATTCGCGAAGCTCTCCTTGGCCGAGGTCAGGACGACGAAGTGTGGGCCGCACTGCTGTCGCTCGAGGACTTCGCGGAGCTCCGGGAGGTGATGGCGAGCTTGCCGGTGCACTGGGTCGCCGAGCTACCAGGCGAAATGCTTGGAGCGCGCTACGGTGCGGCGCTCGTGAATTGGGTCGCAACGCAGATCGAAGACGGTCGGCTGGTTGAAGAGGGTTGGCCACTCGGTGCGGCTCTTTGCGGCAGCGGTTCCGACCGTGCGTTCGAGGTCGTCTGGTCTCTCCGGAGCCTGCACAATTACCCCACGGAACCAGATGAGTCCGCCAATGGGTTGGTGCTGCAATGGCTGTGGTCGTTTCCTACCGACGCCTTCTACTTCGTGGCGTCACACGCCCTCGCCGGAGATCGCCGTGCCCGGTTGATTCTGCGAAGCCTAACCGAGTGTCATCCGGGCACCGTATGGCGATTCCTGATCGCATCGTTCAGCCCCGAAGAGGTTGCCAGCGTCCTCGCAAGCGCGAAGGTCGAGCCGACAATCAAGCGCTCGGGCATCTTGAACGTGCTCGACCACGCTGCCGCGAGCGGGACAGCATGGCCGAAGCCGATGGCTGAAACCGGCTCGACGAACAACCTACGACTCACGGCATTTCGCTCGCGATCTCGCGGAGACTGGCATGTCGTGTTCGAAGAGCTTCAGGTTCACAGCGTCGGTTGTGTGCGTATCCAGCAGTACGAGATGGGCAGCCGCCCATGGCCGGAAGCGGGGCCGACGCACCGGCGCTTCAAGAGTCTCGACTTTCCCCATGTTAGTTCGAAGGCCGAGCCGGCTTCGCCCAGGGCAGCACGACGAGCTTTCGCTGAGTTCGCGCTGGAATCCGCCACGCAGACGACCGGTGAGGTCTGGACACCCCTCCACGAGCTGCGTCAAATGAGTGATCTCGGTGACCCATTTGAGGTGGTGCAAGTCATCACTGGGTTGGGCGCATGGCACGAAATCGCACCGAGCCAGCACCCGGCCTTCCAACGCCTCGCGGAAGCGTTAGCGCAAGGGAACTTCGAGGTGGTCGACGTAGACAGCAACCAATCCAAGAACATCATGACGAAGTCCAGCGACCCCGATGCGGAAGGCGATGCGAACAAGGTGCTTCGTGGCCGGGAGCGGCAGTTCTCGCCGATTGCTGGGCGGCTATGCTTTCGAGCACTTCCCGCGCTGGCGAGCGAGCGTGCGGAACAGGTGCTCAGGGTATTCGAAGACCTCGGCTACCCTTTCAGCGGCCCCGATTCAGAGCGTTTCTCCGCGGAATTGCATGAGGCCATACGCCACGGCTTCACGCTGCATGGGTCTTGCGAGGCCGCGATCGAATACTCGGAGGCTTCCCACGGTGGGCTAAACTACGAAATCACAGTCAACAGCGCGGCCTTGGCTGATCGCTACGAAGCGTGGCTGCCCCGGGGCGATCAGATGTTCGGCTCGTACCCCGATGCGATGGTGCTGCACGTCGCGAACCAGCTTGGTCAGAGGCTAAAGGTTCTGGATATCGGTGCAGGCAACGGCCGAAACGCACTGGCGCTGGCGCGCCTCGGCCATCAGGTAGATGCGGTAGAAATGACTGAGGCGTTCGCGATCCAGATCGAAAAGTGGGCGCAACGTCGGTCCCTCGACGTGACCGTTCATGAAGTGGATTTCCTCAAGGAACCGATCCGCGGAGCTCGCGGCCCTTACCACATCGCAATCTTGTCGCAGGTAACGTCCCATTTCGGGGACAGCGAAGATCTCGACTCCGTACTCGCGCAGCTTTCGGCCCAACTCGACCCCGGTGGCCGGATCGTGCTGACTGCATTTATCACCGCGGAAGGCTATGAGCCGGATGAGGTGGCTCGCGAGGCTGCGCGGGCCCGCTGGTGCACGCTGTACACCCCGACGGAGTTCGCGGCGGCACTGCAACACGCAGGTCTGGAGGTGGAACTTCAGACCGGTGTTGTAGAGTTCGAGCGCACTCACTTGCCCGCGCTTGCGTGGCCTCCCACCAGCTGGTTCGTGGACTGGGCAGAGGGACGGAACGTCTTTCCGATGCAGAGCCCTCCCCTGGAGCTGCTCTGGTTCGTGCTCAAGCGCTTGAGTTAGAGTCAGCCCCGAAGCCGCGCGACGTATAGCCCGGCGCCGCCCTCTAGTTCGTGCCGCTGGGGCGCCCAGGCTACTTTTTCCTCACGGAATCGCTCTTCAAGCTCCCATCGCTCGCAGAGCTCTCCAATGTCGGCACTCAGCGTCGGAAAGGGTGGAAGGATCCGAGCCGCGCCTGGCGGCGGCGCCGCGCTCGGGACGTCGAACAACACCGTCGCTTGCGGAGCCCAGTCCGCGAAACGCTCGAAAACCTGCCGCACCTGCGCGCGTGATAGGTAGCCCACGACGCCCTCGAGCAGCACGCACCATCCGGCTCCGGCGCTCTTCCTCGGGAGCTCAAGGGCCTGAGCCAGCACCTCGTCGTGGAGGATCGAGCCAGCGATCTCGGTGCGTGGATAGCTCTGGCCCAACCGCTCCAGCGCCCTGGACTTTTCGGCGAACACTTCTGGGAAGTCGACCTCGATCCAACACAACTCGGGGACCGAGATCCTGAGGGGGCGAGCATCGAAGCCGACACCAAGCGCCACGACACCGCTGAGCGAGCTTGCGTGGGAGACGATCCACTCGTCGAGCCAGCGTGCGCGGAGCGCGACGAGAGCGACCGTTGGCGTCGCGTTCAATGCGGCTAGAGCGTGAGTCGCCTTTGGCCCTCCAAACACTTTTGCCACCGGGTCGATGATTAGCGCATCGCGTCGGCGCCCCTCCAGCGCTCGCGCTTGCGCCGCGAAGCGCGCCGTATCGATTAGCGCTTCCCGTTGCCGATCTCCGTCAGCAGGCATCACGTTTTCTCATGGATCTCGCGCAGTTCTCATTGGCTGCTCGGCGGGTTCTTGAGTCTGGTAGAAGACCCACATGTACACCGTTTCTACGCAAGCGCTAATGCATGGGACAGCAGCGGCGGCGGGCAAACAGCTCAAGCCGGGCTTCGCGATTGGTCCGGAGGAAGACCTGCTGTTCGCACTGGCGTTCCCTCGTCTGGGTTACATCGCGGACGGACACCCTAACGAAGAAGCGTCAGACGACTTCGATACCTGGCAACAACGAACCACGACGTTGCTTTACCATGGACAAAACAGCCTGACCCCGAGGGCCGTTGCATTCCGACGCCTGCGCATGCTGGGCTGCAAGGAGCCCTACGTCGGTCGCGAGTACTCCGACGAGTATCGCGCCGCACTCACCAATCCAGAACCCGTGGACGTCGAATCGGCCAAGGCGTTCATGGCCACCTACATTGAATCGAACCTCACGGTTCAGTTTGGGCCCCTCTACATGTTTGAGGCCCTGTTTGGCCCGGACGCGACGCTAGATGCGGTGGTACCCCTGATCGAAGCCTCCGATCCCAACAAGCTGCACGATCGAAAACTGAACTACTACGCCTCAGGCTTGGCTCCCGTGTTGCGCCGCGCTTCCGAGAAAGCCGCCAAAAGCGCGACGACCAAACTGGAAAAAGCGTTCGCGAAATCCACGGAAGACGCGCGGGCGCAGCCTCAGAGCGTGGCGCACGGCATCGGGATGGCGATCGGCGGCGCTGAGTTCGCGGAGAAGTACGCACGGCGGACGAACGGCCCGGTGGACCAGATCTACTTGGAATGGTGCGAAGACAACCCGGAGTTCGTCCGCTCACAGCTCGTCGACGCGCCAGTCGTTGTGCCGTACGTCAGCTACCCGCGCCTGGTGTTCATCGCTGGCGATGCCGTTTGGCCGCGTTACCGCGCGGTAGCGGCAAAGCAAAAAGACGCCGAGAGCCACGCTGAAGCGGTGGCCCTCTACGGGCTGATCAAGAGCGAGGGCGCAGCCCGGATGCTGTGTTGGTTGGCCACCAAGTCGAAAGCCAAAGCCGCGGCAGCCCAGTGGATCCAGGAGCACCAGGACGTATTCCTGGAGTTCGTGGAGCGAATCGCCGCCGGCTCGGACGACGACGCCAAGCACGCCCAGGCCGTCGTGAAACAGCTAAGCAAGGGCAAGAAGGGGAAGAAGTAGCTCCCTCCCCCCCAGCAAACCTAGAACGCCACACCCTGGTTGGCCGACATCTGAGATAGACCCATTACCGCGAGGTTTTGTCTACCGTCTTGCGCTCGACTCGCTGCGCTCAACGCAGTCTTTTGCTTGTTGCTACAGCCCTTGCAGTGGGGATAGAGGCGCACGGCTCCTGCGCCCCCGGCAGAAGAGTTCGAGGCCGCTCCCACCGCGCCGCCCTTCGATGAAGTCGTCTTGTTGTAGGTGCTGCGCGGCGGTTGATGGTCACAGGTCCAATGCTGGACCGGGTTGCCGTCTTTGTCGTAGTGGGTGTCGTAGCCCGAATCCATGGTGCCGCACGAGTGACAGCCGTACGCATCACCCGCGCGATTCACGATTCCCTGGGCGGAAGTCGTGCTCGTTTCGCTCCCAAAACCGGAGCCCTGGTGAAGCGCGTTTGCGGGACAGTCGACCCAGCCGGGCGTGCCTGGAGTGCCGTCAGTCGCGAACGCACCAGGGGCTGACAGGTAGGGAGCACCCGCCGCCGTGCCATCAATGGTCGGCGCGGGTCCTCCGGAGGGCGTGGTCGAAGGGGCTGTTGCCCCACCGGCAACCAGGCCCATGGGATCGATCCAGCGCAGAGGATTGGGCACGTAATCGCGGGGATTCGCTGTTCCTTCCAAGAAGGTAGGATCGGTGGTGACGTACATGCCTAGACGCGGGTCGTACCAACGGTAGCGATTGTAGATGAGTTCGACGTCTTCGTCGTAGTGCTGGTTCGCAAAGCGAAGCGACACCGGGACGTCGCTCACGCTCGGATCGCACTCACCGAAAACGCTCATCTCCGCTTGCCAGACGATGCGACCATCCGCGTCGATCGCGTGGGAGATCCCGCCAGCGGGCTTAAGCACATAGAAACACACGCGCTCCTCGCCATCCACGACGTCCACGTGACCGATTCGGTCCCAGCTGCTGTGATCCCAGAGGTAGGTTCGAACCGCTCCGGTCAGTTCGTTGACCTCATGCAGCACTACGTTGTTCGCCCAGATGTAGCCTTCCTGCTTGACCAGCGTGCCGTTCTCGATGACCCGCTTGCGCAGGCGTCGGCTGCTTGCGTCGTAGTCCATCTCAACACGCTTCCCTGGGGCAACAACCAAGATCAGCTGATCCAACGAATTCCAGGTATACTGCCACTCCCCGCGGTCGGTGAGCCTCGACACCAGCCGCCCGACCTCGTCATACTCGAACTTCTCGCCATGATAGCCCGTAGGGCGCATCAAATGGTCGTAGCTCGCGCCGGGCACGATGGGTGAGCCGGCAGCGTCATAGCGGTAGGTCTCCTCCCGCAGGAGCTGCCCCTGCCTCGACACGCTCTTCTTTGAGATCTGACTCGACGGCGTCAGCTCGTACTCGACCCGCAGCCCATCTGAGTGGTGTTCAGCGACGAGGTTGCGATTGCGGTCGTACTCGTATTGTGCCCACCAGAGCGCGCTGGCGTCCTTTGGCGAGCCAAGGTTCGTCAAATCCGAGTGGATATTGCCCTTTGCAACTGCCTGACGGATGGTCACCCCGGCGACGCTCGAAGTAGTCCGGCGGACCAATCGGTCCCCAAGGTATTCCACCCAATCGGGCCCCGCGGGATGCTTCTTTTCCACGCGCTGCGAGCCGACGGTGACCGCCACCACATCGCCGTCCGGTCCTTGCTCGTAGCCAATCGGCGGGCCAACGTCGGAGGTGACGGCAGAAAGCGCGCTACCCAGCCAGGCCAGACGCACTTGATGGTCTCCCTGGACCTCGCTGAGTAGACGCTGAAACACGTCGAGTTCGCGCTCCACGACCGCGATTCCGTTGTCCAGCTTCACCAAGCCAATGGGCGAGTAGGAAAACTCGATCTTGTCATCGCCCGCTTCCAAGACGAGGGGACGCCCATCATCAGCGGTCTCGACCGTGGTGTGGGCCACCGCAGAGCTGAGCCACTCCACGGCGCCGTTCATGCCATGTTGTTTCGTGTAGCGAACACCCTCGAACGTAGTCCACTCGATGACGCGTCCCTCGAGATCGTTTCGCAGAGTGAAGCGCTGGCCGCGTGGGTTCTCCACCTCGACCCTGTTGCCGTCCGTGTCGTAACGGAGCTGATAGGTCTGCCCGCCGGGGTGAGTCACCTTGGTGAGCCAGCCAACACCGCCATATTCATAGCGAGTCGTCTTCCCGCCATCGGTGATGAGCAGTGGCCGGCGAATCGCATCGTACTCGACGAAGATCTCGTTGCCGTCGTTGGTCCGCTTCTTGACGATCTCGCCGCGCCTATCCCATTCCCACGTGGTAATTTCGCCAGCGTGATTCGTATAAGAGACACGGCGGCCTAGGAAGTCATACTCGCTGCTCTCCCAGCGCCCCGACGGGTGGGTCAGGCGGATGCAGTTACCGTGACCGTCATACTCGGAGGCCGTGCGCCCACCATTTCGATGGATCTGCTGAGTCACCAGGCCGCGGGAGTCATACGCAAACTCCTCCCACGTGCCGTCCTGATGACGCACGAAGGTCAGGTTGCCCCTGGCGTCGTATCTGCGCTGGACGACCTGCTGAGAGAGTTCGTTGTAAGTCGTCTCCGTGCCCTCTTCATCGACCCAGCGCGCAACGCCCTTGCTACCGATGGGTGCCTCGTACGCGACGCGTCCCTCTGCATCGACGTCGCGGTCGACGCCGGAACCCGACGGCCCAGACGCTGCCACCAAAACCCCGCGGTCTGGGTCGAACTCGCGTTCCCAAACTCCTCCTTCGGGCGCAACGATTCTCACGGCGCGTCCCACTGGGTCGCCGAAGTAGCGTGTCACTCCGCCCAGGCTGTTCTCGACCTCGGTGTACGCGTTCTGCTTGTCGTAGGTGAAGCGCACCCAGTTGATGCCCTTCACGTCGCGACGCGGTCCGTTCGCAAACGGTGGGCGTTGGCCTACGGCCAGCGCGGGGTCCGTCTGACCTGGATATGCGCCCCATGACTCGAGACACCAGGCGTCAGACGTCTTGCCGTCGTATCGGTAGTGATAGGTGAGACCGGTGGGTGTGATGTGCTCAGTGACCAGGTGGTTCTTGTATCGATACGCGTCGACGTAGCCCTCGGCATCCGTGACGCTCACCAGGTCACCGTTCTGGTCGTAGCTGTAGCTCACTACCCGCTGCCAAGCGCTCTCCTGCGCGTTGGTAGCAACGTCGATGCTCCGAATACGACCACGCTCGTCGTTGGCTACGCGAAACGCACGACCCGCAGAATCGCGCATTCCGATGAGCCAGTGCTTCTCGTTTCTCTGAAGCGAGATCTCGTTGCCGTTGCGATCCAACACACCAATCAGCGAACGCCAGCCCTTACTGTCGACCTCGCCAAACCGGAGAACCTGATCCTTGTTCCGCGTGCGCAACAAGAGCGAATCGCCGGCGTGCTCGAGCGTCCAGCCCAGGGGGTTCCGACGGATCTGACCCCGCGCATCCAGGCCACCGAAGAGCTGCAGCCGGCCAACATCGTCATACACTTCGGTGCGGCGACGCCGATGATGAACACGCCACGAGAACGAGTGAGACCACCCGTACCCTAACTCCGAAGCGCGATCGGAATCTCGCGAGCTGTAGGCACGCAACCAACGCAACGCCGCAGGCCCGGGTGACGCGAAGTCAAAGAAGTGAATGAACATGCGGCCCGTGATCGGACAAATCGGATCACCTTCAGCGCAACCGCCGTCGTTGCCATCTCCGCTAGCGTCGGCGTCGCCATCTTCGGTACCGGCCCCCTCCTTGCCGTTGCCGTTCTTGCCGCCCTTCCCCCCGGCGCCTCCTCCGTCACCTCCACCACCAGCGACGAAAGCTCCTGGGTTCATCCCGGGCGGCGCCGGGATGTTGGGTACGGGCGCGGTACGAGCCATAGGCGATCAGAGTACCATTCCCGCAAGGGATCCTTTCCCTGACCCGAACCCAACTCAGCTTTTTGCCCACAGCTCCCGTCCAATCCGGGTCCACGCTCGAGGGCATGGAATGTGCTTCGGTCAGCGTGAAGAAGTGCAAGAACCCGCACGGGCATTTCCCACGCGACTGACCCGCGAGCAGCGGGGGCGCATCCTAGGCGCTAGAACCTGAGCGGTTCGACCAACCAGCCCGTGCTGCCAGAATCGTAGGGCTTTGGCTCGGGGTCCGGCCGCGTCAGGTAATAGGTCAACGCAGCGCCACCGACGACGACGGCGGCGGCGCCCGCCCAGAACCACCACTGCTTGGTAAGCTGAAAACGCTCCTCCACCAGAGTCGCCCGCAGCGCAGACGCCTCCCCAGGCTGAACGTTCACCGTCGCCTCGTACGGCTCGAAGCCGTCTCGATTGACCTGCACCGAGTAGCGCCCCGGAGGCCGCAAGACACTCACCGGCGCGGGCCCAAAGTCCTTACCGTTGACCGTCACGATCGCGTCCCGAACGTTGGAGGAGATATCCAGCGTAGCTGGCAGCCTATCGAGCCGCAGAGCCAGCGACGTTTTGGTTCCCGGAGGATACGTTCGATTGACGACGGCGTCGGCGTACCCCTTCCGACTCAACGTGATGACGTGGGCCCCGGGGTCCATGACGATCTCGAATCGGGCGCCCGGCGCCACAGAGCCAAGCCCTGGCGCCGCAAGCCCGGCCACATGCTCCGGGCCGTCTTGAACCAACGGGCGACCATCGACGGCGATGCGACTGCCAGTGGTATCCAAACGCACGCTCAAGTGCACGAGCAGGCGCTCGATCTCCGCGATGTAACCCTCGGCCTCCGTCCGCAAGCTGGGAGCCAACTCACCCTGCCCGGTGTCCGCCTGGCTCAACGCCGTCCGCAGTGCGCGCCGCGCCCGGGAGTAGCGGCCCATCGCACGCTCACATGCCCCGATATTGAACGTCGTGGTTGCGTGCGGAAACAACTCCTGAGACGCCTCGAAAGAAGCTAATGCCTCGGACCATTGCGCCTGCTTCACCCGGGCAACGCCCTGCATGAAGAGCTCTCGTGCCTTGGTGCGCCCCGGGTCCTCGGGTGGCGCCTGTTCGGGCTCTGCGGCAGGAGCCTCTGGCTCTGTGGGCTCCGCGGGCTGCGCCAGAGCTGAAGCGCTCCCCAGGGCCCAGCCCACACTGAACAGAACTACGAACGGTCTCATGGGAAACTCTCCTGAATCGGAGCCTAAAACGGCGCCTCACCCACGACGCCACCGGTGATCTGAGTCGACGTGGGCTTGGGCTTGGGCGCCTCGGGAGCGGCGCTTGGCTTGGTGGGAGCCGTTGCCGTGGGGCGCGCCGGCGCGGCTCCCGGGCTGCGTGTGGACGCGACGACCGGCGCCTTCGCCTTCGTCGGGGGGGCACTGGCCGCGCTAGCAGCCGGTGCGTCCTCCGCAGGCAACACCTGCGGCTGAGCGGCGGAAGTCAACGGCGGGGCCGGGCTAGCAGCCGGACTCATTTCCTCTTGGATTTGGGGGGGAGGAGCCACGACCGCCGACGAAGCCGGAGCTGGCACCGACCTCGAGGCGTACCAGAAGGCGCCGCCAGCGCCTGCCACAGCAATCAGGATCCCAGCAGCCAGGCCAAACGGTGGCCATCCGCGCCCCGACGTAGGCTCTCGTGTATCGCTGGTCACACCAGCCACGGACTGAGCCACGGAGCTCTCTGGCGCCGGCGCGAAGGCGCCGAACGATCGCGCTTCGGCCTCCGTGTGGCGACCGAGCACCTCGTAGGCAAGACGCAAGTCGGCGCAACGATTCGCCCGGTCACTGACGAGCATGTGATCTACGAGCTCGCACACATCGTCCGGCAACCAGGGCGCTACCTCCCGGAGCGGCTGTATGCTGCCCATCGCGATCGCCTTGAAGATCTGGCCGAAGTTGTCACCGTCTACCGGTTTCCTCCCGGCAAGGCACTCGTAGGTGATGACCCCCATCGCCCACACATCCGCTCGCTGGTCGACGTCTTTCTCGCCAAAGACCTGCTCTGGAGGCATGTAGTGGGCAGTGCCCATGACCGCCCCGGTCTGTGTGAGATTCGCGGTAGACGCAGCGTCGCCTTCGCTGGCGCTCAGCTTGGCGATTCCGAAGTCGAGCACCTTTGGTACGACGCTACCGTCCGCCTGCTGGTGCAGCATGATGTTGTCTGGTTTCAGGTCGCGGTGAACGATGCCGGCAGCGTGAGCGCAACCAACCGCTGAAACGACAGGCAACAACAGCCGACAAAACTCGTCGAGCTCGAGGCGTCCGACGCGCGCGAGCTTATGGGCTAGATCCTCCCCCTCGAGCAAGTCCATCACCATGGCCGGCGCGCCGTCTTCCAGTTGGATCACGTCGTGAACCTGGACCACGTTTGGGTGCTGGACCGCACTCACAGCGCGCGCTTCCCTGAGGAACCGCTTCAGGAGTTTCTCGTTGGCAGGGAAGCCCTGCTTCAGTAGCTTGAGCGCTACGTGTTTTTTCGTGATCAGGTGTCGGCCGCGCCAAACGGCGCCCATCCCACCTTCCCCAAGCAGGCATTCCAGCTCGTATCGACCGCCAATGACGGTTCCTGCCTGCAGCTCCACACTTCGAATATTCAAGACGCCCCACCCGGGGTCAAGCGTCGGTTCACGGGACGCCTGCCAGCTGAGTCCGCGCAATCACTGACGGAAAAACATTACGTTGAGTCCACACGCGCACAACCTTCGCCCTCAGAACCTGAGCACATTGCGAATGCGAGCTTTCATGCGACGATGTGGCCTCGACTCCAGCCAGGCTGGCGCGCAGAAAGTCCTCGTGATGTGCTGCGGATCCGGCGACTGTCGTCGACGATCAGCGCAGCAGATCCGGCGCAGCAGATCGGCAGCGCGACGAGCGAGGTTGAGTGACCGGAACGCATATGAACTCGAAGTCAGCCATCAGAGGCCGCCTCCCGGCAAGGCTGACGCTCGCCATGCTCGCGCTCGCCAGCGCCGGCGCACTCGGAGCGGCTTGCGGCGAGGCACAGGACGCTAGTACCCAGGACGCGGGTACCAATCCGGAGGCGGGCCCCAACTGGCAAGGAACCGACTGTCATCAGTGCTACGCCGCGCGTTGTGAGGCCACACTGACCGAGTGCACCTACGACCCGAGCTGCGCTGCATTCAAGGACTGCGCAGACGCTTGCCCAAGCGGACCTGATGGCGGACCGGAACTCCAATGCGTCGACGCCTGCCGCACGCGAGCTCAAGGCCAAGACGTGGCGGGTTGCCTCGCGGAATCGCTTGAAGTCTGCAGCGCTTGCGGAGGTGCTAGCGATGCAGGCCCCGATGCCTCGGCGTGTGGCCACCCGCTGCTCTGCCAAGAGTGTGGACCCTCGGACGATCCGGACCCCTGCCACCAGTGCCAGGACGAGAATTGCTGCGAGTCGGATCAGGCTTGTCGAGACGACCCTGGCTGCCTGGACTACTTCAATTGCGTGCAGGCGTGCACGGCGGACACGTTGCGAGAGTGTGAACTCGAGTGCGACGAAAAGGTCGGCGCCGAGAACTTTCTCAAGTTCAACATGAAGCTTAGCTGCGTTCTCCACTACTGCAGGGAACCGAGCAAGTGCGGCGTCGAGCCACTCACCACATGCGACGAGTGCTTCATCGAGCAGTGTGGGGCGGAGGTCGCGGCGTGTGATAGCGACCCATGGTGCGGTCGCATCGGCGGGTGCATCGCCTTCTGCAACGATCAAGCGTGCTACGACGCCTGCTATTCGCAGTACGCCCCCGGCGTTCCGCTCTTCAACGCCTCCACGGAGTGCCTACTCGCGGAGTGCTTCAACCCGTGTTCCGATGTCTGATTCGAGAGCTCTAGCTAGCGTTGTCCTCGTTGGGAGCCTGCTCGGCCTGCAAGGGTGCGGCGAGAACACGCCGGTGCGACCTCAGCTGCTGATCGAGGTGGACACGGACGTCCCAACCGTAGCTCAGGCGATAGCCGATCCAGCCGTGAGTCAGGACGCGACACTGGACACCCTGAGGATCGACGTGATCAATGCCGACGGATCGGTCGTCGACTTCATCGACGTGGTAGCCCCCACCCCCGACGACTGGCCGATATCGTTCGGCGCGTTGCCTCCCGACGCTGGGTCACAGGTGACATTTCGCATGCGCCTGTTTCGAGGCAGGGACGCAGCTCGCGGAACTCTCAACGGTATCCCGAGTCTGGAGCCGCCCCCGCGCACGAGCATCGACCGTGTCGTAAACCTCGACTTCCCAACGGAGGGGGTCAGCGAGGCGCGGGTCGTATTGCGCGGCGATTGTCTCGGCGTGCGCGCGACCTTCGGCAGCGCCCTCGCGACGTGCATCGATGCCATAAATCCACACGGCAATCCTGCCGAGGGAGTGGAACCCAGTATCACCGGAGGGACGCTCACCGGCACCTGGGACAAAGCGCTCAGCGTACCCTGTCGTGGGACCCCACCGACTCCCGACGCGGTCTGCATCCCCGGCGGCTACAGTGTGTTGGGTGATGCCGGATTCGTCGGTCTTGGCAACTTCCTCGATGCAGCCCCCCTCACCCCCGTCTACCTCTCTCCCTACTGGCTGGATCGCACGGAGGTCACCGTCGGGAGGTATCGGGAGTTCGTCAAGCGAGTGGGTACGCCAGCCGAGCCACCGTTTACCCGCATCGACGGCGATCTCTTGCGCGGAGAGTGCGCTTTCCGCGGAGAATCAGTCGGCGAGTTCGACGCGCTCCCGCTGAACTGCACGTACTACGCAACGCTTCGTGAGCTGTGCCAGGCTGAGGGAGGTGACCTGCCGACCGAGGCCCAGTGGGCACACGCGGCTCGAGGACGAGGCGAAGGCAGGCTGTATCCATGGGGAGAACATGAGGTCGAGTGTTGCGTCAGCAGCATTTCGCGAGCTTCCTTGCCCGGCGTGCCTCTGCTTTGTGAGGCTACGGAAGGCCTAGAGCCCGCTGGTTCTCATCCACCGACTGAGTCGTGCAACGGCCTTGGCGATATCTCCCGCGACGGTGTGCTCGACCTCGGAGGAAGCCTGAGCGAACTGCTCCTCGATAGCGCTCAGTCCTTCGAGGACGAGTGCTGGAAGATGCAAGGCACTGCCGTGGACCCGTTGTGCAGCGCGGACGGAGGCTTGATTGCCCTGCGAGGGGGCAACTTCAGCACGGGGCCCAAGCTCGCCGCCGCAGCTGTACGCGGAGACTGGAGCAAGAACACTTGGGCCTCCAGCATCGGGGCTCGCTGCGCTTATCCCGACGGAAATGGCTCCCAATGAAGCGAACTCCCTTCCTGGCACTCACTCTGGGCGTGCTCTTCGCTGGCTGCGGAGAGAGCACTGGAGAGGTACGCGCCCAGTGGCTCGTGTCTCTGAGTACGGATGCTCCCCTACCTCAGTTTGGGGACCGCCTGGTTGTCGAGATCCTCGAAGCCGATGGCTCCCCGGCTTGCGCTGGTTGCCGCCGACTGCTGGGGGTGCCCAGCGATTGGCCGGCGACGTTCGGGGTGATTCCACCGGGTGATGGGAGCAAGGAGCTATTCGTTCGTGCACGGCTCTATCGAACCGAATCCGCGGGGAACGACGGGCTACCGAGATCGAGCCGAGTGATCGACGTCGCGGGCAGGCTGGTCGCTCCTCAGGGTGCGACGGCAGTGCACCTCCAGCTCAGCATGAACTGCTTCGGCACCCCTGTGCGGCTCGAGCAAGGCGAGTCTTGCGATCCGCAAACGGGGGAATACGTCCCCCTGCCGGTGCTTGGTCCCGCGCCCGCGAGCATCCCCGAGCCGGGGAGCTGGTCTGGTGCCAAGTCGGAGCCGTGCGCGGAGCCGGCACCGGAAGGCATGATTTGTGTGCCTGGCGGAGCCTTCCTAATGGGAGCGCCCACCACCTCTTTGATCTCCGATGATCTGGACGCGGAGCCCCTCGTGCACTTGAGCCCTTACGCGCTCGACCGAGACGAAATGACCGTGGGGGAGTACTTGGACATCGCGGCCGAGTTCAATCTCCCACTCCCAGCGCTGCACAACGCAAACCCGACATCCACACGCTACTACTGCACCTACGACGCGAACGACCCTGAGAGCCGCGCGCTGCCGGTGAACTGCTTGGATCGAGAGCAGGCACGCGCTGTGTGTGAGGTGCAGGGCAAACGCCTGCCAACGGAGGCCGAGTTCGAGTTCGCGGCAGGGAACCGCACACAAGAAACACTATATCCCTGGGGCAACGATCAGGACGTCTGCCACTACGCTGCGCTGGCAAGGAACCCGCTCGACCTCACGGACGGAACCTACGCGCCTTACCTGGAGTGCAGAGAGACACCCGATGGTCGCCTAGCGCCAGGGGTCGTGCTCGGAGAGAGCACCCTGGACGAGACGGAGCTCGGACTACGTAACCTCGGCGGAAACCTCTCCGAGTGGGTGGAGGACCTGTACGCGGACTACACGCAGGCCTGCTGGCAGGGGCTCACGCTGCAAGATCCAATGTGTGAAGAAAACAGCAACGGCTGGTTCGCCCGGCGAGGCGGCGCTTGGACGGGACCGCAGATCACCGCGCGCGCTGCAGAGCGCAACGCGCAACTCACGGACACCGGCTCGATTGGTATCGGTGTGCGCTGCGCAACTAGCTTCTAGGCCACGTTCAAAGACCGCCGGGCGGATCCACTCTCAGCGACAGCTGGCCGCCTAGCCACGCACCACTCAACTTGGAGTCGACGTCTGGCGCGCTCGCGCTTCTGTAGTTGAGCGGGCGGAGCAGCACGCCAACTTGTGGCCCAAACGACAACACCAGGGTGTCTGAAAGCCGCGTGTCTACGCTGAAGTCGACGACGGCACGTCCGGTCCAGGTCGTGGTTTGCCCGGCTTCACCGGCGACCGACTCCGCGCCTTGAAGCTGCGCCACGCCTGCCCCCAGCGTCACCCCTAACCCCAAACCCAAACCCTGCGAGAGCTTGAAGTCGTACCCCGGGGAAACACTGAACTCGAAGTAGCGCAAGCCGTCGATCTCCGGCGCTCCACCCGCCATCAGGCTCAGGCCGGCGCCGATCCGCGGTCCCGAGTCAAGGCGCAGACTTGGTCCGAGACCGATACCACCGAGCCAGCCGCCTCCGCTGATCCAGGCTCCCTGGGCCGGAACGTCCAGGGTCAGGCGCGCGAGCAGTGTGTGTGGCTTCGGCTTGGCGGCCTCGGCTGCGGCACGCGCCGCGTCTCGCCTGAGGCGGCGGGCTTCAGCGAGGCGCCGCTTCCGCAAGCCAAGCACCAGCTGCGCCGACGCCTGCGCGATGCGTCGAGCGGTGAGTCGCTTGCCCTCACTCGTCGATACCCGGCGCGTGCCATGAAGCTCGCCCCGCTCCCAAAGTTCGACGCTGAGCATCTTGACGGATGCAGCGTTCTCGGCTGGTACCACGCGGAAAAAGAGTGCGACCTCGAGCGGCGGGTCGTTGGCCGGGTCGGGTGGCACGTCGACGTCGGCGATCTCGATGGCGATCAAGCGTCGCACGAGCTTCGCGTCGACCTCGTCCTCACTGGCGGAGGCAATTTCGATGGCGAGGCCGGGCCCAGGATTGGCGAGCGCCTGACCGCTGAGAGTCGTCGCGCCGACCGCCAGCGCAAGAATCAGGCAGCTACTTCTGAGGCGCAGGTGCAGGCGCGGGATCGACAGGCTCCGGAACGCCAGCGTCTCCGCCTTCGGGCTCCGGGGCGCCGGCGTCACTGGACTCGGCTTCAGCCAGGGCGTCGCGAATTTCCTGAGCACGACGTCCGCTGGGGTAATCCTTCTCATATTGGCCGGCGAGCTTTCGCGCGAGCTCCAAGTTGCCCTGCTCGATGGCCGCTAGGACCTGACGAGCGAGGGCATCTTCCGCGAAATCACCGTCTGGCGACAAGGATCGGTAGAGACCAAACGCTTCCGCGGCGCCTTTCTTGTCGCCGGCCGCCTCGAGCAAGTTGCCCAGGGCGAGCGCGGCAAGCGGCGCGTTGGGGTCACCAGGGAAGCGATCCAGCAGTCGGCGCAGGGCCTGAGAGGCGCGCCCACGCTGTCGGTTGGCGCGAGCGACCTCAGCCAAGGTCATCAGCTGCTCAGCGCTGGCCTGACCCATTACCGCGTCGAACCCGCCTTGTTCTTGAACAGCCTGATACGCAGCAGCGTACTCACCGCTGTCCGCCAGCTTCTGCCATTCCGGCGGTCCCGACGGACGAACAGCCACCGGAGCCTCGCTGACTTCGTTCACCGCTGAGGTCTCCGCCCGTGGGGCGCGGGGCACTGGAGCGATCCGATGCTCATCGGGGGCTGGAGACTCTGGGCTCGCCTCCGCTGAGATCGCAGGCGGCGGCTCCGGGGCCTCGTCTCCGGCGGCCCGATCCGTGGGCGCCGGTTCCGCGGCGGGCAGCGGAGCGACTTCTGCCGTGGGTTGAACTCGAGCGCCAACCAACACTCCCGACCCGAACAGCAGCACGCCTGCGGCAGCTGCCCAGATCAAGGAGGTGTTGCGACGCTGAGCAGGCGCCGCAGGGAGTTGCGGGAGTTCCTCCTCCAGACGCTGCCACACGCGGTTCAAGGCCTCGTTGTCCTCGGCGTGATCCCGAAGGGCGTTCACCGGGACCTCCGGCGGGATGCTGCTGCGACGCTTGGCCATCAGACGCTCCCTCCAGAAACGAAGTGCTGCTCGAAGAATCGCTGAGCACGCGCGATGCGGCGCTTCGCCGTTGCGAGGCTGCAGTCCGTGAGTTCCGCCACCGCCTCGAGGCGGTGGTGCTCCACATAGCGCAGAGTCCAAGCGATGCGATCTTCAGTCGGCATCGTCTGCAGCAGCGCATAGACCTGAGCCAACTGCGCCCGCGCTTCGGGGCTCGCATCACCTGCCGCGACCGCATCCAAGTCGACCGCGTCCCCGGCGTGAGTCAGCCCAAGCGTGGCCATCAGGCGACGCCGGCGCAGGCGGCTACGCACCAAGCGCACGACGATGGCGCCGAGCCAAGAACGGAACGCTGCTGCATCGCGCAGATCGTTCAGGCGCTGGTGAGCCTTGATGAAGGCATCGTGCACGACGTCTTCGACGTCGCTGGCGCTACCTTGGATTCGGACTGCGAGGTTCATGGCGAAGCCGGCGTGGCGCCGGTAGAGCAACTCGAAAGCCTGGCGATCTCCTGCTTGGACCTTCAGTACCAGCTCCGCGTCCTCTGTCTGGCTCGTTTCCGCGCGGACTAGCGGCGCGGACTCACCTGGCGTTGGAGTGTGTGCGGGGGCTGGGGGCTGACGGGGTTCGGCAGAGACGCTCGGCTGAGGAGCCGAAGCATGGGCTCCATCTGCTTCCTCGTCGGTGGCCGGACTGGCAACCGCGTGGGCTTCGGAGCGCGGGGGGAGAGACTCATCGATGGAGTCTGGGCTCACTCCGCCCCTGACGAGGCGCAGCCGGCGCTCGGCTGCTGAAGAGTTAGAACCCATCGACATGCTTCAGACGCAGCTTGCCATCATTTCGGCTCACCCATCGCCACGGGAACGCTCACTCCAAAGGATCATGGCTCAGTGCCGTGCGACGCCGTGGCAGTTCTCCCGGAATGGGTGTTCCGGCGCAGCTCCTGCTCAACTTCATTATCCTGATTAATTCCGTATAGTTGGAACGAAATTCCGGCGATAATCTGCAGCCAGGGTGCTTTTTTGTTGAGCCGGTTGCGGAGGCTGGGGCATCTCCCATTCCGAAACACGAAGCTCACGCACCTAGTGGGGCTTCGCACAGGAGGATCCCCAAATGATTCGTAAACTCGCTCTTATCCCGATCGTTGGTCTGTTGGCAGTTGCTTGCGGTGGTGGCGGAATGCCCGAGGCCGAGGCGCCCGAGGCGCCCGAGGCGCCCGAGGCGCCCGCGGCTGAGGCTCCCGAGGCGCCCGAGGCGCCCGAAGCGCCCGAGGCCCCCGAAGCACCCGAGGCCCCCGAGGGTGGAGACGACGCGGCGGCTGAGTGAGATCTCACTCAGCTTGCTCGGCCTGATTTCGGTCAGGCACGTCAAGCAGGCGACCGGTGCTCTTGGAGTACCGGTCGTTTTCTTTTTGTCTCCAAGCAGGAGCAAGCAAACCCAACTCCCACTTGAGTCGGGTTTGGGGGTGAGGGTGCGACCCAGCACAGCCGATTGGTGTCAGCGCACGCTTGGTAGTCAGCACAGTGCTTGGTAGTCAGCACAGTGCTTGGTAGTCAGCACAGTGCTTCGTGGTCAGCACAGTGCTTCGTGGTCAGCGCAGTGCGTCGTGGTCAGCGCAGTGCTTGGTAGTCGGCGCCGCGCTTGATGTCGAAGTGGAAGTGGTCTCGATGCGCGGCGTTGAAGCCCGGCGTCAGCATGTGATTGAAGATCCCTTCGCGGGCCACCGCACACACTAGGTTCCGCAGCCGAACGCTGCCCGCATCGGGTTCGTGGATCACGGCATCCGGACCGCAGGCTGGGGCGCCGAGGTCCCCGTGCCAGTCGTCCTCCACACTCAGCACGCTACCGTCCGCCAGCCAGAGGCGCGTGATGTCCGCCGCGAGCCCGTAGCTGTGCTGGCTCGGGTTGCGCGCCTTTCCACGCCGGTGCCGCGGCAACTTGGACTGCGGACGGTACATGTTGTCTAGCTGCACGCGCACCACGGAGTGCGCCGCCAACACTCGCGCAAACTCATTCAACGCGAGCACCAAGCGACAGTCCAGCACCCCGAACGGGCTCTTTCCACCGGGAAACACAAACTTGATCCCCGAGAGCTCGCCTGAGAGCTTGTGAGGATTCGCAACACCTTTGGCCGGACCGCCCCAATGCTTGACCGGGAGCTTCGCCGACCGCAGTTCCTTCATGCACTGTCCAGGTGAGAGGTTTGCGAAGCGTCGGGCATAGCTCGTCGGCGGGAGCAGGCGCCGCGGGTCGAGCGGCTGCATGAAGGGTTCCTCGGAGAGGTCGACCGCGGGAGGCGCGGCGTCGACTGCTTGCGCGTCCGCTGTTGTGGCGTCGCCATCCAGGCCAGCGTCGAGCGTCCCGGTATCGGGAGCCGCGGCGTCAGCTTCGGCTGATCTCTCGACACCAGCGTCTCGGAGACTCGGCGAACTCGACGCCCACGCCGCGACCCGCGGGGGCCGAGCGGGCGCCTCAGCCTGCGATGGCCCAGCGCTGCACGCGACCGAAAGGCCGACGCCCCCCAGCGCGGAGAGGAGAATCGCCCGAGCGAAGTGGCTCGGCTTCTGGTGTTCGAGACGCAGCCGTTCTTGCACTGCGCGACCCCTAGCACGTCTCGTGTCGCGTCTCCATTTGAACAGCGAACTCAGCTTCGTCTCACCACTCGGCTGATTCGAGCCGGATTGTCAGCCACCGGCGCCGCTAGCCTCGTTTCCATATTTTCCACAAGGCAATAACCAACAACCACTGCCCGACAGAAAGCAAAACGCGAGCACTCGCGCTTGGAGGCTGTGCCCACGCCGCACACCCCACCGGTGGAGTGACTCTGAAGCACATGCGGTGGTTCACACAGTGATCTGGGCGCCGCCCCTGGACGCGCAGATATCCGGCGACATTGCGCTTTTCGTCTTCGGTATGGCGCTTGCTCTAGTCGCCGGCCATGGCTGCACCTTCCCTGACTCGACTTCGCTGGTTGCTTTTTCCGTGTGCTATCGGCCTTGGACTCACGCTCACCCACCCCGCGCACGCCGCACGG
The DNA here is from genome assembly GCA_020633205.1 of Polyangiaceae bacterium. Classification (NCBI taxonomy): domain Bacteria; kingdom Pseudomonadati; phylum Myxococcota; order Polyangiales; family Polyangiaceae; species Polyangiaceae bacterium. Next base: position 221,962 of record JACKEB010000020.1, read on the forward strand.
AAGATCTGCGTGGACGTCGTACAGAAGTCTTGGGACCCGGAAAAACCGCATGGCAACCCAAGGCAAAAGGACGCGAAGCCCAAACAAGCGCAAGACACCGAAGACAAGGCAGCGTCCGCCCCGGAGCCGCCCGCCGCCACAGATCCGCCGGGTGCAGCTTCCCCCGCGAAGGACCCCGCGGCACCGCCCACAGAGGAGCCGGCGCCTGCGCCGCTGATCGGCCCCCGAGTCGATGAAGCTGCGTCAGAACGGCCCTGGTCTCAGGAACTCGGCCCAAAGCGCGCCACCAAGCCAGAACCGGGGGAAGACACCCTCGAGGTGTCGACCTTCGATGCTCCCGCCTATCTGCGACGCATGCTCGAGTACGAAGTCACCCACGACCCAAACTACGAAGCGGTGCAGAAAGGCTGCGGTCACCGCATCACCGTAGAGCTGTATCCACTGAAAGATGGCTGGACGGTGTTCGCGAGGTACAGCGGCTACGCGCGCGAAGAGAAGGTTGACTACGTGACCGCGGATGAGTTCGCGCAGCTCGCCCAGCGCCTTGCCCGCGCGCTGCTTTACGACCGCCCGATCAGCGACACCATCACCCGGGAGAACGTGCTGCGCGCCGACAGCGAACAGCGCCTGCGCACCGTCGGCGTGCGAGGTCATGCGTTGTTCGGCATGGGCACCGCGCTGCGCATGGGTAAGCTCCCCACGGCAACAGACGACGGGACCACCGCAAACGACGAGCTACGGCTGTTGACTCCAATCACCCTCGCCCTCGGCTACCGTGGAAAGCTGAAAGCGTGGGGCCTGGACGCCCAGGGCCGAGTAAACCTTGGAACGCGCGAGCGTGCAGCGTCGTACAACCTCGGCGGTGGCCACGCCGACTACAGCGGCGGCGTCGGGCTCGCGCTACATTTCTTCCGCTACTTGGACCCACCGGGAGTCACGTCGGTCTACCTCGGCGGCGGCGCTAGCTTCGATCTAGCCGTTTTTAGCTTGATCCGTCCTCAAGAAGACCGCGGAAGCGATAGCCGAGACAGCATCGTAGGCGGCGGCCTGAACCTGGACTTGGTGGTCGGCTACGAGTTCCTGCGCGCCAGCTCGCTACATTTCTTCACGCAGGTGGAACTCAACGTCCCAACCTACGTTATCCACGCAGAAAGTGATGCGGGAACGGTGGACACCTACCTGCCCGGGGCGATCGCCCAAGTTGGCGTGATCTTCTGAGGAGCCATGACAACGCTCCTCGACGACGCGCCCCACCGCGCCGCTTCGCGGACCTTGGCGCTGCTCATCGCATGCCTGTGTGGCTGCATAGCTTGGCTCTATCCGAGCAGCGCCCAGGCTCAAGTCGCCACCTGCATCCAGGTCGTCTCGGGCGGGCAAGACGGCTCGAGTCTCAATCGCTTGGTTGAAAGCGAGCTGGCACGTCACCCCAGCCACAAGCTCGCGAAGACCAACTGCGAGACCACCCTGCGCATCGAAGTGATCGAAGTGGAGGCCAAGCTCGGCGGCGGCTTGTTTCTCACCGGCAGCGTCGACGGCGAAGTACCAGACCGCGTGAAGGTTCAGCCGGGTCGCATGGATCGCGCGGTCGAAGAGCTGTTGACGGTGCTACTCCACAACGACCCCCGGCGCTTGAGCGGTCCGGAGCGCGCCGATTGGTTCGCTCAGCAGCGAAAGTCGTTCCGAGTGCGCGGGATCAACTACATCGGCGCGGAGGTGTACGAGGTGGGCGCCGTGGTCGACGGACGCCTGGCGACGTTGCCCGGCCTGGCGCTGGTCGCTCGCCGAGAGGTCGACTGGTTCCACTTCGGAGTGCGTGTGGCTGGCGCGAACCAGCTCAATAGCGGAGACGATCGACTCTCGCTCACCACTCAGGTGACCGCTCAGCTCGAGGCTTCGCTGTTCTCCAGCGCAACGGCTTCGACCGCAGCCTTCGCAGGGCTTGTCGCTGGTCTCGAGTATCAGCGCTTCCGCGGCCCCACGACGTTGAACGGACAGCGCTCCATCGAGAGCGCGACGGCTGCAGGCTTTTCCCCAGGGTTACGCTTTGGACTCGAGCTCGGTCGTTACACGACGACTCACGGCTTGGTCTTTGCTCAGCTGCTCTTCCCGACGTTTGCCAGTCACGACGTGGACACCGGCGTAGTGGACCAGTGGACGCCGAGCGTCTCGATCGGCGCTGGCATGGTGTTCTGAGTCAACCAACCACCCAGAGCACGACACCAACCAGAAAGATGGCAATGCCGAGACCGCCAAACACCAACGCCAAGATACCGGCGACCGCGTGCTGATTCGCGAGGTCCAAGGCGATGCGCGCCCGGGTTGGCTCGCTCGGATCAACGAACACCTCGACCACCTCACCCAGGTCCATTCGCGCTCCCGAAGACTGGGTGTGCGTCTCATGCACGCTCCCGGCGGCGTCGAGATACTGCACGAAATGGGTCGTTCCTTCATCGCTGTCGTCGACTCGAACGACTCGCCCTGGGGTGGAGACGCCGAAGCGCCGCCACCAACGAATGCTGCGCTGCGCCCAGTACCCCAGGAGGATCCCGAGCAACGACATCAGACAGAAGAACGCACCCCCAAGGATCAACAGCCCTACGTGCAATGGCGGCGCCACGGAGCCGAGAATATCAGGCGCGCTCAGCCCACCAAGAATTGGCCGAACGCATAAGGCGGTATTGAGTTCACGGGACGTCGTCGGAATTCGTGATCACTCAGCTGACGACCCAGAACACCAAGCCAAGCGAAAACGTCACGATAGCCAAGGCGCCAAAGACGCCCGCCAGGATCAAGGTCACGACGTGCTGAAGCTTGACCTCCGCCGCGATCCTCGCGTTGGCGGGGTTGCTTGGGTCGACCCACACCTCGACCACTGCACCAAGGCTCATGGCTATGACCGAGCCCTGAGTGTGGGTCTCGTGCACGCGACCGGCACCGTCCAGGTACTGCACGTAGTAAGTGGTGTACTCATCGCGCTCCTTGATGCGGACGCATCGCCCAGGCGTCGAGACACCATACCGCTTCCACCAGCGCGTCGTGCGCTTGAGCCAGACGCCGCCCAGCAACGTGATTGCTGCTATCGAGAAGAGTCCAACACCGACAAGCAGCAATATCTCCGCGTGAAGAGGCGCTTCGAGCCACACTCCCGCGGGTATCAGCGGTTCCACGGGGCGAGGCTACCAGCACCGCTGGTCCAGGCGCTAGCAGCGTGACTAACGCTTCAAATCGACGACCAGACGCGTACGCCCCACCAGAAGCTCGGTTCCGTGGGGTAGTTCTTGCTCACCGCGTACCCGGACGAAGACGCCAGTGCGGCTGCCCAGGTCCGTCAGCACCACCGTGCTCGCCTGCTCCTCAATCACGCAGTGTTGCTCTTCAACCAGCGGGTCGTCAGCGAAGATCAAGTCACCCACCGCGGAGCCAATTTGCATGCTGTTTCCCCGGGCCACCACGCAGGCGCCTTGGGCTCCGCCCTCGAACACCTGAATGATGCGGAACGACGAAGGCCACTTCGGAGACGAGTAGAAGTAGGTCGGATCGGGATCCGGACCATCGTCAGGCGCCGGGTTCTTCTCCACCTTGAGGAGCTGGTCGCCAACGATGAACTCGTCGCCAATCTCGAGCTCGACGGCCGTGGAGATGCGGAAGAAGACACCGTTGCCGCCCTCGAGGTCTTCAATGAAGAGCGCGTCGTCTCGCCAACGCAGGAGCGCTTCCGTGGGGTGACAGAAGATCTCGCCAGGCAGGTTCACCCCGCCCTGAGCGCCCATCACCACCTCTTCGCCCACGGGGTCGTAGCGCTCCGGACCACCGGTCAGGCTACGCAGCACCACCAAGCTGAAGTGCGACACCTGCGCGGGTGCGGCGGCAACCGCAGGCGGCTCGTGGGTCGTTGCACTCGGCGCCTCTTGCTTGCGGCGCGCGATCTTCTGAACCTCTTGGGGCGGCTCAGTGAGCAGGGTGACACCCCCCACCTCGCGCCCGGCGATGATCTCGTCGAACTTGCCGTCGCGCAGCATCAGCACCATTTCCATGTGCTGAGCCTTCATCAGGCCGCGGACGTATTCGGCAACGTCAGGCCGACTCACGTGCTCGGTGTAGTCGCGCTTGTGGCTCTTGATGACTCGTCCGCCATCGGCGAACAGGTGCGTGATGATGTGAGGCGCGTCTAGACCGGAGTCTTCCGTTTGCACATGGTAAGGCACGCCGTGGAACTTGATGTTGTTGTTGAAGCCCATCTGGGCCCGACGAAACGTCGGGCGGCGCATCTCGGCTTCGATCTGATTGATGCGCTCGATCGTGTACGCCTGGATGTGTTGATCCAGGGCGCCATGATCTCCCTGCATCCCCTCCATGCGCTCGAACGCCATCTGGGCGAGGGGCGCGCTGGGATCGATCCGTAGCGCCTCCGCTAGAAGGTCCTGACCTTCCGGATCGTTGGGTCCATTGGCGGCCCAAGCCGTGAGCAACCCAACCGCTTCGTCAGGTCGCTCCTTGTCGACGAGCCAAGCTGCGACGTTCTTGGCTTTTGCGCGCGCCTCCGTGACCGAGAGCATCGACAGCAATCATGGTTTCTGCCGCGATGCGCTGGCAAGACCTACGCGCATTCGCGGCAAAAAGTGTTGATTCGCGAACTCAGCCGGGGCTCGGGGGCTGGGCTCCGGCGCCAGCAGCACCGCCGAACCCGGGTCCGCCGCCGAAGCCGCTCCCCCCCGTTCCGCTCCCGCAGTCCTGCCAGCACCACTGGTATTCGTTACCCGTGCACCAGCCGTCGCCACAGTAGCCACCGCCACAGTCCGGCGTACACCACCCGGGCTCACCGGGACCGCAGTACCCGTCGCCGCAGTAGCCGCCGCCACAATCCTGGTAGCACCAGCCCGGCTCGCCAGCGCTGCAGTAGCCATCGCCGCAGTACCCGCCGCCGCAGTCTTGGTAGCACCAACCGACCTCACCCTGAGTGCAGTAACCGTCACCGCAGTAGCCACCACCGCAGTCTGAGTAGCACCAGCCGACCTCGTCTGGGGTGCAGACGTAGTCGCCACAGTAGCCGCCGCCGCAGTCTTGGTAGCACCAGCCCGGTTCATCCGGCGAGCAGTAGCCGTCGCCACAGTAACCGCCACCCCCGCAGTCTTGGTAGCACCAGCCAGGTTCGTCCGGCGAGCAGTAGCCGTCACCGCAGTAGCCGCCGCCGCAATCTTGGTAACACCAACCCACTTCGTCTGGCGTGCAGGTGTAGTCGCCGCAGTAGCCACCGCCGCAATCCTCGTAGCACCAACCATACTCATCGGGAGAGCAGTAGTAGTCACCGCAGTAGCCGCCACCGCAGTCCTGGTAGCACCAGCCGACTTCGTCCGGCGTGCAGTAGTAGTCGCCGCAGTAGCCGCCGCCGCAGTCTTCGTAGCACCAGCCGTACTCGTCGCTCTGACACACGCCGTCGCCACAGCCGTGGCCACCGCAATCTTGCCAGCACCAGCCCGGCTCGTCGGGGGTGCACACACCGTCACCGCAGATCGTTCCACAGTCCTGCCAGCACGACTTCTGTTCGTTCGGTTCGCAGTAGCCGTCACCACAGTTGGCGGAGCAATCCTCGGGGCATGTGTTCGAGTCTTCGTAGGGGGGCGCGCAGAACCCATCACCGCAACCCGTTAGACCGCAGTCCTTCGGGCAGCTCTGGTGCTCGCCGTAGTCACACACACCGTCGCCACACTTCTGGCCGCAGTCTTGGGGACACCAGTCACGCTCGTAGTCGGTGCACGTGCCATCGCCGCAGAACGAGCAGTCGATGTCGCAGCTCTTCGCATTCTCTGGCGGGTTGCACAGACCGTCGCCGCAGTAGCCGCAGTCCACGAGGCAGTTCCAGCTGTCCTCGGGATACACGCAGCTCCCATCACCGCAGCCGGGCGTGCAGTCACTCGGGCAGTTCGCGTTGGTCTCGTTGCCTGCACACTGGCCATCACCACAGCGACCGCAGTCGACGATGCAGTTGTACTGATCCTCGGGAGATACGCACTGGCCGTCGCCGCAGGTCGGCTTGGAGTCGCAGTCTTCAGGACAGGTGTCCTTCTCCGACGCCTCGCACAGGCCGTCGCCGCATGCAGCGCCGCAGTCTTTGGGACACGTCTTCCGCGTCTCGCCCGCGTCGCAATTGCCGTTGCCGCAGCTCTCCACGCAATCGCTCGGGCAGCTCTGGCTGTCCTCACCCCCTGAACACACGCCGTCGCCACAGCTGCAGTCCGCCGGGCAAGAACTTGGGTCTTCGCTCGGCTGACAGATGCTGTCGCCGCAGTTGTCCCCGCCTCCCGTGCCACCGGTGCCGTAGGGGTCGTCCAGCAAGTTGGCGCGGCCGCAGCCCGCCGACTGCACCAGCGCCCACAGGCCCATCGTCAGAACAAACCCAAAGCCAGCCTTGTTGTTTTGCCAAGCCATCGCACTGCCATTGTCAGCAATCCTTGGGCCAGGGTCCATTTCGAGGAGCAAACACGAGCGAACACTCGGTCTTCCAGTGGAACCGGATCACCGCGGCACGCCGTGCGGAAATCCAGGGGCGGTCAGCTCGACGGACCAGCCACTTTTGGCCAGGAATTGAGGTGTCGACGGCCGTGGGAGCGCAAGGGTTCGGCAAGCTTTGCGTGAGTTTGCGAGCGGCTGCCAGCTCCCCGGCTTCCAGCGCCCACCTCGGGGTTGTGCCACCCCATGGCACAACAATTGGGCGTCCGGGCATTGCGATCAGAGTACCGGACCGCGGGCCGCGCCAGCTGGGAGCGGATTTTTATTCCCCGCGGATACAATCGTCGAACCCAACGAGGCGGTTGGGGGGGAGGCGCAGCGGGCGCCCGCCGGGACTGGTGTGGTCGATGGTTGGCCCCAGGAGGCACCTGAGGCCGCTATTTGGCCCCGCGTGCGTGGGGCAAGCGCGCCGAGTGACAAAACGGTAACAGAACCCAGTAATATCGCGCCGATGCCCTTCCTGCGTGCGCTGCTCGACCAAGCCCAAAGCGCCTGGACGCCTTGGATCACCCTGGTGGTCGTCGTCTCCGGCCTGGCTGTTCACGGCGGAGAGCGCCGCACCCGCCTCCCTGGCTTCTTTCTGGCCATCCACTTCGTGATCCTCTGCGTCACCGCAGGGCTCACCCTCGTCCACTCCAAGTTGGTCGATGACCTACACCTGGCCGCGGTGCTGACTGGCGGCGTGGCCACGGTCGGCGCAGTGGGCGCGCTGGTGTTCCGCGGTATCGTCCCGCGTCTCAAGACTCAGGTTCCGCAGATCGTGCAAGACGTGGCGATCTTCGGCGCCATCGTGGTCACGCTGCTGGTCGTTGCCTCACGGAATGGCTTCAACCTCTCGAGCATCGTGGCGACGAGCGCCGTACTGACTGCGGTCATCGGTCTCTCGCTGCAAGACACCTTGGGCAACATCCTGGGTGGCATGGCCCTGCAGACCGACGAGAGCATCAACGTCGGCGACTGGATCAAGGTCGGCGACGTCATCGGGCGAGTCGCCAACATTCACTGGCGCTACACCGCCGTGGAGACGCGCAACTGGGAGACGGTGGTGATCCCGAACTCGGTGCTGCTGAAGAACCAGGTGATCGTGCTGGGCCGGCGCACGGGGCAACCGATCCAGTGGCGGCGCTGGGTGTGGTTCAACGTGGACTACCGCTTCTCCCCTCCGGATGTGATCCGCGCGGTAGAGAAGGCGCTGCTAGCAGAGCCCATCGAGCGCGTCTCTGCGACGCCTGCACCCAACGTCCAGCTGATGGATTTCGGTGAGTCCTGGGCCCGCTACGCCGTCCGCTACTGGCTGACGGACCTCGCGGTGGACGACCCGACGGACAGCGTCGTGCGCCAGCGCATCTTCTACGCCCTGACCCGCGCTGGGATGTCCCTCGCGATCCCGGCTCAGGCAGTGTTCGTCACCAAGGAGTCTCCGAAGCGCCAAGCCAAGAAGGCTGAAGAGACCGTTCAGCGCCAGCGCAACGCGATCGAAAACGTCGACTTGTTCAACAAGTTGCCCGAGGAAGAGCGCATGCATCTGGCACAGTCCCTCGAGTACGCGCCGTTCACCAAGGGCGAGGCGCTCACCAAGCAGGGCGCCAAGGCTCACTGGCTGTACATCATCGAGGAGGGTCAGTGCGCGGTGCGCGTGGAAGTCGACGGCATCCAACGGGAGGTCTCCACGCTCCACGATGGCGACTTCATGGGTGAGATGTCGCTCCTGACCGGAGAGAAGCGCTCCGCCACCGTGATCGCCCTCTCGGAGGTCCGGTGCTGGAAGCTCGGCCGCGAGCACTTCCGGCACTTGATGCAGCGTCGGCCTGAAATCGCCGAAGAAGTCGCGGAGATCCTCGCCGCGCGTCAAATCGAACTGGACAGAGTGCGCGACAACCTGAGCCAGGAAGTTACCGCACGGAAATTTGACGAGCGAAAGCACGCGCTCGCGGACCGCATCAAGTCGTTCTTCGGCCTGAACGCCTGACGCGCGCGATCGCTCAGCGCAGCACTTCACGTACGCCAGGAGTCAGGGGGCTGTTTGGGTAGAGCTCGACGAAGCGGCGCGCTCGCGTCACCGCCTGGGCCTTCGCTCCGCTGGCCGCGAGGGCGCGGATGCTCAGGGCTTCGTGCTCCTGGCTCAGCTTCAGCTTGGGGTAGCGCTGATTCAGCTGCGTGAGCAGCGCCAGCGAGCGCGATGGGTTACCAGCTTTCAGCGCCTGACGTGCTGCTGCCAATGCCTCTCGCTCGGCGTCTAGCTGGGACGCAGAGGTGCCTTCGCTTGAAGGAGCGGCGAGCGGCTCCGACTCCGCGAAGCGCGCAACGGAGGGACCTGGCGCAACGTCGAGGTCGCTGGCTGCGCCTTCTATCTCCGCACTTCCAGTTCGGTCGGACCTGGAGCCCCGCCCGGCAACGCCACGGGGCGCGCCGGCTGCTGGAGCCTCGCCACCCGGCTCGGAGGCAGCTACGTTTCCGCGCGGTTTCACTTGAGGCGTAGGCGCTTGCGGCGCCGTGGGCTGACTTCCGCTGACCGAGCGTTGCTCCTCACCCCCTGATTGTGAGTTGGCACCAGGGCTCGAGACGAGGTGACCCACGCCTGCCGTCGCGCCGCCGAGCACCAAGCCAACGACCAATAGCTTCAGCACGCCGCCCCCCGCAGCAGTCGTCACCGAACCACCCGTGGCCAGCGTCGCTGCGCCGGCCGTCTTCGTGGTGGCTGCAACAGCTGAGCCGGTAGCCTGCGTCGCACCAGCGCTGGTGGCGACGTTCGCAGCGCCCAAGCCGAGGTGCGCGCTCAACGCCAGGAACACCTGCTCCTGGGCCCCCTCCGGGGGCTCTGGGCCATCCTCACGCATGAGCTCGATCAGCTCTTGCTCGAGGTCGCTAGCGCCGTCGTCGGGCCAGTGGCGCATCAGTCTTGTCCTCCAACGCGCAACCAAGCGCCTTCGCGGGCGCGCAGCCGAGCTAATTCCTTACGGAAACCAGCGCGCGCGAGCCTCAAGCGTGAGTGGACGGTGCCAAGGGGGATCGCCAGCCGCTCGGCGACCTCTTGGCTGTTCAGCCCTTCGAGCTCGAAGCACACGAAGACCGCACGCTGCTCGAGGGGTAGGCTCTGGAGAATGCGTGTCGCCAGCGCTTTGAGCCCCAGTCGCTCGTCGCCTGCCTCGTCGAGCGCATCGTAGGCGGCCTCATCCGGGTGCTCGAGGGACTCGAAGCGCTGGCTCGCGCGTCGACGTCGGTCACTCGCCACCCGCATGCAGATCCCGTAGAGCCAGGTGTCCATCCTGGAGCGGCCTTCAAACTCTTCTAGCTTGCGATGCACCACCACGAACACGTCCTGAACCGCATCGGGCAGGTCACGCTCCGGTACACCCAGGCGCGCCAAGAAGCGCCACACCTGCCGGAAGTGCTGCTGGTAGATGCGCTCGAAATTCACACGCAGTCCATGAGTGGCTCGGCTGGGGGATCTGCATCACCAAATCGACCTGGGCCGCTCGCTTTGCCTGGGACCCTGGCGAAATCAGCCCGATTCAAGCTAGATCTCGCCTAGAAATGCGCACCGAGCTCGAGGGTGATGAGCGGCATCAGTCGCCAGGTGGTGAAGGCGTCCCCCTCCACGTTCGCCACGGTGATCTTCTCTTCAGTCAACGCGAGCATCCCGAGCGTCGTCATCCCCGCCTCCCAGTGCTCGCTGAACGCCTGGTGCACACGGACGCCAAAGCTGAGCCCTGGCTGCCAGCGCGCCACGCTCGAGTTACGGTCGTAGCCCTGCCCCTCCGCCGAGAGGCGCCCAACCCAGCCGCCGCCGCACACCCCGAAGAGATCGAAGAACAAGTAGCAGACATCGCTACCGAACCCGAGCCAGCTGAGATCCACCCGCCCCGGCCCGTGTTTGATGCTCGAACCAAACTGATACAAGAACCAAGTGCTGAGCTCCACGACCCCGGTGAACCTGCCGTAGGCTCCCACGACGGCGTGGGGCGCGAGCACTCCCCCCAACCCGAGCGAAGCGCCGAAGCGCGACTGCCAGCGGACCTCCTCATTTGGTTCCTCGGGGATTCGTCCAGCGGGTGTCCACTCGGGCTCCTGCACCGCAGGCAGGCGCGCGGGCGCGGCGTCCACCAGCATGAGCAGGCTCAGGCCCGTCGCCCGCGCGAGCTCCCCGCAGTCGGAGCCTTCGAGGCTGCGTACTCGGCCTGCTTCGTCCTTGATTTCCGCGTCGTAGCGCCCACTCCAGGGCCGGAACTGGACCTCGTAGTCAGCCGGGCCGGAGGTCACGGGCTGAAGGCGTAGACGCCCCTCACTCGCCTCGAGGTCCGCGACCAGCTCCTCGGCGGTCGGGCACTCCGGCGGGCCAGTCACGTGGACGCTGGGGAGACTCCGGCGATCACCGGGGAGCAGAGCTGGACGCTCAGCGATGATCCCTGGCTGTGGGGCCACGCTGTCCGGACCCGCGTCGGCGGCTGCGTCAGTTGGAGGCGCAGCAGGCGGCGCAGCAGCGTCGGCCCCTGCATCCGCCTGAGCCAAGGCGACCGCACTGCAGCGAGTAGCAACAGAGCCAACCAGGCACACAACCAGCGCGCCACCGAACAGCACTCGCTTCACGCACCGCCTCCGGTCTGCAAGCGCCACAGCGCGGCGTAGGCCCCCCCCTGCCCGAGCAGCTCCTCGTGGGTGCCCCGCTCGACGATGCGCCCCTCGTCGAGCACCAGGATGGCATCCGCGTGGCGCACCGTGGACAAGCGATGGGCGACGACGATCAGCGTGCGATCCTTTGCGGCGCGCTCCAAGGAGCGCTGGATGGCGGCTTCGGTCTCGTTGTCCACCGCGCTGGTCGCCTCATCCAGCACCAAAATAGGCGGATCACGATACAGCGCGCGGGCCAGCGCTACGCGCTGGCGCTGGCCTCCGGACAGCTGCAGCCCGCGCTCACCGACTTGCGAGTCGTATCCGTCGGGTAACGACTCGATGAAGTCGTGGGCCTCCGCCGCGCGGGCTGCCGCGCGCACCTTCTCAAGGTCTGGATCGAGCTCTCCGTAGGCGATGTTTTCGAGCAGCGTGCCATCGGTGAGGAAAGGATCTTGCGCCACGTAGCCAATGGCGCGCCGTAGCTCCTTCGTGTCGAGGGCCTGCACGTCTTCCCCATCGACGCGCACCGTGCCGGCGCCCGGCGTCTCGAAGCGCAACAGCAACTTGAGCAGGGTGCTCTTTCCACTGCCGGTCGCGCCGACCAATCCGAGTGTCTTGCCGGCGGGCGCTTCCAGGCTGACGTCGTGGAGCACGGGCGTTTCGTCGTAAGCAAACGAGATGCCTTCGAAGCTCACGCCGCCACGCACGGGCTCGGGCAACTTGGCGCTGACTTCGTGCGGCGGCAGCGGCACCTGGAGCAAGTCATCGACCCGCTGCACCGACGTCATCGCGCGCTGGTAGAGGTCCGTCATGTCCGCCAAGCGGGTGAGCGGCCAGAGCAAGCGCTGGGTCAGGTACACGAGCGCGGAATAGCTGCCGACGCCCAGCGCCCCTTGCAAGGTGAGGCGCCCGCCGTAGAGCAGCGTCGCCACGAAGCCCGCCAGGATCGCGATGCGGATCACTGGCGTGATCGCCGCTGCGACGCGGATCGCGTCGGCGTTGCGTGCGCGGTATTGCTCCGAGCTGTGCATCAGCTGCTGGGCTTCGAACGTTTCCGCGGTGTAAGCCTGAATCGTCGGCATGCCGAGCAGGTTGTTGTTCAGGCGGTGGGAGACTCCGGAGGCCGCTTCGCGCGCCGCAGCGTAGCGAGGTGCCAGACGGCGCAAGAACCAGAAGGCGCCCACGAGGATCAGCGGCACCGGGAGCAGCGCCAGGGCCGCGAGGCTCGGCGTCAGCGCAAAGAACACGGCGCCGACCATCAGGCTCGAGCAGGCCACCTGAATCAGGTCGTGGGCGCCGTTGTTCACGAAGCGCTCGATCTGGTTGATGTCCTCGTTGAGCACCGCCATCACGCGCCCAGTACGCAGACGAGTCAGCACCGCTGGCTGCAGCCGCTGGAGGTGTCCGTACGTCTCCATGCGCAGCGCGTGTTGCAGGTTCTGTGCGAGGTTTCGCCACTTCAAGTTGGCGAGGTATTCCGTCAGCGACTCGAAGCCCCAGACGCCGATGGTGAGCAACGTGAGCACCACCAGCTGCTGAGTCGGATCGCTGAGGCCCATGCGCGCCAGGAAGGACTCCTTGCGGTTCACCACCACATCGACGGCGACGCCAATCAGCAGCTCGGGCAGAACGTCGAAGAACTTGTTGAGGACGGAGAACACCGTCCCCGCTCCCATTTGGCCGCGCCAGGCTTGAGCGTGATGCAGCAGTCGCTTGAGGGGGTGCATGATCTAGTCTGAAAGAAAGATGGATGTGGAACGCCGGCAGCGACCACTCACGGGATGTAGCGCAGGAAGCGCTGGCTGAGAACGGCGCAACAGCCGCTCGTTCATGAGGCAAGCTTAGGAGGAAGTGATGCGTACTTGGCTAATCTTGGGAGCCTGCCTTGGGCTCGCTGCATGCGACACCAACTCGAGCGAGGTGGGTGGGGTCAACGACAAGGTCGGTAACCAGGGCGGCACCGGCGGGCAAGCCGGTAGCGGCGGTACCGCAGGCAGCGGCGCGACGGGAGGCACGGCGGGCAGCGCGGGCAACGGAGGCAATGCGGGTAGCTCTGGGAGCGGCGGCAGCCTCGGTTGCGACACCGTAGCCGATGAGTTCCGCGCCTTCGCGGCGGCGAACAACCACTGCACCACGCGCGACGATTGCTTCGACGCGACACCCGAGTGCCTGGCGATGGACCAGTGCGAGCAGAACCTGACGAGTCAGGACATCGATCGGGATCAGCTGCAAGACTACGCGAATCGCATGCAGGCGTGCGCGACGTGGACCTGCGGAGCCTGCGCAGTCCAATGGGCGGAGCCTGACTGCGTCAACAACCAATGCGTCCCGGGCACCCTCAACCAGGAATGCGGGGGCCCCGCCCAAGTGCAGTGCAACGCGGGTCAGTACTGCGACAAGCCCGATGGCGCGGACTGTGGCCCTGGACCGTGCTTCGGCACTTGCAAGCTCTCACCGGAAGGCTGCGTGACCGCCGAGTGCCTCGGCGTGTGCGGCGACGACGGCAAGGTGTACTGCAATGCCTGCGAAGCGCACAAGGCGGGTGTCGATGACGTCGCTGGAGACAGCTGCAACCTGAACGGCAAGGGCATCGGCGACACCTGCCAGACCGACCCGGAGTGCCAAGGCGGCCTCAAGTGCTGCTATCCGTGCGGCATCGCTGGGTGTGACAACCAGTGCATGGTCCCCGACGAGAGCGGCGAGTGTCCGCTGTTCCCGTGAGCTGACTTCACGAACCGGCCATGGGCAGGTGTCGGCGTTGTTACCGACTTCTGCCCGGGTCGGTTCGGCGTCTGTCCACCCCGTGGGCGAGCTAGAGCGAACCAGAGCGAGGCCATGGGCGGCGATCGCCCGTGGCGCCCATCGGAGCCACCGCGTGTGGTCCCATAGGGGTCATTAAGAATGAAAAGCAACTTGGACATCAGGGAGGTCCTTCTCGTAATGGAGAGGCGTGCTCGAAGACGCCAGACGATTGGCGTCCGCGCGCACACCCATGGTTCAGCGTTTCATGCTCGACGTCGCCCTTGAACTTCAAGCGCAGCAGGTTCTCCAGCGTTCGACCCAATACCCTGTGCTTCCCTCTGCTCTCCCTTGGCCATTCATCGCTCTGTGACCCACATGCGATGCCGGGAGGATCTGCGGGCCGTTTTGAGTCAGGGTCACGCCAGCTACGGCAAGCCGCAAAGTACGGGATGAGCGGGATCGAGGGCGTGTTGGTTGCGATGCGTGCGTCGGAAGACGACCTGATCTCTTGGGCACGTGCGCACCGTGTAGACGGACGTTCGCGGAGCGCGTGGGGACTCAACCTGGGCTTGCAGAGACCTGCCAAGCGCAAGCCGCGGAGCACTCGGGGCGGGTTGCCTCAGACCAAGTTGGTCGAGCTGGTTCCCGCGGCTCTGACATTCCCCGCTCAACATCAACGCTATGTGATCCGCGTAGGCGGCGCAGAGCTCGAGTTCAACGACCACTTCCGAGAGGAGACGCTATCGCGGATCGTCAGGGTGCTGCGACCATGTTGAGTCTGCCTCCCACGGTCCGGGTGTTCGTGGCGATCGCGCCAGCCGACATGCGCGGGTCGTTCGATGCATTAGCTGGGGCGACCCGACGACTTGGCTCGATCCGGTCGATGGGCACCTGTACCTCTTCTTGAACAAGCGTCGCCGAATCGCCAAAGCGCGGTGGTTCGATGGTCGGGGTGGTGCGTGCTTGCGAAGCGTCTTGAGGCGGGCAGTTTTCAGCTCCCCGCGCTTCGAGGCGACGAGGGGCAGGTCGTGATCGACGGAGCGGCGTACGCCTCACTTCTCTGAGGGATTGACTTCACCGCGTCGCGAGATGGTTGGTATCGCCGCACGGCAGCGAGATAGGGGATCGACACCGATCACGGTCTGTGATCTTCTGTGCAGGTGCTCGACTTCGAGGCGCTGCTGAAGGAAAACGCCGCGCAGAGCGAGCAGATTGCTCGACTCGTCGAGCAGATCGCGAGCCTCAACGATCGCATCCGGGAGCTGCTGGCGGTCGCGCAGCGCAAGCAGCGCAAGCCCGCAGAGCCCAAGGCACCGCCGCCGCCACCGGTGGTCGATGCGGAGGCGAAGGCCGCGTTCGAGGCGCGCCCAAAGCCGCCGGTGCTGCCGCCGAAGGAGCGAGGCAAGAAGAAGGGGCGCAAACCCACCGGTCGCAAACCCTTGCCAGAGCACCTGGAGGCGGAGGAGCACCACCTGCGCCCAGATTGCTGCGAGCATTGCGGCTCGTCTGACCTCGACGTAGCTGACGAGGTCGTCGAAGAGAAGCTCCACGTGGTCAAGGAGCACCAGCGGCGTCGCGTCGTCAAGCGCAAGACGTGCCGTTGACGAGCCTGCTTCAAGCGCACCACGCCGCGGTCCTTGCCCGCACCCTACGCTCGGTCGAAGGTCACCTGCGACTGGCTCGCGTGGTTCATTCACGCCAAGTTCTCCGTGCTCACTCCGCTCGACCGTATCCGTCGCGATCCCGCCGAGCGCGGCGTACCCCTCGCCATGCGCACGCTCGTGAGCTTCGTTGAGCGCGCTGCGGATCTGCTCGAGCCGATCGACGGATTGCACTGGAAGAGTCTGTTGGCGGGCTCCTGGATGGCGACTGACGGCACCGGGCTGAAGGTGCTGGTGCCCGGGTTGCCGGCAGCTCACAACGGCTACTACATCGAGTTGTACCGCAACGCGGAGTACGCCGTGTTTCAGTATGCCGCGGACAAAAGCGGTGACGACGTCGTCTCCAAGCTCAAGCGTTTCCCGGGACACTGACGGCGGCTGCTGAACACCGATTCAACGACGTCTATGCGAGCGGCCGCGTCACCGAAGCGGGCTGCAACGCTCACGGCCGGTGCAAGTTGCGGAACGCCGAGGCCACACAACCCACCCTGGCGGCAGAAGGTGGCGCGTTCATCGCAGCGATGTACGCCGCCGAAGACGAGGCTCAGAAGTTGGAGCTTCGCGGAAACGCACTCCTCGCGCATCGACGCTCCAAGATCAGACCCATCGTCGACGAGTTCGAGCGCTGGTGTGAAGCGATCGAGCCAACCTTGTTGCCATCCGAGCTACTCCGAGCTGCCGTGCGGTATTACAGAAATCACGGCAAGGCGCTCTTCCGCTTCATCGACGACCCGCTGGTCCCTATCGACAATCGCCAACGGAGCGAGAGTTTCAGAACGTCGCCAAGCCCCGACTCAACATGCTCTTCGCTGGCAGCACTGAGGGAGCACACCGAGCCTCGGTCTTGCTCGGCATCGTCGCGACTTGTCGCGCGATCGGAGTCCCAGCCCAGGCTTACCTCGCATGGGCATTCGAGCGCCTCGGGACTCATCGCGGAGTGCACGGGCTCGAACTCCACGAGATGACTCCGACCGCGTTCAAGAAAGACGCTCGTCTAGCGCGCACCTATGTCTACGCGGAAACGATACCGGACTAGTTCTGCTGATCACGCCGATGTGCTCAGCTCCATCGCCCCAAGCTCCGGCCCTGCCCATCGCTGGATGCCGAGGTTTCTAAGTCAATTCGTGCCCAGAGAGGCGCCTGGGTGAGATTGCACCACGCACGGCTCCCAGCAGCCTCCCGGCGTCTCTGATCGATCACAACGTAGCCGCCGACCTGCACGAGGCCGCGCGTCTTGGCGTCGCTCTATTGCTCGAAGACGACTCGCTATCTCCACACGGAACAAGAGGTCCGCCTGGGTCTCCGCGAAGTCGCCGTCGATGAAGCTCGGAGCAAGACGTCCAGCCAGCACCGCTTTTGACCTTCGAGAGAATCGTCGAGTCTACGGGAACGTTCCGATCGGCGCCATCACAGTGGGCTCGAAGCCGTTGTGAATGATCACTCGACACGTGTTTTCCTGACCACAAGTCGCTGCACCGGTTCCGGACATCCGCACGTTCACATAGATAATCGTGTTTGGAGGGATGAAACAATAGGTTTTGCGGCTCAGGGATGCGTTGAGGGATTCATCTACGAAGTTGGTTGTCTCGAGGACGGTCTGGCTCGCCTGACAGCCCAGATCCGGCGGATTGAAGTCGCCCGGTGTCGTCGAGAAGGCTACATCGAACGTGCCGTAAGTGCTGAAGCTCTGGTTCGTGGTGACCGCAAGCTGCTGAAGAGAAGTGGAGGTTTTGAACGGGATGCGCATAGCGTACTTCTGCGTACCGAAAATCGTTCCCTGGAACTGGCAAGCATTCTCTGGCCCGGAGTGGCCAATACAACCCGGTATGTGCATCCGGTCCCCGAAACTTGCACGGTCGAAGACGATAGTCCCATCTGGTGCAGTCCAGGTGCCATGACCTGGGTCTAAGGCCGAACCGCCGCTTCCTCCTGTCGCGCCTCCGCCACCCGCCGCGCCGCCGGAGCCAGCGGAGTTGCCACCGGAGCCAGCGGAGTTGCCACCAGAGCCGCTTCCGCCGTTTGGGGAGCCTGCGCTGCCGCCATTACTGGAGCCGCCGCCGCTCGTGCCTCCAGTGGCTGAACCGCCGCTCGCGCTGCCACCGTCATCTCCGCTCGCGCCTGACAAGCCAGCGCTGCCGCCAGATGCAGTGCCGCCCTGGCTTTCGATGTGGTGCTCTGCGCTCTCAGCACAGGCGACGAGCGCAGGGGTACCGAGAAGGGCTGCAACCGAACCAAGCGCTACCGCAGCGCGAATGACCTTCATCTGGGAACTCCTTTCAGAACCGTACTGCGTTCCGAGGAAACATCTCGCAGCTCTGATTTATGTGGGGGGAAGGCGATGGCGTTGAACTCCAACCGTCGCTCGAACCTCTCCCATGTGAACGACCGCATTGGCGAGCGGCGGTCGAGCCACTTGAAGCGCACTCTCTTCGCGCTTGCCGTGTTGCGGCCTGTACACTCCCGTCCACGCTTCGCCCAGCACCTCGCGCGGCAAGACCCAAGACTCGGGACAGTGACCTCTCGGTACTTCCGCTGATGAGCTACGCTCGGGAACCTCCCGCGAGCGGCGCTCGCTGGTCGACCGCAGCCCTCTGACGCACATTTTTATCGAAGTTATCAGGTTGTTGGCAGAAAACAACTCCGTTCATGCTTGCTCGTCCTCGCAGACGCGTCTGCCCCTGCGAAACTCGTGGCTTATGTCATCGGGTACCCGGCAGACGCTTGGACGACATGCGCTGCGTCACCAGATCGCCTCCGGTGGGTTGGCGACGGTGCCCTTCCTTGAGGCATTGAAGAGCTATCGTCAGGCGGACGCAATCATGGCCGTGCCGTCAACTCGTGGCGCGGGCGCGAGAACATTGGCGGAGCTGGGCCGGCTACTCGAGGCCAGTGAAGAAGCAGCGAGTCTTGGAGATCCCGTCGGAGGTTGACGAGCCGCGCGCGTTCGTCAACGCGCGTGCCGATGCGGTGCGCCTGGTCGCCTAGCTGGACGCCTGCATTCCGCCCCTACTCGTGAAAGTGAGCGCGCCGTCTGGTAGCTCCATCACCATGGGTCATCCGCCGCACCCAGGCCTCGGACAGCGTCGCCGCCTCGAGAGATCCCCGGGCGCGCTCGATCCGAGTCAGTTCCGCAGTGATTCGGTTCGTGATGCTGAAGCTCGGAGCGAATGCCATGGGTCTACGCCGCTCCGCAGCACTTCTTGTACTTCTTCCCGCTTCCGCAGGGACATGGGGAGTTGCGATCGACCTTCGTGGAGACCGCCTGAGCGCCTTCGCCAGGGAGGCGCCCGCGGTTTCTGAGGTACATCTCTTCGAGCGTTGGTAGATCCTTACTCCTTCCCGCCAGGCGGGCGATGGTCAAAGTCAAGACCCCCGTACAAACCGTGCATGCGGATTTCCCGCACACGGCTTACCAGTAGCCACTCAGCGCACAGCATTACGCGGCCTCCATGATTCTGGATTGCTCCGGATAGCGGACGGTTCCTCGGAGTTGGTACAGGCCCAGACGGTGGAAGTAGTTGCGATCCCAGCGGTCGACTTGTTTGGGTTTCAGGTGGCGACCCTTACGGGCCACCAACAGCCCTTGCAGCTGCTTCCAAACATAGGTGTCGAGCTGATTGAATCGCTTCGCAGCGTTTCCCGTGCGGAAGTAGTTTCCCCACCCCCGCAGTACGGGGTTCAGCTGTTCGATGACGTCACGGATATCCGCGTGGCATCTCGAGCGGGGGGTGAGCTGCTTCACACGGCTCCGGATCCGCTGCATCGCGCGCTGGGACGGCCAGCGATGGAGGAAGTAGAGCCGCTCGCCCGACCTCTCCAGCACCTTGCCGCTCAGCCGCTTGTGCAGATGACAGCCAAGAAAGTCAAAGCCCTGCTTGCCATCGTAGAGCTCGACTCGCCTGGTCTTTTCCGGATGTAGCTCGAGACCGAGGCGCTGCAAGATCACTCGGATCCGCGCCTCGGCCAGCTCGCAATCCTTCCTGGTGCGACAGATCACCACGAAGTCGTCCGCGTAGCGCACCAGCGTTCCATAGGGAGCGCTGTGGCGGGTCCACAAGACGTCGAGCACATGCAGGTAGATGTTGGACAGCAAAGGAGAGATCACTCCCCCTTGCGGCGTGCCGCCCACCGACGCCTTCACGACGCCGTCCTCCATCACTCCTGCTTCGAGCCACTGCCGCAGCAACTTCAGCACCCGACGATCCGAGATGCGCCGCCCAACCAGCTTCATCAGCTTGGCGTGGTCGATGCTTCCAAAGTAGTCGCGGATGTCAGCGTCCAGCACGTGGTGACCACCCTTGGCGCCCAGTTTCCTCAGCGTCTCGAGCGCCATCGGCGCGCTGCGCCGGGGACGAAACCCGTAAGAACAAGGCAGAAAATCCGCCTCGAAAATGGGCTCAATCACCAGCTTCGCCGCCATCTGCACCACCCGATCGCGCACCGTCGGGATGCCTAGTGGCCGCTTCTTACCATCGGCTTTGGGGATGTACTGCCGCCGCACCACCTGCGGCCGATACCTCCCCGCTTTCAGCTCAGCTTGTAATTCCTCGAGGAATCGCTGAGCCCCGTACTCCTCCACGTCGCAGATCGACTGGCGATCCACGCCCGCGGCTCCTTGGTTCTGTCTGACTCGCTTCCACGCCTCCTGGAGGATGTCACCCCGCCAGATGTGGTCGTAAAGGGCGTGAAAGCGCCTGTCCGGTGCCCGCTTGGCTGCTGCATATAGTTGGCGTTGTAGTTGTTGCGCTTTTCCGCGCGGCTTACGCCTGCCGGGGTCGTTAGGTCCGGACTTGCCGGCCATTCCCTCACGCTTACCTACGCTTCCAACACGACTACCGCAGGGACCCTTCCCTCCTGCCGCGTTTTGCCGCACGGCATTCGTTCCCGCTGGTTGCCCAGCGGTCTTCGGTACCATGATCCCCTCGGACTCCCGCTGTGCAGTGGCCGATTTCGCCCTTGGCTTATACGACACACCTCGCCCTGACTTGGGCCGCACAGACGGGCCTCCCGAGTTCCGCGCTCCTCCTTGCACACGTGCTGCCCCCCCTACCCCGCCGGAGCCGGCGGCGAGCTTCGGTGCTCTCGCCGTCGATGTTGCCTTCGCCGTGAAATGAGCGGCTCGGCCTCCGGATTGTTTCTCTGTCGAGGCTGCAGGTTTCACTTCATGTTGCGGCCCGCGTGCTTGCTCCCCGCTACGCAGCTCTCGCTGCTTCACGAGCTTTTGACACCCCGCTCGGGCAGGGAGATCTCTCTCCACTACCTGGGGCCTGCTACCCGGCGCACCGACGCTTACCGGGACGGGACTCTCACCCGCTGGAGAAACGCAGCTAGCGAAACACCCAGCATCCTGCGAACAGGCTTCCAAGTCTTTCGCGTCACGGCGCACCATGTCCGGGAGCTCAGCACAGGCGCTCGCGAGCCAGTCCGCTTTGGTGCCTTCGATGCTGACCTGTGGATCGTCGAGGACGGTCGGATCGGCGAGGGCCAGGAGGACGAAGGCGATCTCCTCTTCCTCGCGGAGCCAGTCTTGATCCAGCTCCATCACCTCGAGGTAGGCGCTGCAGAACTCGGCGGCCGCTTCGAGATCGTCGGCCTCGGGGGTGATCATGCCCTCCTTCTCCAGCGTATCGCCGACCTCGTTGTATTGATCCATCAGCGCTGCGAGCGCGGGGCCGTCCGCTTCGCTCAGCTGGCGGTCCCGGAACACCATCGGCAGCCACTCGCTCGGCGGCACCATTTGCCGCGCGGAGAAGACCGCGACGAACACCCCTATCACCTCTTCCGGGGTCATCGACTGCTCGCCGTCGAGCAGCGCCTTGAGGGCCTGCAGGCCTGGATCGTGGATGAAATCACCGGCGGATTCTCCGCCGTTCCGCCGTTCCGCCGTTCCGCCGAGCCTGTCGAGGCTAGGGCCCGACGAAGTTCACGACGTTCCCCGCGACCTCGTAGTAGGCGGCGGTCAACGTGTTAGGGTTCGGGGCGCCATTGGTCTGGAAGAAGTAGAAACTCGTGGCAGGCTGCCAGTTCCACTGGAAGTCGTTCGCCGTCTCGTAGAGGTTGCCGTTGTCGAGCATCACGTAGAGGGAGATCCAGAGGCCGCCCTCCACGTAGTTGTCGGCGTCCCCGACCAGCGTCCAGAACTTCGGGGGCACGCTGCCCTGGGGCGGGGCCGCGCCCGCCTCGTCGACCAGCGCCTGTACGCGGGACTGAGTGATGTTCAGGTTTGAGTCGACGGAGTAGACCCCGGCGTTGGGGAACGAAGAGAGGTAGACGTCTTCCTTCGCGGGGTTGGTGTTGCTGGTGTGGTTCCAGGGCACGGAGTAGGCCGCCTCCACCGTGGATGAGTTGTGGAAGAACTTGGAGCCGATGGACGCGTGGCTCCACACGGAACCACGACGCAGGTAATACTGGCCCGACGTGGTGAAGACGAGCAGCATCGGCGTGCTGAAGACGTCGAGGTTCGTGGTCGCGCTGATGTCCCGGGGCGGTGGCGCACCCGCGCCGGTCCAGACCTGGTCGAGGGGGAAGGTCTGCCAGGTGTTGGTGGAGAGGCTGAAGCGATGCAGCTTCCAGACGACAGGCGGCGCGCCGCCGCTACCTCCAGAGCCGGAGTCGCCGCCGCTACCTCCAGAGCCGGAGTTGCCCGCGCTGCCTCCAGTTGCCGTGCCTCCAGTTGCCGTGCCTCCAGTTGCCGTGCCTCCAGCTGCAGCGCCTCCAGCTGCAGCGCCTCCAGCCGCAGCGCCGCCGACGTCGCTGCCGCCGCTCGAGCTGCCTCCGTTGGGCCAACCGCCGGTCCCTGCGTTGCCGCCGCCTCCGTTGCCGCCGCCTCCGTTGCCGCTGCCTCCGTTGCCGCTGCCTCCATTGGCGCTGCCGGCGTTGCCGCTGCCTGCGCTGCCTCCCTCACCCGCGAAGCCCGCGCTGCCCCCATCGCTGACGATGGGGTGGTCCGTCGACTCTCCACACGCCGCGAGGGCGAGCGCGCTGAGCGCCAACGTCGCGGCCGTGAACCTGGCGGATCGCATTCCCACAAGGCTACCAGCGGCGTCGCGGATCCCGAACACAAATCGCCCCGATTGGCCTGGGTCCGAGAGCGTGCGATACTCGCGCTTCATGTCGTCGGCTACGAGGCAGACAGTTGGGCGATACGCTCTCCACGACCAGATCGCCTCGGGAGGGATGGCGACGGTGCACGTGGGACGCTTGATGGGGCCCGTTGGTTTTTCGCGCACCGTGGCCATCAAGCGGCTGCACTCCCACTTCGCCAACGACCCCGAGTTCGTGGCGATGTTCATGGACGAGGCGCATCTCGCCGCGCGGATCCGCCACCCAAACGTCGTGAGCATCAGCGACGTGGTCGCGGAGAGGGGCGAACTCTTGCTGGTGATGGACTACGTCGCCGGGGAGTCGCTCTCCAAGCTCGTGCGGGCCACTCGGCGTCTCGGTCAGACCATCGATCCGCGCATCGCCGTGAAGTTCCTCACCGACGCGCTCGCCGGCCTGCAGGCGGCGCACGAGGTGAGGGACGACGAGGGGCAGGCGCTCGGCGTCGTCCACCGTGACGTTTCCCCGCAGAATATCCTGGTCGGCGTCGACGGCGTGACTCAGCTGATCGATTTTGGCGTGGCCAAGGCCGCCGGGCGCATCCAGACCACGCGCGAAGGCCAGCTCAAGGGCAAGCTGGGCTACATGGCGCCGGAGCAGATCCAGCACGGCGTCGTCGACCAGCGCACGGACATCTACTCTGCGGCGGTGGTGCTGTGGGAGGTGCTAACCGGGCAGCGCCTGTTCAAGGGCGAGGACGCCAACCTGATGTACGAGGTGCTGCACGCTCCAGTGGAGCCGCCGAGTCATATCCGCCCGGATCTGCCCCCCGAGCTGGACGCGGTGGTGATGCGCGGCCTCGCGCGGGACCCGAACCAGCGCTTCGCCACGGCGCTCGACTTCGCCGACGCCCTGGAGGACGTCCTCGCCCCCGCCAGCGCTCGTGAGGTCGCACGCTGGGTCCAGTCGACCGGCGCGGACGCGTTGAAGACGCGCAGCGAGATCGTGGCCGACATGGAGAGCGACTCCGCGCTCTACGCCGATCCGCCGACGGCCGCGCTGCCGTCAGCCGCCTCAGCGTCCCCGGCCGAGCCAACGCCCGCGCCGCCCCAAGCCGACGTTCAGTACTCCGAGCTGATGGATCCCGGGTTGGGGGTGAGGCGCGCCTTCAAGCCCCTGCACCTGGCGCTCGCTCTGGTTGGAGTAGTAGCCGGAGGGGCGGTGCTCGCCCTGGGGATCCGCCAGCTGAGCGCCGAACCAGAAGAAGCCAACCCGCCGGCGACGCAAGCACCAAGTAAAATCCCTGAGGAAACCCAGCAGGCTGCGGCGCCGCGAGATCCCGCCAGCGAAGCCGCCAGGCCAGGCGGCGAGGCGGCGGCAGGCGAGGCGGCGGCAGGCGAGGCGGCGGCAGGCGAGGCGGAACGCGCCGCGGCGCCCCCCAGCGCCGACGAGCCCGCCGAACCTGTCACCGATCCGGAACGGGACGGCGAGACGACCGCCAACGAAAGCACCTCGCAGGCTGCAGGCAGCGCGCCGAAGCCCGCTGCAAAGCCCCCGGCTCCGCCAGCGCAGAAGCCCGCTGGGATCAGCGACGCCGTTCGCAAGGCGAAGTACGGCTTCTGAGCCGCGACAGACGCGCGCCGATCGGCTACTCTCAGACCCACCCGTGCTGCTCCGTCCGTTCGCCTCGCGCCTCGCGCCCGCCCTGTTGTTGCTCAGTCTGAGCGCGCCCGCCCTGGCAGCGCCGAGCGAGACCGACAAGCGCAAGGCGGCGAGCCTGATGCTGCAAGGGGACAAGGCTGCGGCGGCCGAGCGTTTCCCCGAGGCACTCGAGAGCTACCGCAAGGCGGACGCCATCATGGGCGTGCCGTCGACGCGGGTCGCCGTGGCGCGCGCCCTCGCCAAGACTGGCAAGTTGCTCGAGGCGCGGGACGTCGCCCAGCAGGTGCTGGACCTGCCGGAGGCGGCCAACGAGCCGCGCGCCTTCGTCAACGCTCGCGCCGAGGCGGTGCGCCTGGTGAAGGAGCTGGACGAGCGCTTGCCGACGTTGCTCATCAGCGTCTCGGCGCCTGCGGGGAGCGAGCCCGACGTGAAGGTCGACGGTGAGGTCCTGCCGAGCGCGCAGGTCGGCGTCGCGCGCCAGGTCGATCCAGGCAGCTACGTGGTCACCGCGGCGATCGCCGGCGGGGAGCAGGTGAGCCGGGAGATCACCCTCGAAGAAGGCGTCCGGGAGCGCCTGGAGCTGAACCTCGCAGCGCCGAGCGAGCCCGCGGCAGCGGACGACCGCGCGACGTTCGATACGGCAGATCCCGGCGGCAACGGTCTGCGCCTCGGCGCCTACGTGAGCCTGGGAGTCGGCCTGGTCGCGACGGGGGTCGGCGTGTTCTACGCCATCAAGGTCGGAGGCACTCGCGACGACTCGGACGCCGCCTTCGCGCGCTGCGGCTCACCTTGCCGCGACACGCACCCCGAGGCGTCGAAGGTGCGTGACCTGGACGACCAAGCCGACAACGAGCAGCTGATCAATACCGCGGGCTTCATCGTCGGCGGCGTTGGGCTCGCGACGGGCGTGGCGCTGTGGCTGCTCTCGAGCGGCGATGAGGCGCCCGAGCGTGCGGTGCGCCCGATCCATCCCGCGGGGATACAGCCTTGGCTGGGGCTGGGCAGCGCGGGTGCCTTTGGGCGCTTCTGACAACGCTCCCCCCTCACCCCTATCCAAGATCTCCTGTGTGTCGGCACAGGCGGTCTACATGCCTGTTCCCATCTCCTTCTCCGAGCCCACGATCTCATCGAACGTCGCTTGCTCGATGTGCGCGGGCGCGTATTCGCGACCGCTAGTCAGACGTTGCTCAGGCGCTGGGCGTCGAGAAGGGCACCCTCTACGGGTACGTCCAGTCCAAGGACGCGCTCTTCGACGCGGCTGTCCGATTCGCAGACGGCCACGGTGTGGAACCCGAGCCGAGCGCTTTGCCGGTGTCGACGCCCGCGAAGGGCAGCACGGTCGAGTCCATCCAGGCTCGTCTGCTCGATGAGGTGCGCAATCTCGAACTGGCTACCGTGCTGTCGGCACCAAACGGCAGGCGCACCAGGGCGGACGAGTTCGAGGGCATCGTTCGCGACCTCTTCTGGCGCATGTTCCGAAACCGCCGCGCGCTGAAGCTGATCGATCGATGCTCCGTCGATCATCCTGAGCTCGCTTCCGTGTGGTGCGAACAGGGGCGTTAGGGGCAGGTCGCGATGCTCACGACCTATCTCGAGAAGCGGAGCGCGACCCGGCAGGTGCGTGGCGTACCCAACGTGCAGCTCGCCGCTCGGATGACCCTGGAGACCATCGCGCTCTGGGCGATCCACGTGCCCTGGGATCCATCGCCTCGTCCGTTTTCCGAAGACGAGGTCGAAGAACGCTGTCGTGGACATGAGGGGAAGCTCGTGTTGGCCTTTCGACCCGAGAGTGATGACATCCCGAACCGCTTCCGCGACCCCACGTATCGATTCCCTCGGGCTGAGCTCCAGGAAGCCGCGCTGCAGCGCGTTGGCCTCAAGCTGGAGCGCTGGGCGCACTCCGCGGCGTCGCTGGCCACGGTTCTCATGACTGCGATCCGGCCGTAACTCGTCGGTTGTTTCTCCTTCCTTCGGGCATGTCCGTCGCGTCCCCGTCGTTCGTTCTAATCCGAACCGGACTCCACAAATCAAAACGAACTTCTGGCACGTGGATCAAGGGACGCAGCCCCCGATACTCAGCCCTCTGACTAAGCGTTGCTCCCTACCCTCAAGAACCTCGCGAATCTGGAGCTCAATATTCCACGCGGAATCTAATCGGCCCAGCAGCCGACACAAAAGTCTAACCCTTTGGTCAGCGCCTGAGCCCTCTCTGGGCCCTGAACGCTCTCAGAGCCCCCACGCGGACCACCCATCGCTCTTTGTTCCGCGCGGTGCCGATGCACACAAAGAGTGGGCGGAGACGAAGCAGCTTGAAAAATGCGCGAACGTCGCGCGAGGCGCCGCGAAAGAAGTCTAACCGGTGGGTCGCTTCCGTTGCGGGGTTTGGGGTGAGTGGCACAGCGAAGAGGATTCGAACTTTGCCGTGCGGATTAGACTTCGCGTCTCGGCTACGACGTCTGATTGTAGCTCGTATTCTCGAGCAAGATGATGTTCGTCTTGGAGCGCGTCTCGCCGGCGTTGGTCACGTAGACGGCGGGCTTGTCCACGATGGGGCACACCTTCTCGCAGGCGCCGCAGCCAA
The DNA here is from genome assembly GCA_020633205.1 of Polyangiaceae bacterium. Lineage (NCBI taxonomy): Bacteria > Pseudomonadati > Myxococcota > Polyangiales > Polyangiaceae > Polyangiaceae bacterium. Next base: position 248,767 of record JACKEB010000020.1, read on the forward strand.
TGCAGAGCGTCGGATCCACGTGAGGCTTCTGCACCTTGATGCTGGTCATCTTCGCGTGACCTTCACCCTCGTAGTGGCTCTCGCGCTTCGGGACTTCGGTGTCTTCCGCCCAGATCGCCTTGGGAGACGTCGGGCAGAACTCCTCACACACGATGCAGGGCGTCGCCATCGACCAGGGCAAGCAGCGGCCCTTGTCGTACATCGCGGTGCCGATGGAGATGGGCTTCTGACCGACGCCCATCTTCTCCTTCTCGTCGATCTTCTGGATCGCACCCGTCGGGCAGACTTGCCCGCACAGCACGCAGGAGAACTCGCAGTAGCCAATGCGCGGGATGAGAATGGGCGTCCACAGGCCCTCGATGCCGGCCTCGAAGAAGGCGGGATGGAGCGCGTTGTTGGGGCACACCTTCATGCACTCCGCACAGCGGATGCAGCGCTCGAGGAACTCGCGCTCTTCGACTGAGCCCGGCGGGCGGATCACCTTCTCGCTGTACGCCTTGTCCGGCCAGTTTGCGATGCGCATCGCGGGGATGCCGATGGCGCCTGCACCGACAGCCGCCAGCGCCGTGCGGCGCTCGAGGTTAGGCTTCTGGATGGTGCCCTTGCGATTCGGCAAGAAGCGGAACTTGATCACGTCCTCCGGGCACGCGCTCTCGCAGTTGAGGCACATGTGGCACTCATCCTGACGATGCTTCACGCCGCCCTGGGGGCTATCGGCGCCCTGGCAGTTGACCAGGCACAGGTTGCAGTCGGTGCACTTGGCATGGTCTTTTTCCATGCCGAAAAGCGCAAACCGGGAGAAAACGCCCAAGAACGCGCCCAGCGGGCACAGCGCGCGACACCAGAACCGCGGGATGAAGCGGTTCATGAACAGGATCGCGACCAGGAAGAAGATGATGAACCAGGTCTGGTGGAAGTAGAACTGCTTCGAGGTCCAGACCGACTGCGCGAGGAAATCTTGAGTGCCGTCCGCCGCGATCTGGAGCGGCCGAATGTTCGTGTCTGCGATGGCGGTCCCGCCATGGATGCCCAGGTACTGCAGCGCCGGCAACACACCGAGGCCCACGGTGCGCACGGCGACGCAGATCGGGTCCAGCAGCCCCCCGATGGCGCTCCCCGCAGCCGCTGCCGCGAGGAAACCAAGCATGAGGTAGTATTTGCCTGACTGCCACCACTTGGTGGTGTTCGCGCTGACTCGCTTGTTCCCCTTCACGTAGCGGGACGGGAAAATCCACGCGAAGAAGTGGTGCATGGTGCCAAACGGGCAGATCCAGCCGCAGAACACCCGGCCAAACACCAGGGTGAGCAGCAGGACCCCGAGGGACCAGGCAATGCCGCGATAGATCGTGTGGGTCGAGAGCAGCGTCATCGCGCCGACGAACGGATCCGCCGACAGGAAGATTTCCACCGGGTAAGGCAGCCGCACCGGGGAACCAGAGTCCGCCGAGAAGGTCCCCCGGAACGCAGTCTGGAAGAGGAAGTACAGGAACAGCGAGATGAAGGCGACCTGGGAGACGCGCCTCACCCAAACCAAAATCTGAATGCCCTTACGCGCCGGGATCCCCGACCCCGGCCGCTTCTTCTTGGGCTTCGCGTTTTTTGGGGGGAGAGGCGCAGCAGGTGCCGCCGCGTCTGACGCCCCCGCCGCAGCAGTGCGCTCAGAAGGAGCCGCGTCAGAACTCGTCGCTGCGACCGCAGTTGCAGCCTTGGAACCACAGCCTCCGGTCGCGCCGCAGCCACAGGCGCTTTTCCCCGCGGTAGCGGGAGCCGGCTTGACACCCAGTCCGGATCTCAGCGCCTGCCCTGAGCTCAGCGCCTGCTCGGTGGTGACTCCGTCCAGGGCCTGCACCTCGCCGGCGACTCCCAGCCAGGGGATGGGCGCCGGCAAGTCGCCCTCGAGCGCCACACGCGCTCGAGCTGCGCCTGCTCCGTGAGCTGCACGGGTAGCGTCCGAAGTACCATTCGGTGACGTGCCCAGAGAATGCATCTGTTCCTCGCGGAAACTGCCAGGCGCATCCGAGGTCAGACCTCGACGACCCGCAGCTCCTTCCAGTTCATGTTGCCGATGCCGCGTTCATGGCCGAGCTTGAGGTACTCGACGTTCTCTGGCTTTTCGCCGATCAGCGTGCAGCCATAGGCATCCACCGCGACCTGATCCAGGCTAGCGATCACCTGGTGCATGTCCTTGGCGTCGTCGATGTTGCCGCCTTGAGGGCCGTTGCGCATCAAGACGCGCGTCGCGTCGACCACCGTCAGCGTGGGGCGCATGAAGGTCGCCAGATCCGCGATGCTGGTGTTGATGTTCTGGTGGAGACGATTGCGACGGCCACCGAGCACGCCGTACCAGTTCTTCATCGCCGCCGTGTACTTCGACAGGTTGTGGTGCTTGGCGACTGGCATGTTGATGACCTTGTCCGCGTTGACGAGCGGCGTGTACACCGGCCACTGGTCGAGCACGTCGCCGCGCATCCGCATCTCACGGAAACGATGCTCCGCCGGGATGATCACGGTCGCGCCCAGGCTGTGGGCCGCGCGCCAGATCCCCGAACGCTGGAAGCAGCGGTTTGGCTCGTTGCAGGAGGCGTCGGTGACGATCACCTTCGATGCGCCAGCGTCGAACACCATCTTCACCACCGCCGCGACGACCAACGGATTGGTGTTCGCCGCGTGAGCTGGCTGACGATCCCAGCCAATGTTCGGCTTGATGGAGACGATGTCGCCGCGCGAGATGAACCGCTTCATCCCACCGAGAGCCTCGACCGCCAGGCGCACCAGCACGTCGGGGTCTGTGCTGCTCTTGGCGATCGCCATCACCGGCAGGTCGGCGGCGGCCACCTGGAAGTCTCGCACCTGGCGCTCGCCCATCGGGGTCGCCAGGCCGAATCCGCCCGGATCGTAAGCGAGCTTGGCGGTGACCGCGGCTGCGCCCATCACGGCGCCCGCCAGCCCGACGCGAGTCAGCGCCTCCCGGCGTGGGATCACCACGCGGCTCTCGCTCGACGGCTTGGCAGACGGATCACGCCCCATGGGGCTCACCTTGATCCAGGAATGACGTAACGTCAAGTTTGTTCATGCCTGCGACTTCATTGAGGTTTTCTGGATTTTGCCGCTCCAGGCCGCTGGACAATGGGCCCAGCGCGGGAGCGCGCCGGGTCGATTGGCCAACCTGCCACACGGGAGCGTCGAAATGCGCCGGTGCAGTATCCCCCAACCACTGAGGTGTCGCGAGCAATCCGCAGAAGCGCCTGGGTAGTGCAAGTTGCCGAGGAGCGCAGCGTCGCGAATTGCGCGGGGTGGGTTGTGCAGGGGCCGATCAGGAGCTAAGTTCCGCGCCCCTTTGCTCCCGGAGTCGGCCCCAAAGCCCCTCCGGAGCACGGCCAAAGCGTGGGCTTACTAAGCGGTCCACGAGAGAGCGAGCCAAACGATGAAAGCTGAAATCCACCCCAATTACGACGTCGTCTCCGTGAGCTGCGCCTGCGGCAGCACCTTCGAGACGCGTTCGACCTCCAAGGAGCTGCACGTCGACGTGTGTGCCTCCTGCCACCCGTTCTTCACTGGCAAGCAGCGCCTCGTGGACACCGCGGGTCGTATCGACCGCTTCAAGAAGAAGTACGGCAAGTAGTCGTCGCGCGCGCACGGCGCGCTGATCGCCGGGGCCCCGCTGCTTTGCAGCGCTGGGCCCTTCGGCGTTTTGTACCCGTTCATTGGCCTCATCTGCCGGTCTGGTCGACGCGCGCTATATACCGGTAGATGAGCGCGCCGACGAACTCCGACGAAGCGCCCCGCCCAGTGGTAGGCGGTCAAGCGCTGCTCGAGGGCGTGCTGATGCGCACGCCGGAGCGCGCGGTCGCCGTGGTGCGGCGCCGCGACGGGCGGCTGGTTGAGCGAGAAATTCCGGTGCCACGCCGCGCGCGCACACGGGCGGGGCGCATCGTGGGTGCGCCCTTCATGCTGCTGGACGCGCTACGCGTGGGCAGCGCGGCGCTGCAATTTTCCGCAAAGATTTACGAAGAGGAAGAGCGGGGCAGCGCCCCCAACGTCGGCGGCATGCTGACCTTGCTGTGGCTCACGGGGGGCCTGACCGACGACGTGGAGAGCGCGCCTGCTGAAGGCGGCGGGGCGCCGATGCTCGAAATGGAGCAGCTCAAGCTGCGCCACATCGTGCCCATGGCGATCTCGGCGTCGTTCGCGCTCTTCACGTTGTTCACGGCGCCGCAAGCGGTGGCCTGGCTCGTGGCCTGGCTGCTCGGCTTACTGGGGTTGAGCGTGCCAGTCAGTGGCTTCGTGTTTCAGCTCATCACGGTGGTGACGCTGCTCGTGGGGGTCGCTGCGTATGTGGGGTTGCTGGGTCGCATCCTGGAGATCCGGCGCCTGTTCATGTTCCACGGCGCCGAGCACAAAAGCGTGCACGCGTTCGAGCAGGGGCTGCCGCTGCGCGTCGAGAACGCCGGGCGGCAAACTCGCCTGCACCCACGCTGCGGCACGAGCCTGATCATCACGCTGGCGCTGCTGAGTCTGCCTTGGTTCTGGGGTCTCGCCTCGGGTCTGGTCTGGTTTGGGCTGAGCCCGCTCTGGGCGAACCTGGCGCTGCTGGGGCTCAAGCTCGCGTCAGCGCCGGCGCTGCTCGCCCTGAGCATCGAGGTGCAGCGGTTGATCGCACGGGACGTGGGGCGGCTTCGGGTGCTACGAACGCCGGGCTTCGCGTTTCAGCGACTCACGACTCGAGAGCCAGCAGCAGATCAGCTCGAGGTCGCGTTGCACGCCCTGCGCCGAGCACTGGCCCAATAACGCTCCTCCCCCCCGATCATGATCCCCGTAGACAAACTCCAACAAGTGGAGCGCCGTCAAACCGAGATCGACGCGCTGATGTGCGACAGCAGCGTGCTCGCTGACTCCAGGAAGTTGCAGGATCTGAACCGCGAGCGCAGTCGCATCCTGCCCATCGTGCAGGCGTTTCAGAAGTGGCGTCAGATCGAGAAGCAGATCACGGAGGACAAAGAGGCGCTGGACGATCCGGAGCTAGGGCCGCTCGCGAAAGAAGAGTTGCCCGAGCTGGAGGCGCAGCTCGAGGCCGTGGAGCAGCAAATCCGCGTGCTGCTGTTGCCCCAGGATCCGGCAGACGAGAAGAACACCATCCTCGAAATCCGGGGTGGCACCGGTGGTGAAGAGGCCGCCTTGTTCGCAGCGGATTTGTTCCGCATGTACGCGCGCTACGCGGAGCACCGCGGCTGGAAGGTCGAGGTGCTGAGCAGCAGCGAGGCCAGCGCTGGCGGCTTCAAGGAAGTCATCGCGCTGATCAGCGGGGACCGCGTCTTCTCACGCATGAAGCTCGAAGCCGGCGTACACCGCGTGCAGCGCGTGCCCGAGACGGAAACCCAAGGCCGCGTGCACACGTCCACGGCCACGGTAGCGGTGCTGCCAGAAGCCGAAGACGTCGAACTCGAGATCGACGAGAAGGACCTGCGCTACGACATCGCCCACGCGTCCGGCCCCGGCGGCCAGTCCGTGAACACCTCGAACAGCGCCGTTCAAATCACGCACTTGCCTACGGGCATGGTGGTCAAGTGCCAGGATGAACGCAGTCTGCTCAAGAACAAGCAGCGCGCGCTCAAGGTGTTGAAGAGTCGTTTGCTGGATATCGAGCGCCAGAAGCAAGCCGACGCGATCCGCGACGAACGTCGAGGCATGGTCGGCGCGGGCGAGCGCTCGGAGAAGATTCGCACCTACAACTTCCCCCAGAATCGCCTGACCGATCACCGCATCGGGCTCACGCTCTACAAGTTGGATCGAGTCGTCGAAGGGGATCTCGACGAGCTACTCGACGCAGTGGCATCCTGGCAGCAGGCGGAACGCCTGAGAGGCCAGGAGACCAACGGAGAGTGACGGAGCAACGCCTAGACAGCGACGCGCTACTGTGCGCCCTGGTGCTGGTACCAACCAGCTTCTCCAGGAATCGCTTCTACGAGCTCTTCGAGGGCCCGGGCGGCAAACGCGTGCGCAAACGCGCCAAACGTTTGCGCGGCCTGATCCGCCAGTTGCTCGGTCGGGGGAGAGAGCAAGCCGAAATAGTCGGCCGTCAGGAGCTGGATGACGGCAGCGTGCTGATGCGTTTCCGTGTGGATAATCTAGGGTTCCAGCGCACGACGTCGCTCAACCCCCTCGAGATGAGCATCGTGAACTTCGCCCTGCATCGCGCTGGCAAGCAAGAGCTGCCGCTCGAAGATCGAGAGCGGGTCGAAGGCGCGTTGCTGCGCCTCGCGCCCCAAGCCATCGGCGCAGGCCCCGAGAGCTTCCCGCCGGAGTCGGCGCCCTAGCCTCGACTGTGCCGCAACTCAGCGGGTCGCGTGCACGCCGGAGTCGCGACGTGCTTGATCCTGGTTCTGGGAATCTCGCAGCTCACTGACCAGCGCTTGGGCTTGCTCCGCGCTCACTCCGAGGCGTGCGAAGCGCGCCACGTCGATGCCAGGCTTGCAGTAGCCGTCGCCGAGCAGCGCATCCACGCAGGCGTCTGCGATCATCACCAAGCGCACATGAGGCTCGTGCTCGCTGTCCAGGTCGTGGTGAGCCGCACAACAGTCAACTATTTCCGCAGGGAGTCGCCAGGCCATGGCCACTTCGGCACCAGCGGTGGTGTGGTAGCGCTCGACGAGAGCTCGCACCAGGCGCATGTTCTTGGTCGGAGGTAGCTTTGCCAGCAGGCGGTAGATGCGCGCCTCGCCGATGTCGTGCAGCAGCCCGCACATGTAGTCGTACTCGAAGCGCTGCCCAAGGCGCTTGGAGATCAGGCGCGTGGCAGTGCCGGCGAGCACCGAGCGCCGGAAGGAGTCCGCCACGTGATTCTGAAACGGCCCGACTCCCTGGGTCGACGCTCCGTAGACCACCTGGAACAAGAGATCGCGGGTCGTCGCAAGCCCTAGGCGAATCACGGCGTCGCGGGTGGTAGGTGCAGCATAGCCGCGATAGTAGGCCGCAGAGTTCGCCACCGAGAGAAACCGCGCGGCAATAGGCGGGTCGGTGTCGATCAGATCTGCCAAGTCCCGGGGGCCCGCCTTCGGGTCGTTGGCGAGTTGCAGCGCGCTCGCAGCGACCTGAGGCAAGACGGGCAACGAGGTGATGCCTCGTCGCATCAGGCGCAAGAGCCCCTTCTCGAGGGCGCTCTGGGGCTCCTCGACGCTGGCTAGCGGCAGAGTCATCGGCGACCTCCACTGACTGGAAACAGCGAAGGCCGTTCGTAGCCAGCGCTGACCGCCGGGTGAGTCGGGGGCAGCACCTTGAGCACGGTCTGCGAGCGGGCGAGCGCCCCGCCTTCTCTCGAGGCGACGACCGTGCGGTTTCTCCCTGCGTGCTTGGCGTCGTAGAGCGCCTCGTCGGCGCGCTTGATCAGCTCATCCAGGGTCTCATCGTCACGCCGCGCGTCGTACACCGCAACGCCGATGCTGATCGTGATTTGGTCGATGCCGTGACTCGTGAGGTCCAGGGCGCTGACGCCCTTGCGGTGACGTTCCGCGACCAGACGTGCGGACTCCTGGCCAGCGCCTGCGACGAGCACCATGAACTCTTCACCGCCGTAGCGACCCAGAGCATCTCCAGGGCGGATGCCATCCTTCAAGCAACGACTGACCTGGCGCAGCACTTCATCGCCCACGTCGTGACCGTACGTATCGTTGATGCGCTTGAAGTGATCGACATCCAGGAACAAGATCGCGAAGCGTTCGCAGCCATCGTAGTAGGCCCTGAGTGCGCTCTCGAGGGTGCGCCGGTTGTGCAAACCCGTGAGCGGATCGATCTCCGCAGTGCGTCTCAGGTGATCCCGCTCGCGACGCAGCCGACGCAGTGCATCGCGGAAACGCTTGTTGCGGAGCTGAACTTGAATGCGCGCCTTGAGCTCGGCGTCCCGCTCGGGACGCACGATGAAGTCATCTGCACCCGCGAGGAGTCCTCCAGCGACTAGCCCTTCGTCCGTGTCGCTCCCCTCCCCCACCAAAACAATCGGAGTAGCGCGCTGCATGTCCGATGCTCTGAGTTCGCTGCACACCTCGAGTCCGCTCAGCCCGTTTAGATCGGCGCCGAGCAGGATCAAATCAGGCTCCCATTCCGCTACCACGCGGAAAACATCATCGACGTCGTCGATGGCCAGGCACTCGTGGCCAAGCAAGCTGACAGTCGCCTTGAGCCGTGCGGCTTGCCCCGGCGCTGAGACTGCAACCAAGACGCGGGCGTTGGTCTCGGCTCGCGGAGGTGTAGTGGAGAACTGAGGAAACATGAGAGATCAGCGCCCACGCGCGACGGCGCGAACCACCTCTGTCGAGGTTCGGGCGACGTATCTCCGAACGGCAGTGCTCAGCGAAGCTTGAGCGTTGACCCGCCCGCGTCAGTTCGAGCAGCTGACGACGGCAAACCCGCCGCGCTCGTTGCACTCACAGCCGCTCCCGAGTGCCGGCTGAACGCAAGCACAGGTCGCGGCTTCCGCGCACTCGGCGAGCCAGCCACAGCCGGCGCCCCCGGCGGCAGACTCGTTGCAGAAGTAACCCTCGGGACAGACGCCTTCCCCGCAGGTGACACACGAGCCATCCGCGCACGGATCGCTCGGGTCGTCCCCGACCGCACGCCCACCAGCGCTGCTTGGACCGTCCGAGCCGACAGCGCCTGATTCCCCATCGCCCGGATGATTGGCCGCAGGCGTACCACCCCCGCAGCCCCACTGAAGTGCCAACCCGAGGCCCGCCACCCCAACCAACAGTCGCCCAGGAATCCTCACTGCTGCCCGGTATACCGAGAGCAAGTGAGGTTACACAAGCGGGCCTTGGTCCAGGCGGTCATGACCGCTACAAGAATGGCGTGGATGTAACGCGCGCCCTCAAAGAAACCACCGGTGTTCGCTGTTCAACCGACGCTGCGGACCGCGTCGCCTATGCGCGAGATCTTTGGCCCAAGAAGCTGATCGAGATCCGCGGGGGTCAGGTGGCAGACCACCGCCCGCTCGCTGTCGCCTGGCCTGAGACGGGAGAGCAGGTTGCCGACATCGTGCGGGTCGCGCGCGACGAAGGTCTGTCTCTCGTACCGTTCGGCGCGGGCAGCGGCGTGTGTGGTGGCGTGCTACCCGACCCGACGAGCATCGTGCTCGATCTGAAGGGTCTGCGGAGCTGGAGCATCGACGAGAGCGCTCCACTCATCGACGTGGGTGCGGGCGCCATGGGCATCACCCTGGAGGAAGACATCCAGCGCCGCGGCCACACCATCGGACATTTTCCGTCGAGCATTCTCTGTTCCACCGTCGGTGGTTGGATAGCGGCGCGCGGCGCTGGGCAGTGCTCCGGGCGTTACGGCAAGATCGAAGACATGGTGGTCAGCCTCGAGCTGGTGACCGGGCGCGGTGAGCTCGTGACCCTCGAGCGCCGCCAGCTGGGCGCCAATCTGATCCCGCTGATCGTCGGCAGCGAAGGCACCCTCGGTGTCATCACCCGGGCGAAGTTGCGTCTCCACGCGGCACCAAAAACGCGCACCTTCATCGCCTACGAGTTCCCTTCGACGGAGGCAGGCTGGGAGGCGCTGCGGGAGCTATTTCAAGCCGGCCTACGCCCCGCCGTGTCGCGACTCTACGATCCGGTGGATTCGTTCTTCCTCAAGCAAGGCGCCGTCAAGAAGCCGAAGACCGAAGGCGGAAAGAAGCACTCTGGGGGTGGTGGTAAGCAACGCATGCTGCGCGGCTTGCTCAGTCAACCCAGCGCGCTCAATTCGTTGATCGAAGCTGCGGAGGGCAATCTGCTCGGGGGCGCGACGCTGGTCCTCATCTTCGAAGGTGAAGGCGAAGCCACCGCCGAAGACGCCGATCGTGCGATCGCGATCTGCAATCGACTCGGAGGGAAGACCCGGGGAGAAGGCCCTGCGCGGCACTGGCTCGAGCACCGCTACAGCGTGAGCTACCGTCAGGCGCCAGTGTTTCGTCTCGGCGCATTCAGCGACACCATGGAGGTCGCGGCGCCGTGGTCGAAGCTCGGCACCTTGTACGACGCGGTCCGCGCGGCGCTGGGCAAACACGTGCTGGTGATGGCGCACCTGAGCCACGCGTATCCCGACGGATGCAGCATCTACTTCACGTTCTCTGGTGTCGCCCCCGACGATGAGAAGGCGAGCGCCAAGTATGACGCCGCGTGGCGTGCGGCGATGGACGCCGCCATCGGAGCCGGTGGTACCCTCAGCCATCACCACGGCGTGGGGCGGAGCAAGGCACCGCGCCTGGGCCGCGAGCTAGGCTTTGGCGTGGAGCTGGTGCGTCGCCTGCAGCGCTGCATCGACCCGGATCAGCTGCTCAACCCGGGTAATTTGCTACCGCGTGAAGATACGCCTCAAGACTGGAGCAAGGCGCTCGATGAAGCCAAGGCGCCCCTCGGCATCGACGCGCAGAGCTTGCTGGCAACTTTCCGCGGGGAACAAAGCTTACAGATCATCGAGGAGCAGCTCCGCGGCGCTGGCCTGAGCCTACGCTTATCCCAAACCGACATGCAGCAGACGCTGGCGGCCTGGCTCGCCAGCGGGATGCCTGGCGCGCGTGATGCCTACTCGGACCCCGTGGAGCAGCGGGTGGCCGGGCTCGTTGCGCGTCTGCCATCGGGGGAGGTGCTAGGCATTCGTCCAACTCCGCGACGCGCGGTGGGCCCCGACTTGAGCGCCTTGGTGTACGGCATGGGTGAGCGCTGTATGCGGGTGGAGCAGGCGACGCTCTGCGTATCCCCGCTCTCAGCGCGGCAGTCGCGAGACCTCGCGTTCGACTACGCCAGAAATCCGGAGCCTAACCCCGCGGAAGCGCGCTTGATTGACGCCGTGATCGACGGCGTCGCGCACCCCTCGAGCTGATGCTTCACTCGCCTTTGGGCTTCTGGGCCAGCACGATGATGCTCGGCGAGTTCGGCCCAAAGAACACGCCCGGCGTCGCGATCTGACCGCTGGCGTTACGGATCACGAAGCCAACGTCGTGCAGCAACTTCCCAAGCTCGTGCAGCGCGTATAGCCGCAGGGAATAGTTGCATTCCTTGGAGCGACCATCGTCCAGCATCACGGTACGCTTCACCTTGAGGCGACTCGTGATCCAATCCACTTGGGCGTCGTCCATGCACACGCAGCCGTCACCCTCGAACCACACCGAGCTGGGTGTCTGAACCGCCACGTAGTCGCGGTTCACCATCTCGAGCAAGAAGGTGCCGCCGGGACGCAACGCCCGGAAGATGCGCTGCGCCACGTTGATGTTCTTCTCTTCTTCGAAGTATCCGAAGGCCGAACTCCAGCAGTAGACGCCATCGAAGGTGTCTTCGAAGGCCATCTCGCGCATGTCGCCTTGCAGGAAGTTCAGCTTTTGGCCGCGCTCCTGAGCGATTTCCTGCGCCTGAGCGAGCATGGTGATGGACAGGTCATAGCCCACGACAGCGTAGCCGCGGGACGCGAGCTCCACCGCGTGTTCACCAGAGCCACACGCAAGGTCGAGCACGACTCCGCCTCGAGCCACCCCAAGGGACTGCTCGATGAAGTCCACTTCAGCGGCAATCTGCTTCGGCTTCGGGGTGAAAATCGCTCGCCCGAAGTCATCGCCAAATAGCTCCTCCCACCACGGTCGGACCTTGCGCTTCGCCTGAGCCTCTTTGACCGCGCGCTCCTTGTCGACAGCTGCGCGCGGGGGTGGCGGACGCTTCTTGGGTGGTGGCGGCGGCTTGGCTTTGCCGTCAGCATCGGGAGTCGACTCGGGCGCGAGCTCCTCGTCGGCGATTTCCTCCGCATCGAGATCATCGAGGGATTCCTCTGCGTCCTCGTCCTCCGCCGTAGGCGGACGCTCAGGCTCCTTGATGCTGATGATGCGCATCGCCAGCAACGCAGAGGGCTGGGAGGGCGCCACTTCCATCTTGGGCTGACTCGACGGCACCTCGTCGTCAGGGATCGTCACGCCCTTGAGAGCGGCCGAAGCTTCGAGCTGAGGCTCATCTGAGGGCGGAGGGTCAGAGCCCTGCGACGCGGTTTGGTCCGCGCTCTCGAGCGAGGTTTGGGGGGGAGAGTCCGCTGCGCTCGGCGGCTCTGACGTCTTGGCGTCGGTCTGCCCTTCCTGCAGCGCTGCAGATTCCTCGTCCTCTTCCAGGGTGCCTTCCCCCACGGAAATATTGGAGTCAGGCCCCGACAGCTCCTCCGCAGCTCGCGGTTCCGTGGTGGGCACCTCATTTTGGACGACGGTGTCCAGGGCGTCCTCGCCGTCGTCCAGAGACACGTCGATGTTCAGCGGGGCCAGGGGCGCTGGGGGCGGGAACGACGCGGGGCGGGGCGGCGGAACCGAACCCGCGCTTGGCGGGGGAACCGAGGCAGGACGCGGAGGCGGAACCGAAGCCGGTCGCGGAGGCGGAACCGAAGCCGGTCGCGGAGGCGGAACCGAAGCTGCTCTCGGCGGCACCGAAGCGGGGTGCGGTGGAGGCACGGAACCCGAGCGCGGCGGGACGGACGCGGGACGCCCGGGGATAGCTTCAGTTCCGCGTGGATTCACTGACGCGGGCTCGGGTGGACTCGAGTCGTGGGTCACCGTGGCGTCGGCCGCCGGCGGCTGGGAGACCATGGCGCTCCCGGACTCGAGCAACACGTCGATCTTTGGAGTGGGGGGCACCACCGGATCCGCCGCAGCCAGGCGCCGAGCGCTCGGGGGCGGCGGCGGTATGGAGCCGCGGACAGCCGCGATCCCGTCACTGGAAACCCTACGAGGCTTGGGAGGCGGCTTGCTCGAGAGGCGCGTCTCCACGACCACGTCGCTGATCTCTTCCTCGTCGAGATCAGGGATTTCCGGCGGAGCCTCATCCTCGAGGGCAGCCCCGTCGGACTCCTTGGCCGCTGCGGCAGCAGCTTGCTGTCGCTCTTCGTCTGTCATGTAGCCCCAGTCAACGCCTCACCGTAGCGTACGGGACCCACCGGACGCGAGATAGTGACTCCTGGCTCCAAGAGCACAACAGCTGTCGAACCTAGGTGGAATATTCCAATCTCGTCCCCTCGCGAGACCTCGACCTTCGGCTCGATGGTGTGCACACCGGGTGGAACTGCAGGGTCCGGCAAAACCGATACGGAAATCCGCCCGACGATCATTGCGCCGACCATGACCACGGTGACCCGCCCAAGCTGCTCGGTGTCGATACAGATGGCGACGCGGTTGTTGCGAACGAACAGCCCCGGCACGTAGCGCTCCCCGATCGAATTGACCGGGAACAAATCCCCCGGGATCCCGCGGATGAGACTCACATGCCCAGCCACCGGCGAGTGAACCCGGTGGTAGTCCCGTGGAGAGAGGTAGACCACGAAGAACGAGCCGTCGTGGTAGCGCTCCGCGTCGCTGGGAGCGCCAACCAGGTCTCCCAGCGCGTAGCCTTGGCCCTTGGCGTAGATGCGCCCACCTCGATCGACTCGGCCCAGGGAGGACAGCTGCCCATCGGCCGGACTCACGACACGCGCATCGGCCACACGGCGCGCTCCTTCACGCAGTGGGCGCGTGAAGAACGCATCGAACGATGGGTACGCAGACTCCGTAGGCAGTGCCTCGTCTAGGTCCACCCGGTACGCCTTGGCGTACGTGCCCATGACGACGCGAGAAACCACGTCAGGCAGCTGGGCCTCGGAGAGGCGCCCCATCAGGCTACTAATGCGGGCACGGGGCAAGACTCGGATCAACTGTGCGGCAGCAAAACTGGCGGCGCTCACGGGTCGTTTCAGGCCTCTTGGTAACTCGTGGGTGGGGCTCGGCACTGCTGCTGGGCGCGACGAATGGGCGACGGCCAAGCGAACTCACGGCGAGACTCAGCCGCCGCGCAAGCGATCGGAGAGTGTCGCGCATCGTAGGTTCTAGGCGCGAGCGGAGTCAATCACGGCCAAACCGTCGAGCCGCTTCGCACAGGGACCGGTACCCCTCAGCGAGTTCGCCATCAGTGACAGCGGCCGGTCCCACCGGCGTGGGCGGATCCGAATCGCGATCCTTGGCGTCGTTCGGCAGGGAATTTGACGCAGAGTGTTGCTCGTCAGGCTTGCCACGGGACTTCCAGAAGCCACCACACGCGACGAGCTCCGAGAGCGGATCCAAGGCCACTCCCAGGCGATAGGCAGCCTTCCGGGCCTCCGGGGTGTTGGGGCGCTCGGCGCCTGTCCCTAACCCAAACCGCGCACGCAGCGCCCACCAGTGCGCATTCGCGGCATCGACGTCTTCGAGCTTGGACACCAGCTCCTTCGCGCGCTCCGTCTTGCCCTGGGCCAGTGCGGCTCGCGCCAAGCGGGCACGCAGCGACGCATCGTCGGGGGATGCGTCGAACATCTTGGTCAAGCGCGACTCTGCGGCCTCCATATGACCGCGTTCGAACAGCAGATCGCCAAGCCGCGCGTTGCGAATCATGTCCTCCGCACGTTGGTGCTGCTTGCGGACCTCGAGCGGGGTCAGCTTCGGAGGAGGCTCCGGCGCCGCGACGTGACCCTCTAGCCACGTCTGCCAGCGAGAATTCCACTCGGAAAGCGATACTCCAGACACACTCGCCAATGCGGCGTTGGGGCCGCGCTCGCCGACCCCCTTCAGATCACGCAGCAGCATGTGAAAGGCCGGCGTACCATTCTCCCGCAGCCAGAAGCCCACGAAGCTCGTCACCTCAGCGAAGGCGATGGAGGCCGCCTCGGGAGTGGGCAACATTGCGATGGAGGAACCAAGGCCGCCGATACCCACCGACTGACCTTGGACCTGCGCGGCCCGCGCGACGCGATCGTAGTCCGCATCGTCGAATGGCTGCTTCTCGCGCCAACGGGTCTCTTCTCGCTTGGCGACCCCCTCCTGCAGCCATAGCGGCGCGCGGTCTCGCGTCGCCCGGGACAGCGCAAGGTGCGTGATCTCGTGAGCCAGAGTGTCTTCCCACGGATACCCCAGGGAAGCGGCCCGTGGGGTCAGCATCGTCACCCTGCCCCAGCGCGCGACCGCGACGGTGCCCGTCGTCTCTGCGGCCTCGAGCGGCAACCCGGTGACGGCGGCCAGGGAGAAGAGGTCGCGCACCAAGTCGATGCGCAGCGGACGTGGCATGGTGACGCCGAGGTCCTGCTCGATACGTCCACGGGCCTTGTCGGCCACCTCCGCGATCAGCGGAGCCAACGCTTTGTCCTCGGCGTCCTGCAGGCGCATCCACACGCCCCGCTCTTTGTCCTCGATGACCAGGCCACCCACCGTGGTTCCGGTGCATCCGTCCGCGACCTCGCGAAAATGTCGCGCCTCTTCGACATCCGCGAACTGCGGCGAGGATAGGATGGCTTGTGCGGTCTCGCAGTCACCCAAGTAGAGCGCGAGCCGCGCTCGTTCGAAGGCGAGGTCCCCGCGCTTCTCGGCGTCCTTCAAGAGCTCCTTGCCGCGCTCGACGTCGAGTTCGATGATCGCATCCGAGACCTGCCGCGGGCTGGTCGCCGAGCTCGCCGTCCCGGCGCACAGCACAGCGCCGAGTGAGAGCAAGCCTCCAAGGCCCTGCGCCGCGCGGCGCGTCCACCGGGCACGCGGCTTCGCGAGGTTCTTGCCGCAAGGCAATGACTGCTGCCTCATCGCAGCAAAGACTCCGCGTAACGCTTGACCGCAGGCGACATACGTCCGGCCTTGGTCTTGCCAAGCCCTTGCATCACACGACGGCGGAACTCCTCGGCGCGCTCGGCCTTGGAGCGTTCGGGTACTTCGCCGCCCGTCTGGATCCCTTTGCCATTCGGTGAGCTTTCTTGGCTTGGCTGCTTGCTGTCCTGGCCTTGCGATCCGGTGGTTTGGCCCTTGCTAGCCTGCTCCAATAGGCGCTGCGCCTCGCGCTGGAGCTCCAGCGCCTTGTCGCCTTCGCCTTTGGCAAGCGCCTTCGCCGCATCACGCATGGCTGCCTCCGCGCGCTCCAGCGCTTGGGTCGCGTCTTCCGGTAGGGCGGTCTCGCCTTCCTTGCCTCGCGCGCCGAGGTTTCCAGCGCGCCGCGCCAGCTCCTTCTCGCGCTCTCCGGCTTGATCCAGTCGGGCCTTGGCCTTGTCCTCCGCGCTCTCCTTGAGGCGCTCTAGTGCCTTCTTCGCCCACTCGAGCTCGCGCTTGACGGCGGCTTCGGCGGCCTCCAACGCGGCGCGATTCTCCATCGAGCCGTCTTGTTTCCGCGAGGCATCTTTCAGGGCCTGGAGTGCGCTCTTCCCGGACTCGACGGCGTCCGACAGCGATAGCTTCGAGAGAGACTGGGCCATCGCCTCGCCGTGCTCCCGACCCAGGGCCGCTGCGGCGCGCGCGCTACCGGGGTTCGCCCCGGCCATGGGCAATGCGTTCATCGTCTGCCGCAAATCGTCGGCGCGCTCCTTGGCCTCTTTCTCCAGGTCGCTCATGTCGACGCTCTGCTCAGCCTCCGAGAGCGTGCGTTGGACCTGACTGATGCTCGCGGAGTGCTCCCGCACCAGCTGGCCGAGCTCGTCCGCCAGCTGATTGAAGCGCTCATCCGCCTGCGAGGGTTCGCCCGTCTCCTGAGCCCCTCCCCCGGACTCGACCCCGCCGCGCCGAGCGGAACCGAACGAGGGGTTCGGGCGGCGCAGGCGCGCGGCAAGGTGCCTAGCAGCAGCCTCGACCTGAGACAGCGTACCCTCGCCGCGGGCCCGCTGAATCCGTCCAAGATCCGCTTCCGCGACCGACCCCACGTCTTTGCCCAAGGCGCCGAGCTTCCTCAGCTCGGTGGCGCCACCCTTCAGGGCCTCGATGGCCGACGATAAGCGCACCTCAGCGCCCTGCAGGTCTTCCGACTCGCGAGCCGCGCTGGCCGCGTCGGCGACTTCTTCCGCTACTGCGCCGAGTCGGATCGCGACTGCGCGCGCGTCTGCACCAGCGAAGCGCCGCAAGGAGACGTCGAGGGCCAGGAGCACGTCCTCGGCTTGACGAGTCTCCGAGGCCCCGCGGGGGGTTCGCCGTTGGAGGACGCGGATCTGTCCTTGGATGAACGCTTGCAGACCTTCCGGCACACCAAGCCCGCCATAGCTGGACGTCATGACCTCGCTCGTGCGCTCAGCCACCCGCTTCACCAGCTCGCGATCCTTCTTCGCGCGTTCCGTGCGGATCTTTGGTTTGGTCTCGCGCTCGCTCCCGACACGCCAGGCGACGACATCCGTGACGTCGTCGCGAATCGAGACCAGGGCTTCGTAGCGATCGGCCTCCGGTTGACCGACCGTGGGCGGCACCAGCGTGATCGGCGCGCTGCGCCCCCACTTCGGCCCCGTAACTGGGTCACCGTCGCGAGCTTCGACCCGCAACACAACGGGCAGGAACATGCGACGCAGAAAAGGGTCACTCCCCTTCAAGGCGTGGGCTCCGCGTTCTCCCCGCGTCTCACCGTCGAACCGCCCGAGCACTCGGCGCTCTTCGCGGCCATTGGCGCTCATCACGACGTCGATCTGACGCAAACCGTTGTCGTCGCTCACGTCGTACTCGAGCTCGAGCCGATCGAGCTTGGCGAGCTCGAGCCTGGCTGGCGCCGGGACGGCTTTGCCAGCGGCGTCCCGGTAGCTCAACTTCACCGTGGGCACCTCGTCAGGGATCGCGTCCACGCTGAGCGCGTCCGGCGCCTCGATCAACACATCGCCGAAACGCGCCGCGGTTCGCAGGTCGGCGTTTTGCTCCAGGGTGAAGCGGGCCACCACACCACCACTTCCGTCTTCCACGAATGGGATCTCTCGCTGGCCATCGGTGAGCACCAAGCGCCGACCTGCGAACCGCGGCTTGCCGCGCACGGTGATCAGCGTGCCCACGGGCTGCGCCGAGAGCGCCTCGGTGAAGAGCAGCCGCTCGCCGCGCCGCAGGTAGCTCGGTGGCTGGGCTCGCACCTCAGTGCTCTCCAACCAGTCGATAGGCAACGGAGCACGCCCACCGCGAGCGACCAACACGTCCAGGCCCTCCACGATGTGCATGGGACCGAAAGCCAAGGCGAACGTGGCGGCAACACCGAGCAGCACAGCGAGCACCGCAAAGGTACCAGAGCGTTGCCGCGCGGCAGCTTCCACGCGATCGAGTGAAGCCTTGGCAACTAGCCGCTCGAGATGCGTGCGGGCTAGCGCCGGAGAGCCCGCGAAGCTGGTGCGCTCGCTACGCTCCACCAACCCAAGAGCGCGCTGGGCTCGCTCCGCCAGATCCGGATCGTAGCTCGCGATCACCCGCTCGATGAGTCGGCGCGGGCTCAACGCCACGCGGCGCTCACGCCGGATCCACAAGAGCCAGAAACCCAGGAGTCCAATCAGCACTCCCGCTGCAGCCGCGCGCGCACCCATCGTCCCGATACGCGCGAGATGAGCCGAGCCAAAGAGCGCCAACAGCGCCGCCGCGAACACCAGCCAGCGACGAGCGACGCGGGTGCGCTTGCGCCACACGTCTCCGAGTCGAAATAGGCCAGCGAGCGGCATAGGCGGGAAGCTTACACGCGTCGGGCAGGGTCTGCCGCTCTAGCGGCACCGAGGCGGAGGGCCCGCTCGCGCACTACCAGGCGACTCACAGCAGGTGACGCGCCTTGATCTGCAGATAGTGATTGATGAGCGCAGGCGTCAGCTTACTCGGCAGGGTGTCGAGCACCAGGGCGCCCGAGGCCCGCAAATCGCGGATCAACTGATCGCGCCAGCGCAACATTTCCGCCGCCGCGCCGCGAACATAGAGCGAGTCGCTCCCGCCTTGGCTCCCCAGCAGGCGCTCGACCTCCGCGTCGCGAAACAGCACCAGCAACGGGAGGTGCAAGCGCGCGATGCCTCGCGTGCGCTTGACCAGCGTCTCGGCTACGGCATCGTCCACCACCTGAGAGAACATCACCACCAGCGAGCGCTTGCGCACTTTTAGCGCGAGGTACTCGAACGCCGCGTCGTAGTCCGGCTCGACCAGTCTCGGGTGGAGGTCGTAGCTTGCTTGAATCAAACGGCGCGCGGCCCGGCTCCCGCTCTCGGGTGGGACGAAAGACCGCACCGCTTCGTCAAAGCCCACCAGGCCCACGCGATCTCCGCCGCGCGTGGCAACATGCGCCAACATCAGCGTCGCGTTCAACGCGTGGTCGAAGCGCGCGATGCCATCGGCCTCGGCGGTCATCAAGCGCCCCGCGTCGAGCATGAACATCAGGTTCTGGTTGCTCTCGAGCTGGTACTCCCGGGCGATGAGGCGTTGGCGACGTGCGGTCGCCTTCCAGTCAAGGGCGCGATACTCGTCGTCGCGAGTGTACTCCCGAAGGCGCTCGAACTCGCTCTCCCCCCCCTTGAGCTTGGTAGCCCTGACCAACGCGAACTCGCGGTCCTGTCGCGCGAGCAGCTCGTAGGTGCGGATCGACTGCAGGTCGGGATAGACCTTCACGCGACTCTCCGCGGGCAAGTTCAGCTGCCGTAGCCACAACCCAAGCGGCGACGCGTAGCGCACATGGTGGGCGCCGATGGTGTGAGCCCCACGCCGCCGAGGCTCGATGTGATAGACGAGCTCTTCACGGCTGCGCCCCGCCACGCGTACTTTGAGCGGGAGCTCCGCCGAGATGGCGTCCTCGAAGAGATCTTCGGTCACCTCGATCTTCAGGCGTCGGCGCGACAGATTGCGGATGCGTAGCCGGACTGGGTTCTGTCTCCCCAGGGAAAAAACCGGACCGATCTCGCGACTGACCTGCACCAGCGGCTTGATGGCAAACAGCAGATCCACCAGAGCCACCGCGGCAATCGCTGCGTCCACCGCGAGCATGGGCATGAGCATGCTGGGGTCGAACAGCATCATCACCGCCAACACGAGCGGGATGATCAACAGGATGACGAGGGAGCGATTGGGCAGCATGCGTGAGCTAGCGCTTTCAGGCGGCAGTGCGCGGCACGGGTGCTTCTCGCAAGATGCCCTCGACACAGTCGTCTGCCGTCGTGCCTTCGAGCTCCGCGTCCGGGTGCAAGATGAGCCGATGCCGCAGCACCCCAGGAGCAAACACCTTCACGTCGTCGGGCACGACGAAGTCGCGTCCTTCGGCGGCGGCGCGCGCGCGCGCGGTGGTCAGGAGGCCGATCGAAGCACGGGGCGAAGCACCGAGGTACACCGCGCGATGGCTGCGGGTGCGTCCGACGATGTCCGTGACGTACGCGACGATCTCAGGGTCGACGCGCACGCTGTTGAGGGCGCTCTGCATTTCGAGCAGCTGCTCGACGCTCAGCACCTGCTGGAGCCCAACGCGGTCCAGATTCGCGGGATCGAAGCCGTGCAGGTAGTTCGTCAAGATCTGTTGCTCGGCCGCCTGGGTTGGATGCGTCACGTGCACCTTGATCAAGAAGCGATCGAGCTGCGCCTCAGGCAACGGGTAAGTGCCCTGGGACTCCACCGGGTTCTGGGTCGCGATGACCAAGAAGGGCTCCGGCAAGTGACGAGTCTCGCCGTCCGCTGTCACACTGCGGTCTTGCATCGCCTCGAGCAGCGCTGACTGCGTCTTGGCTGGGGCGCGGTTGATCTCGTCTGCCAAGAGCAGCTGAGTGAACACGGGCCCCGGCATGAACATGAACTGTCCCTTGGACTGGTCGAAGACGTTGCCGCCTGTGACGTCACTCGGCATCAAGTCGGGAGTGAACTGGATGCGCTTGAAGCCCGCACCCAGCACGTGGCTGAGAGCGCGCACGAGCAGCGTCTTGCCCAATCCGGGGACGCCCTCAATCAACACGTGCCCGCGAGCCAACGACGCGGTGAGTACGTGCTCGACGATGTCGTCCTGGCCCACCAACACCCGAGACATCTCGGTCACGACGGCGCGAAACGACTGACTAAACTCGGCAACGTTCAACGAATTCCTCCAGTGTCGGCGAGGAGCGCTTCGAGCTCCCGCATCAGCTTCAAATCCTCGTTCGGCTCCCCCGGAGCCGTGTAGGCATCGCGCGCGGACTCGCTTTCCACGAGGATTCGCGTCACGTCTCGCTCATCGCGCCCTGTCCGAGCGGCGATCGCAGCAGCCAAAGGCAACAGGCCGCGGCGGTTGCCGCCGGGTTGGCAGCGCTCGCGAAGCCTTTCGAGCGCCCAACCCGCGTACATGCCGAGCGCCATGCGCGACGCGCGCGCCTTCGCATACTGGCTGCCGAGCGCCTCCACGTGCTCACGGAACGCCCGACGATGCGCCTCGGGAGGATCCTGGGGCCGCGCGAAGTGACGCCCTTTCCACCAGAACAAGACGCCCATCAGCAAGAACAGCTGAATCAAGAACGGGTTCAACTTGCCGTGCCCAACGGCAGCAAACGGGCTCTCCTGCCCTACACCCGTCCAGGTATCGATGAACACCACCACCGACGGCGTCCCGAACATCAGGTCCATCACCACGTGGGCGTGATCGTCGCTGATCATCGAGGCGTTGGTGAGCAGGTCGGAGCTCGGCAACACCACGACGCTCCCCAGGCCGAGGTCTCGCGCGACCGCGTAGGGCGTGGCTCGGCCGCTGCCGGTGTCGTAACACTCGAGGATCGGCCAATAGCTGCTGTCGCTCAGCCCAAGCGCCTCCGGCGTGACGGCAGTCAGTTTCTCCGCGGAATAGTTTGGGTAGGCAGCGGCAACTTTGAGTTGATCGCACGCGGCCCGGATCCGGTTCGCCTGGAGTTGCGTCTCGGGCAGGTCACTGTCGAGGGCCACCACGAGCCGGCCGCCGCGGCGCACCCACGCCATGATCCTCGACCACTCGAAGCTCTCCAGGTCTGTCGGGCCATGCACCACGATGGTGTGCACATCCTCCGGGATCTCGTCGATCTTTCCGTCAAGGTGCCGCACCTCGCTCCCGCGCTCGATCAACAAGCCCTGTAAGACCGACACACCGGCCGGGCCATAGTCCCCGCTCGGCGTCGACTTCGGTGCGGAGCCGCCGCTCGAGCTGCACGCCATCACTTGGGTGAGTAGGCTCACAGTCAGCAGCAACGCGGCTGCGCGTCCCAGTACCGGGAGGATACGCCCCATCAAGCGTCGGAAGCCGTCGGCGCCCGACTGCGAGGCGCCGAACTGCACCGCTTCCACTTCTCGCGCGCTGGCGCGAAACGCCTCCTGCAGCTGCGGATGCTCCCGAAGGTGGCGCGCGTATTCCCCGTTCGTGCGGCTGTGGTGCAGCTCGATCAGGCCGTTGCCGTCCAGGTAACGCAGGAGCGCCGCGTGCGCGTCACTCATGGCCTGGTCGTAGTCGCCAGCCTGCGCAGCTGCACGGGCTCGAGCAAGCAGTCGATCGATGTCGGTTTCCACGATCGAGCGCTTGGCCCGCGGCACGAAGCCTTCGCCGTCGTCATCGAGCTTCTCCGGTTCGTCTGATTTCTCGACGATGTCTTCCCGGCGGAAATTGCGCGCGACGGAGAAGAGCAACAGCAGCGCCAGCCCGAAGAGCAGCGCCCAGAACACGACCACCGCGGCGCCGCTCATGCCAGGACTCACACTGGGCGTCGGCGTGCTGGTTTTCTCCTCCTCGGGCTTCTTCCCCTCGCCACGGGTCGTGCGCCTGGAGTCCCCGCCAACGATGCTCCCCTTGTCTTCAAGGGGCGGCTTGTCGCAGGCCGCAGCGAACCCTGGGCAACGCGCCTTGGCGGACTCCTTCAACTTGCACAGCGGATACTCGCCGCTCTTCACTCGCGACTCGAGATCGCGGCAGTAGTCGTAGTGTTCGTCGCCGAGGATCTTGCTCAGGTCACCCTCGACAGTCCGCTTGCGCGACCGCTCCATCTCGCGCTGATAGTCGTAGCCGGGTTCCTCGTCGTCGTAGGGGCTTCGATATCCGTTTCCCGGAGGCAACGAATCCCCGTCATCATCGTCGTCTTGCTCCCCGTCATCATAGTAGCCGTCATCGGGGTCGTACTGGACGCTACGAAAGTCGCGGTTGTTTCCCTGAACCCGCTCGAAGCCAGGTTTGGGGGTGAGGGTAGTCTCCGCGTGCTGCGACGCCGCAGAGGCGCTACCTGAAAACCCTAGCGCCAAGAAGAGGCAAACCCAGGCCCTGAGGAGCACGCTCCCAACTCGACCGCGCGGATTCACTGCGCTGTGCGTGATCACTGCGCTGTGCGTGATCACTGCGCTGCGCGTGATCACTGCGCTGCGCTTTCGCGTGATCACTGCGCTTCGCGTGATCACTGCGCCGGCCTCAGTCACAGCGCCTCCTCCGCACGGGCGCGGATGGCCATGAAGCGCACCTGGATGTCCCAGCCATCGCGACGCGTCCGGGAGTCGATGTACGAGAGGAAGCGAGCCGTCGCGCAGAACACCAAAGACAGAAAGAAACCGAGCAGAGCGAGCAGGGAGCCACCATCTTCAAACAGGTCGCCAAGGGGAGCCCCGAGCTGGAAGACATCTTGCAGCAGCGCTTGCCCGATCAGCTCACACCCAAACACGATGGTGAACGTCGCGATCAGGAGCACCAAGAGCATCGCAAACGTCGCGCCGGTGTAATTCTCGGAGAAGCGTGAGGAGCGCTTGACCGCCGTTCCCGTTCCCGCTCCCTCCAGTAGCGACGCCTCGTGCACATGAGCCATGCGCACCCACACGATGGGCAGCGCAATCACCACCAAAGCAGACAGCCCCATCAAGAAGCGCGAAAGGAACAAGGCACCGATGTAGCCACCAAGACGCGAGAAGAACTGACGCGACACCGCACGGAAAGTCACGTCGTGTTCGAACATCAGGCGCCCGGCGGCCACCGTAAAGATCCCCTGGACGCCGCTCCCCAGAAGGAACGCCCAGAACCAGATCCAAGTCCAGCTCACCTCGAGGAAGTGCTGCGCCGCCCAGAGCATGACCACCAGCGGCACCGCGTAGAACAAGAACAGCTTGAGGAAGAGCATGCCGCCCAAGCCGAACACATAGCGAAACGCTAGGTCGGTCACCTCCAACAGCGCACGCTTGCGGATCTCGACGTTGGCCTTCTCGACGTTCATCCGGACGGCCTCGAGGATGCGAATGAAGGCGGCGGCGCCGACGCTGGCGGAGCAGACATGCGAGAACTGGGAGGCGGCGCGCTCATGCGCGAGCTCGGTGGAGCCGCGTCGTCATCGGTACCACGCTGGCGGCTTGGCGTCGCGACGCGGCGCTTGGCGCGCTTCTCGCGACCGACGAACAACAGGTAGACCAACACCAGCGTGGTCATCACCGCGGAGAAGCCCCACTTCACCGGTGGCGGAATGGAAGAAGGCGACCAGAAGCCTTCGATGAACGCCGCGATGAGCAGCATGAAGGCTGCGCCGCTGATCTGCGAGAAAAGCTCCGGCGCGCGTTTCCTCAAGGATGCAGTCCGAGTCAGCCCGTTGGTACGGACCAGTGCATACCCCATCTGCAATCCGGCGCCGCCTGCGATGACGATCGCGTTCAGCTCGAACGGACTGTGACCACACACGAAGGTGAGGATGTTCGCGCCATGCCCGACGTGGATCACGTGACCAAGCACCGCGCCCGTCACCAGGCCGTTGTAGACCAGGAAGAACATGCTGCCGAACCCGAACACGATCCCCGTGGCGAAGCAGCGGAAAGCGATGCCGACGTTGTTGTGGACGTAGAAGCCCGCCATGGCGGCGTCCGCACCGGTCGCACGCCCATCGTCGAAGCCTTGGGAATAGGCCTCCTCCATCGCCCGCAACATCGCGCGCGGTAGGATGCCTTCAGCGAACTCCGTAGAGTGCAGCGCGCCGATGATACCTACAGCGAAAGGCAGGTAGAACAACACGAACGCCAGCAGGTTGAAGCGCCAGTTCGAACGAAAGGCCCTCGGGAAGCCGAACACGATCAAGTCCCACAGCGCCCGCAGGCGATAGGGCTTTGGGGCGTAGAGTACGTTGTGTGCGCGACTCGCGAGCACATCGAGATGTCCCGTGACGTCAGCGCCAATTCCCAGCGAGCGGGCGCGCATGAGATCCGCGCAGATGACTCGGTAGAGCGCGGCAACGCGGCTGATCGTTGCTGGCGGGAGCCGGTGAAGCCCCTTGTCGACCAGCAATCGCTCGAGCTCATCCCAGCGGGCGGAGCGCTTCGCAACGAATTCGTCGCGTCCAATCATGGCCACCCCTGCCCCGATTGCGGGGGCTGGTAGCCGTCACGAACCGTGGCGATGTACGGCGTGCGCGTCGGCTGCGACTCCTCCGGCAGGACGCCTCTTGTCGCACGGAAATACAACAATCCAAGAAAGCGCGCCGCGCTGCGATAGCGCAGGCCGAGACGATCCGCGAACGTGGGCGCCACGAGGTCAGCTAGCTCCTCCTGGCGCGCCGGAGACAGCTGCCCAAATCGACCCACGAAGAGTTCGAGGGCCTCGACCTCATCGGCGCTCAGCCCTGGGCGCGCGGGGATGCGCGAGAGCTCCTTGGCCGTCGGCGGCGGATGAATCATCAGCGGCTCACGCACGCGCGACGACTCCTCGCTCACTACCAGCGTGCCTGCGACCAGGTCTCCCAGTCGCCGAAAGTACCGATCACGGCCCATCACGATGATGCCCACGACGTAGAAGTTCGGGAGCAAGTCCGCGCCCCGCAGCAGGTTGCGTAGCAGGCTGTCTGAGAAAGATAGTGGCACGCCGCTCTGCTTCACCACCCTGAGGCGCATGGCTCGCTTGCCCACACTGCGCCCGCCCATCAGCGTCTCGCTAACAACGTAGTAGAACCATTCCACGAGGAAATATAGCGTCAGCAGCAGACCGATGCCGACGCCGCCGATCCCGTCCTCCCCCAGGGTGGCACCACCAATCAAGGCAAGGAAGGCGAAGACACTGATGATGACCGTACGCACGATCAGGTCGATCACGTAGGCAGCGGCTCGGCGCGCGGGCCCCGCCGTGCGAAACCGGAAGCGCACATGCTCGGGAGTCTCGACATCCGCGGTGGTGTCGAGCGGCTCTCGTTCCTCGCCACGCAGCGCTGAGTTCCTGCGCGCCAGTTTTGCTTGATTGCCCGCCATCTTGCGCTCGGGGGCACTAGCCTAGTCGTTTGGCGCCCCACGTCACGCGGCCTGTTCCACGAAACAGCGGTTTCACACAACGAAGCGCGGAAGAACCGCACCTCGCGCTGAATCCTCGACCATCACGAGCACAAAACCCGCTTGGAAGGGCACGCCCCGCAAACGCGAGTCGGCACCCAGCTAGCGAGAGGGTGGGTCCAGACCGTGCGGCAGCTTTGGTTTGCCGGCCCGCCTGACGGACTGGCCCTCATGCTTGCGCTGCAGTCAAAGGCACGCGCGTCGACCGCGCGCCGCCACGATTCAGAAGGCTGCGTAGCTCTCGGCGACGATCACATCCGTGGTCGCCAGCATGTCGTGCAAGCAGCGACGCTGCTCGGTGAAGATCATCAACGCGTCCACGAGGCCAATCGCTCCGACGACCTGAGCAGCGATCGCCAAGATCCAGTTACGAAGGATCACACCGGACACGAAATCGACCGGGCTGCCATCCTGCTTGACAACCTTGATCTTCATCATCCGTTTCCCCACGGTTTGACCGGACTTGACGATCCCCATCCACTGGTAGATCGCCATTCCGAGCAGACCGACCACCATCAGCAGGCCACCGACCACGATCAGCGCCTCTTCGTTGGCCGCGCCAGCGGCGAACAGGACCACGATACCGGGGAGCATAGCGCCCACGTCGCATAGCCCATCGATCAGCTTCGCGGCGAAGCGCGAGCCTCGCTCCGCCTTGATGAACATCGAGTCGCTCGTGGGTTGGGCGAACGGAAACTCGGGCCCCTGCGGAGCGGCGTAGGGATTGTAGCCGGGCTGCGCCATTGAACTTACCTCTCAAGGTCATTCCCGTACGTCAATGCGGGAAGCGTCGAGGTGTGGTGTACGCACGCTCGCGTTTGGACCTTCCCTCGTTTCAAAGCTGGCGCGCGGCACCGAACTCTCGCGGAAGGGCTGCTTCAGCGCTGTTTCGCCGGCTCTCGATCGCTAGCCTGGGC
This sequence comes from Polyangiaceae bacterium, assembly GCA_020633205.1. NCBI lineage: Bacteria > Pseudomonadati > Myxococcota > Polyangiales > Polyangiaceae > Polyangiaceae bacterium. The sequence continues at coordinate 275,659 of JACKEB010000020.1, forward strand.
GGCGCCTGGAGCCAGCGCTATCCTGACGGGTAGATGCCAAGTGTTGAATCCGCAGCAGGTGCGGGATCGCTGAAGCACCGGCTGCTGACGATCAGCGAGCTCGAGCTTCGCGCACGCTGGCTTCAGGCTGAGTTGCCGCGCTGGGGAGTTCAGCTCGCGAGCCGGATCCTGAACGAGCTTGCGGTGGAGTGCGAGGCCGCACACAGCCGAGCCCGGGAGGCGATGGTCGCCGTCGCTCTGTGCCTGGTTCGCATGGCAGACGATCCCTGGCTCGCGGAGCTGCGGGACGAAGCAAGCACAGCGCGGCTGCTGAGCCTGGAGCGCGTCTTGCGACGTGGAGAGGTGGCGAGCGACGAGACCGCTCAACCCGATCAACTGCGTGTCCCCGACTACGGAACGGGTCGCGAGCTTTCCCTCGGCGAGCGGCGGAGTCTGGCTCGCCGACCCGATCGGAGAAACTTCGATCGCCTGCTCGGAGACCCGCACCCGATGGTCGTGCAAATCCTGCTACGAAACCCACGCCTCACCCTGGATGACGTGGTGCGCATGACCAGCCGCCGCCCCGCGAATCGCCGTGTGCTCCAGGAGATCGTCACCTCGTCTCGCTGGGTGGCCCGGAGCCGGGTGCGGCTCTCCGTGCTGCTCAATCCCGGAGCGCCAGACGCCCTGGTGATGCCGTACCTCCCGCTCTGCGGCCGCCGCGAGCTCGAGGAGCTGATCGAGAGCGGTCGCCTACCCCTGGTACGCCGCGCCACCGCTCACGAGCTGCTAGAGCGGCGCCCGCCCATGGCCGAGCCTGACACCCTCGACGTGCACTGAGGGGCCCAGATAATTCCGCACGGTAGTTAGGGAACTGCCTCCCCCCATGGCGCGCTTGGCGTCCTCGGCGGCCAACTCCGTTTGAAGAGGGACCCCAAGAACGCCAGGAGCGTGATCACTCGGCGGCTTCTGCCTCGGGCTGCTTCTCTTCGGCGCCGCAGGAGATGGCGAGCAGCTCGACGATGTCCAGCTGCTTGATCTTGTCTTCCTTCTCCTCAGCCTTGATGCCGTCGGTCAGCATCGTCATGCAGAAGGGACACGCGGACGCGATGGTGTCCGCACCGGTCTCGAGCAGCTGCTTGGTCCGCTTGATGTTCACGCGGTCCTTGTTCTGCTCTTCCATCCACATCTGCGCGCCGCCAGCGCCGCAGCACAGGCCCTTGTTCTTGGTCCAGTACTCGGGCTCCACGAGCTGTACGCCAGGGATGCCTTCGAGGATCTTGCGCGGCGGATCGTAGATGTCGTTGTAACGGCCGAGGTAACAGCTGTCGTGATAGACGACCTTGGCGTTGACGGACTTGCCGGGCTTGAGCTTGCCCTCGGCGACCAGCCCCAGGAGGTAGTCCGTGTGGTGAACGACCTCGTACTTGCCGCCAAAATCCGGGTACTCGTTGGCGAGGGTGTTGAAGCAATGGGGGCAGGTCGTGATGATCTTCTTCACCCCACCCTGCTCCTTGTATCCGTTCAGCGTCTCGATGTTCGCCTCGGCCAAGGTCATGAAGAGGTACTCGTTACCTGCACGGCGCGCTGAGTCGCCAGTGCAGGTCTCTTCTTGACCGAGCACGGCAAAGTCGATTCCAGCCTGACGCAACAGCGCTGCCGTTGCGCGCGAGATGCGCTTGGCGCGGTCGTCGTAGCTCGCAGCGCAGCCGACCCAGTAGAGCACTTCGGCGTCGGGCTTGTCAGAGGCCAGCGGAATGTCCAGACCCTCGGCCCAGTTCGCGCGGTCCATACGCGACAGATTCCACGGATTGCCGTTAGTCTCCATGCCATCAAACGGGCCTTGCAGTTCCGCGGGGAACTCACCTTGGATGGTCACCAGGTTACGTCGCATCTGCACGATCTTGTCGACGTAGGTGATCATCACCGGGCACTGCTCTTCGCAGGCGCGGCAGGTGGTGCATGCCCAGAGGACGTCCTCGTGAACGACGCCGGGCACCAAGTTCAGGTCTTCGAAGACGCGCTCGCCGCTGTCGGCCTTCTCGCCGCCGTCGGCTTCGGCGCTCGCCTCTTCCGTCGACTCCTCAGCGCTCTCCTCACCCCCTTCTTCCGCACCTTCCTTCGGACGTAGGTCGTCGAGGAGCACGCGGTTGATCTTGGTGACCTCCATGATCTCGTCCTGGCGGTGATACAGATGATCCCGCAGGTCGAGGGTGAAGTGCTTGGGACTGAGGATCTTGCCGGTCGTTGCCGCAGGGCAATTGTCCGAGCAACGTCCACACTCAGTGCAGGTGTAGAAGTCGAGGACGTCCTTCCAGGTGAAGTGCTGAATGCGCGCGTAGCCAATCGGCGCCGCGTGCATGTCGTCAGACTCCATGCCCTTCTCCACCATCGCCATGAGCTCGTCAGAGTTCTTGGCCATGGGGCGAATCCGGCCCTTGGGGGTGAGGTCCGTCAGGAAGACGTTCTGCATCACCGTCAGGATGTGGAAGTGCTTCGAGTAGGGCAGGATGTTGAGGAAGATCAACACCAGGCTCGAGTGCGTCCAGAAGCCGATGTGCGCGAGGATGACCAGCGCGTTGGGCGAGAGCCCCTGCACCGCCAACGCGGCGCTCGAGCCCGCGGGTTCCCAAGGGCTGAAGTGGACTTGCTCGGGAACGTGGGAGCCAAGCGGCGCGACGATCGTCTGGATGCTTCCGCAGGTCGCGACCAGGTCGCCCGTGGGGTTCGCACACAGCGCGGCGTGCTTCACGTGCAGCACTTGAGCGGCGCCATCGTAGAAGATGTCCGCGAGCATCATCGTGATGATGATGCCGAGGATCAACAGACCCTCCCAGCTGAGCGCCATGCGCTTCTGCTTGTTGATCGTGCGGTAGTACACGAACACCAGCGCGCCCAGCACGACGAGGGACGCCAGCACGTCCTTCAGCAGGTTGTAAATTTTTCCGAGCGGAATTCCAGCAACGGGCTCCGGCCCGAGGATGAACAAGTTGAAGCTCGGGTCGAAGCCACGGCCCCAGAGGATGATCGACCGCGCGAGCAGCAGCACGAACCCCAGGAAGATGAACTGGTGCGCGAGACCCGCCGCCAGGTAGTAGCGCATCTTCTTCTGGAAGAAGGCGTAAACCCAGACTGCCTTGGCGCGTGCACCGATGTTGGAAACACGGCTTTCATGGGTGGGGCCACCCACCTTCAGCATCGCCCACCGACGATGAGCGCTCCACGCGAACATCGCGAGCAAACTGAGGATGACTGCGGCCATTGCGATGGGGTTCATCTGGACCTCTCTAGACGCCGTTTGGGGGAGAAGGCGTAGCTCTCGGGGAACACGCGCGACGGGGCGCAGAAGTAACGGGAAGGCAGCCTGGCTGCCAAGGCTTACCAAAACCCAGCGTCCCGACGTGGGGAGCTGGTTTTTCAAGCGTTGCGTGCCTGGTGGTTCAGGCAGCAGGCCGCGTGGTGTCTTAGAGGCTAATGCTGCCGCGCGTCAATCGGGCTCGCAAATTTGTTGGACAAAGTGCGCCGCAGGTTCGAAATGCACTGCCGCAGGCGTCAACCTCGTCCGGAAATTCTCAGCAGAATCAGCACGATAACGTACAGCACCACGGCCGCTGCCAGCAGCTTGACCCAAAGCGCCATCGCCGGTTTTTCGGGACCGGGAGTCGGCGGGACCACGGCGAGCGCGTCCTCGACTCGCGTCACGCCTTCCTCGGGCTCTTCGGCGATCCTGACCTTCAGCAGCAAATTGCCCCGCGGCAAGTCGCTGCCTTCCGGGGCGAGCCCGCCGTGGGCGGGTACGCGGATCACCAAGGAGCGCGGCCCTGACGACGGAGGACCGTCGTCTGAGTGCATTGGCAACTTCACTTGCACCAGCTCGGGCAGCTCACGACGTCCACGGGTGCTGATGGCTCCGGCGCGCTCGCACGCGTCGCACCCGCCTCCACCGCACACCGCACACGAGAGATTGCGCGGCAGCTCGAACTCGATGCTGGCGCCTTCCTCGAGCCACTCCCGAGGGATCTGGATGCGGTGCTCCACGTCAGGTCCCCGCGGACCGTCCGTTGCGTGCGTCACCTTGCCAAGAACCTGCGCCCCCACGATCCGCTGAGCGTACCTCAGGACCGCAGGGCTTTGGCCGCAGAATCACCGCTCCAGATCGGTTCGTCCAGTCGACGAGATGAGCATCAAGTCAGGACACTGACTCAGCTGCCGGATGCGTCTTCAGCGGCGGCGGTCACCTCCTGAAGCACTTCGTTCAGCGCGCGCTCGACGAGCTGGTGCTCCTCCGCTGATGGCTCACGCGCCAGATCAACGCGGAATCCATCCTGATCTTGGGCCACGCTGCGCAACAAGCCCGCGGGCAGGCGCGCCTCGAGAGCGGTGGCAACCGCCTGCAGCAACGCAGTATCCCCAAAACACCCACAGGGCCGGCCCTCCTCCAGCGCCTCCAAGTGCTCGGTTGCAATATCCGCATCGGGATGTCCCAGCGTCAGCAGATCGAGCGCTGCCTCCAGCTTGCCCGCGGCCTCATCATCGCCGGCATGCTGCAAGAGCACGCCCTGGGTCGTCAGGCAGCTGCCGATCAGTTCCTGTTCCTTCGAGTCACGCGCCGCTTCAACGGAACGCTCCATGAGCTCCCGGGACTCGGCGTCATCACCTATTGCCGCACGGTACTGAGCATGGCGCGCCAAGCCAAGCGCCAGCACTCGCGGGCCCTTCGCAGCGAACTCCGCCGCCCGCTCGAATGCTGCGATGGCTTCCGCCTTGCGGCCCTGCGCGGCGTGAGCCTCTCCCAACGCGATCTGGATGTCCGCTTGTCCAAGCAGGTCACCAGCACCCTTCGCGAGCTTATCGAGCACCCCCAGCGCACGCATCTGAGCGTCATCGTCGCCAGCTTCCGCCGCCGTGCGCACCGTCTGCGCCAGCAGGGCACCACGCAGCCGGTGGGTGTCTCCCAGGCTCTCGCAAACCAACGCCTCGATATCGGAGAGCGCCAACAGCGCGAGAGGTGGCGCTGATTGGGGTACGCGCTCCAGGGCGGCCTCCGCCAGCGTCTCGACTAGTTCAGGCGGCAGCTCCATTTCCTCAGGGAATGATGGTTCGACGGGGCTATATGCCTTGACCACGAAGGCTCGCAGCGCGAGCGCCGGAGCCACGCCCGCATCTCCCAGGGACGCCAGCGTCTGAACCGCGCCGTCGACCAGCGCGAGCGCTTCCTCGATCTCGCCTTGCTCGTAGAGCACACCGGCGAGCGCCGTGTTCCCCGTCGCTACCGCCTGACCGAGCTCGCCATAGGTCTCGCTCAGCTCAGAGACCAGCGCCCGCAACACCTGCTCGGCGGCTGACAGCTGACCCTGGCGATCCAGGGCCGCGCCCAGCTGAAACAGGTAACCGAAGCGCGCGGCTTGCTCTTCCTCGTTTTGCGGCACGACCCGCGCGGCGGCCTGCAAGCTCATGAGCATCTCCGTTGGCTTACCCGCAGCGTGAAAGAACTGCGACGCCTCGAAGTGCGCCTGGCAAGCGCGACCGCTCTGGGCCCCGTAGGCCTGCGCCGCGATCTTCACGGCGTCGGTGACGATGCGCTCACCAGAGAGGGGGTTACCGCGTTGGAGCGCCTCGAGAGCGCGCTGGAGGGCTGACATGAGGGTCGGCATGTTGTGCCGAGAGGCGCCGCTTGCCAATGCCGATCCCCAACTCCTTTGCGCAGATTGCTTCGGCGGTGCGTAAGCCGCCAAGGGCCGCCGCAAGGATGCTCTGCCCGGGGAAAACGCTGTCCCCCACCAGGTAGAGTCCCGGTTCGACCCGCAGCGGCCCAAGGCGCCGGTAGTTTGCGAGTCCAGCTCGGCGCGGAACGCCCCCGACGTATCCGCCAAAGCGGCCGGTAAAGCGTTCGAAGGTGCGCGGGCTAGCTGGCATCCAGTGGAGCGCGGCACCTGCAACCTCCGGGGCGCGCAGCTCGAGGGTGCGGCGCATGGCCTGCTGGATCGCTCGAACCGTATCAGCCCGCTCCGACTCGCTCAGGCTGCGGAGCCAAGCCAGCTTCACGTGCGTCGAGAGCGTGGCGCTCCGTTGCTTCGATCCCGAGGCTACCCCGTCGCTGTGCTCACGAGCGTCGCTCACGGAGCAGAACACGTGATTTCCGCATGAAAATTCCTGCTCCGTGTCCGCGACCAACTGCAGGTGAAACGCCGCCTTCTCTGAGAGCTTGGTAGCGTCCAGAGTCAGGTAGCTCATCACGGCTCCCCACCCCGACTCGACCTGCGCGCTCAACTCTCTGAGCTCCGCGTCCGCGTAGCCAAGCAAACGCGCCAGGTCTTGAGGCAGCAAGTTTGCGATCACACTTCGCGCGCGCCACGTGCCGTGCCGCGTCTCGACTCGGAAGTCTCCAAGCGGTTCCCGCGCGATGCGCTGCACCCGATTGGAGAAGCGAACGTCGGTGCCCCGACGTGAGATCGCGTCGGTGACCGCGGAGGCAAAGCTGCCAATGCCCCCAGCGACATGCCCTGTCCCGCGAAAGCAGTAGTCGAGGGCAGCCAGCGCGAAAGGCGCTTCCGCTTCGTCTGCAGCGGTTTGCACGGTGATTTGGCACACCGCGTTCAGGTAGGTCCGGAGGGCCTGGCACTCACTCAAGCCATGGCGTTCGATGTAGCGACCGAGGGGCTGCCCGATCAGCGGGAGCAGCTTCAGGTAGCTCGGTGTACGCAGGGAGTGCTGCCACAGAGAGCTGCTGCGAAACGGGGGCAGCAGCTCCGGCGTATCGAACAGCTGCCATAGGGTGTCCGCTATGGTTTTTTGTTCCGCGAAGAAACGCTGCAAGCTGGACGCGAAGCGCGGCTCGAGCGCAGACAGCGTCTCGACGAAGCGAGCGCGGTCGCGCCAAACGGGGAGTACCAGCTCTGGCGTACGCAGCTCAATCAGCGGGTCGAGGGCTTGAAACTCGACGCCCAGTTCGAGCTGGCGGCTCCAGTCATCGAACAGCTGTCCTGGACCAAAGCCACTGAACAGCGTGGCCCCGGACTCGTAGCGCTGGCCCCCCCGGGTGAAGCTGCTGGCACAGCCGCCTGGGTAGCGCAGTGCTTCGCACAGCACAACGCTTGCGCCGGATCCGAGGAGACCAACCGCCGCCCCTAACCCCCCAAAACCCGCTCCGATGATCAGGCAGTCGACGACGCCCTGCGCGTTCTGACGGCTTTCGCGTTCCTGCGCCACGAGGTGGGGCGTAAGACCTGCCGCGGAGCCCGTCGAGCCCAGGCTGATCGGTCCCAGAGAGGCTCAGTCGAGACTCAGCGAGAATGCGCCGAAGGCTCCCAAGAACGCTTCCACCACACTCGAGGGTGTGCTGGTCATAGCTCGAAGACGAGCTTTTGTTGTTCATCGTCAGCCTTGAAGCGGATCCGCGTGGCAAAGGTCTTCGGGCCAACCCGAGCGCCCAGCGTGACCTCCAAGGGCGGCTGAGAGGTGCCGAGCTTCTCGACGCGGATCACGACCGAGTACTCACCGCGCGCGGGCTCGCCCTGATCGAGGAAGACGTTCTCGATGTTCTGACCGAGGCACTCGTTGCGCGAACCTGGGCAGTCGCGCTCCTTGACCAGGCCGTCTTCGCTCACGCGGCCGACCTCCACTAGCTCACCGCTAGGATCCGTCACCTCGAGATCGACGTCCGCGTCCGCTTCGCTCCACGCGATGGTGAACTGCACGAGCCCGGTGTGGAGGCCACAACCTTCATCGAGCACGCCGTTGCAGTTGTCGTCGATGGCGTTGAAGCACAGCTCCGGACCGCTCGGCACACACACCCGCTCCAGCACCACACCGGGAGGAAGCGACACGTTGGCGAGCTCTGGGGTCGCCTTGGACTTCGTGCTCGCCGCCGGGCGCGCGGGGCTACACGCTTCTGCCAGGACAAAAAGCGCCAAGGCGCCAAGTAGGAACTTTGGCGCCTTGGTGATGTGGGCTTTCGCTGCAGGGCTCACGGAGCGCTGACTCTAGCACCGCTCCGGGCAGCGAAAACCCGCAACGGTGAGCGAGCGCCTTTCCCGAGGCGCCCACCCTGGACGAAGCCGCTCAGTCGTCCTTCTTCGCGTCCTCGGGCATCGCCACGCCAGTGACGATCTTCGGGTTCATGAGGTCGTGGTAGGCCGCCTTGGCGAGCTCGCCGGTCGGGCCCTTTTCGTCGCGCAGCGAGAGCAGCACGCCTTGCTCACCCATGAACTTGAGCGCGCGGATCGCGCCTGCGCGCTTCGCCTCGTCGCTGCCCTTCGCCATTTGCATCAGCTTCATGCGCATCACCACGCGCGTGAAGGAGTGCGGCCCGTTGTCGATGGACAGGTTGTTCATCTGCTTCTCGAGCATCACCCGCGCCCACTCTTGAGGCGTCTGCTTGATCGGCACCTCGCTGATGGCCTGGGCGTTATCGATCCAGCGGAAGATACGCCCTTGCTCGAGGTCCTCGGTGCTCCAGTAGCCGAAGGTGTTGTACCAAAGCTGCTGCAACGCCTCGACCTCGGTCTTGTCCTTGTCAGCGAACAAGGCCATGGCGCGCTTGGCCGTGGACTCGGTGCCGCCGAGCATCAACGCCAACGCGGCATCGACGCGCAGCGCATCGCTCTCCATCAGCTTGAAGAGCTTGTCTTCCACCGCCTGATCGAAGCCTGCCATACCCACCGCGCGCGCTGCCTGGTTACGCGCCTTGAGCGAAGCCTCGGGGGTGATCAGCTCGACGAGCGCCGCCGAGGTGCCCTTGGTGGGACGCTGGATCAACGTCTCGAGCAAGCATTCCCTGCGGAACTGGTCGTCCTTGTCAGGCTTGTTGTACTCGCCGATCTTCTTGGCGACTTCGATCATGTCCTCGTCTTTGGCGACCCAAGCGAGGGCCGCGCAGGCGCGCATGCGGCTCTGCTCGTTCTCCTTCGGACGCTCGATGTACTCGAGCATGGGCTTGAAGGCCTTGTTGTCGCCGAACTCGCTGAGGCCGTCCGCAGCGCCGTAGCCCACCGCGCGCAGCGCCATGCCGAGCATCGCGATGCCGCCGCCCATCAAGCCGTCCATGGTCACCGTGATGTCCGGCGGCTTGCGGTCGAACTGCTTCACCAGGTTCGGGAAGTCCTGGTTGTCCTTGTAGGTGCCGATGTAGCGCAACGCGCTCTGGGAGATTTCCCAGGCCTTCGGGAGCGGCGGCTGCTGCCCTTCCAGTGGCAGCGCCTCCGGCGGGAACGCCCAGTCACGCAGCTGCTTGATGTCCTTCTCGCTCTTCATGTTGGAGAGCGCGCGCAATCCGTTGGCGTGGGGCGTCGGCAGGTCGTGGATCCAGAAGATGATCGCGTCCTCGGTCTGAACGCGCAGCTGCTCCGCCTTGTCAGGATGTAGCGTCCCCAGGTCGGCGAGCATGCGTGAGGCCACGACGCGCTCCTTGTCGTCGCGCTTCAGCATCATCTCGTAGTCGTTCTTGTCCGAGTAGATCTTCAGCGGATCCATGCGCAGGCGCTTGGCCAGCGTCGGCGCGGCGCGCACATCGCCAATCTCTGCGAGCGCGAAGGCGGCCTCGGTCTGCCAGTGGATGTGCGGCTTGGTGGCGATGTACGTGAACAGCGCGTCGCCTCCCCGCGGATCCGCCAGTTCGCGGATCATGTCCATGATGACCTTGGTCTGGTGCCAGCTCTGCTCCGGGGTGTCGCCCTCTTCGATGGTATCGAAGGCGAGCACCAGGCCGGCGGTGCCGATGCCGTCGCGCAGCGCCTTCAGGTACTCCTTGCGGCTGTCCTTGTCGGCACCGCGAATCGCGCGCACCAGCGGCTGACGGGCGCGATCGTCGCCGATCTTGCCGAGGCCAGGCGCCGCCTGACGGCTGATTTCCTTGTCCTTGTCGTTCAACAGCTCGATCAGCTGATCGGTGTACTTGGGATCCGCGTGCCGGCTGAGCACCGTGGCAACGAGTTGCCGCACGGCACCGCTCTCATCCTTGTAGAGCTTGGCCAGATCGTCCAGGCTCACCAGCGCGACGATCTTTTCGGTGTCGAACGCGACGCCACCGTCGAGTCGCTGGACCTTCGAGAGGTGACCCAGGCGATAGAGCGTCATGATCTCGTTGAAGGCTGAGCTCTCCCCAAGCTCCACGAGCGCCCAGGCGATTTGCGGCTTCGAGCCTGGGCCTGCTGTCTTCAACGCCTCGAGCAAGGGCTGCTTGGCCTTCTCCGCGAGCTTGGGTCCGTACCAGGCCAGGGCCACGGCTGCCTGCGCTTGCAGGGGCTCCGATGGCTCCTTCAGGGCGGCGATCGCCAGATCGACGCCATCGGGATCTTTCATGTAGGCGAGCTGCTTGATCGCCTCCTGCTTGAGGTAGTCGCTGCGATCCCCAGTGGCCCACTGGCGCCACTTCGGGATCTGCTCCGATTCCGGGAGGATAAAGATGGCCTTCTTTTGCTCTTCGGCCTGCTCGACGGTGAGCTTCTCCGCGTCTTGCTTGCCACCGAGCGCCAGGGCAGCCGCCAGGCCGCCCACGGCGAGCAAGCCGACGAGCACCGCGACGGGCTTGAAGCGACCCTTCTTGAAGTTGCCGTCGCCGCCGTCGAAGCCGCCGCCGGCCGGAACGCCGCCTCCGCCACCACCGGCGGGTAGACCGCCACCACCGCCAACATCGTCGTCATCGGGTGGCCACTTCGCCGCGTGGACGCGATCGGAAGGTGCCTTGGCGGGCGGGAAGACGGCGGGCTGCTGAACGGGTTCGGGTTGGCTGGAATCGAGCATCGGTGTCCTCCGTCATGCCGGGCCCGAGGGCGGGTCTCCGACGATGGCGTGCCGCTCCTGGGTCGGCGCAGGGATCCAACTCGCGCGAAAAAGCAGCTGCGCGAGCCACTCCGCGACTGCCATGAAGCCGACGGTCACAGAGCCGCGCGACCTTATCTCAAGCGCGGGTGCAGGTGGAGATGATGAACGGCAACGCCTTCCGGCGAATCGTTGGCGACGGAAATCTACCGCGGAGCTGTCGGAACCGAGGACCGCTCCAGCGCATAGAAACGCCAGCGAACCTGCTCGGGATGGCGTAGAACGCGCCCAGTGACCGCCGCGGTACCCAAGAGCCCGTCGATCGCGCTGCGCGCCATCGGCCTGACCTTGCTGGTGAGCACCGTCGTCACGGCGCTGTCGTATGGCCTGCCCAGGGACTACGCCGCCACTGGGGTCGGCCTGACGTTCATGCTCGCCACCTACTGGTTCGCGCTCTCGAAGAAGGGCGACGCAGAGGTGCGGGCGAGCGGGCTCTCCTTGGGAGGGGTGCTGGAGACCACGCCCATCGAACCGCGACGCTTGGCCAGCTCCACCCTACGCGCGCTGCTGTGGGCGCTCGGCGCTGCGCTGATCTTCTTTCCGCCGTTCGTCGTGGGTTGGCTCTGGTGGTGGAAACCAAGCCACGCCTGGAACGCGGCTGCACTGCCGAGCCTGGGCCAGGACGTGCTCGGGGAAATTGCGGTGATCGCCCTGCCAGAGGAGGCGTTCTTTCGCGGTTTTCTCCAGAGCGAGCTCGATCGCGCCTGGGCGCCGCGCTGGAAGCTCCTGGGAGCATACGTCGGGCCCGGGCTGATCGTTTCGAGTGCCTTGTTCGCGGTGGGCCATGTTGCCACCGAGCTGCGCCCGGATCGCCTCGCGGTGTTCTTTCCCTCGCTGCTGTTTGGCTGGATGCGAGCGCGCACGGGCGGCATCGGCTCCGGCGTACTATTCCATGCCATGTGCAACCTGTTTGCGGCCTACATTGCCCACAGCTTCGGCTTTGGTCGATAGCGCGGCTCTATTTTTCCTCACGGATTTAAGACATGCTAACCAAATTCATCATCGACGAAATCGTGGACCGCGCCCTTGCGGAGGATCTCTCGGGGGAAGACCTGACCACCATGGCGACGGTGAGCGCCGAGACCCGCGCTCGCGCTACTGCCAAGGCGAAGAGCGAGCTCGTGGTGTGCGGCGGTGACGTGTTCAAGCGCGTGTTCAAGCGCCTGGCCAACGACCTCTCCTTCGAGGTGTGTGAGCCCGATGGAAAGCTGGTGCAGCCCGGCTCTCCGATTTGGCGGGTGGAAGGCGCAGCCAGGCCCATTCTCATGGCGGAGCGCACGGCGCTGAACCTCGTGCAACGCATGAGCGGTACGGCGACCATGGCGCACACGTACACCGCAGCCGTGCCCAAAGGAGCGAAGACGCGCGTCGTCGACACCCGCAAGACGACGCCGGGCTTGCGGGCGCTGGAGCGCTACGCCGTGCGCTGCGGCGGCGCCCACAATCACCGCGACACGCTGGGCTCAGCGGTGCTGATCAAGGACAACCACATCGAGGCCGCGGGCTCGATCAGCGAAGCCGTGCGCCGCGCGAAGGACTACGCGCCTCACACCACGAAGATTGAGATCGAAGTAGAGAGCCTCGATGGGCTAGACGAGGCCCTGAACGCCGGCGCCGACATCGTGATGCTCGATAACTTTGCGCCGAGCGAGATCGCCACGGCCGTGGCACGAGCGGCCGGTCGCGCATTGATTGAAGTTTCCGGGGGGATCACCTTGCCGCGCATCGCTGAGCTCGCGAGCCAGGGCGTAGACATCATCAGCGTGGGCGCACTCACCCACTCCGCGCCAGCAGCTGACATCTCCCTCGACATTCAGCGCATCGATAGCTGAGGGCCGGTTTTTTTTTGGGGGGGGAGCGGCACCGCTCCGCATGCTGCGTGGGTGTTCACGAGTCGAACTCGAGGACCCGTCGATTCGAGACAGCGAAGACGGCAACAAACAACCACTTGGCGCCGTCGACACAGTTCAACGCGGCCGGCATCTCGACACCTTCCAAGGACCCCGCGATACTGAACGCCGTGAGAACTTCAGCTTGGTTGGGCGCGTTAGGGTTGCTTGCTCTCGCTTGTACGGCGAAGGATCGGGCGGAAAACATCGACGGGGACGGTGGCAGTGCCGGCTCGGCTACCGCCGGGAGCGCCGGGACCGCCGGAGACGGCGGGAGCGCAGGTTCTGCTGGCTCGAGCGGCGGCGTTGGAGCCACTGGCGGTGCCAGCGGAGAAACCGGGGGTAGCGCTGGTGGGGGCGCTGGAGGGACCGGCGGTGCGGTGCTGCAGGACCCGACGATCGACGTGCAGAGCACACCCGATTTGGTTGGCTTCACGACCACGCTGGACGCCACGGGGAGCACGGATCCCGAAGGTCAGAATCTCAGTTTCAGCTGGGTAATCCGCTCCGCCCCGCCAAACAGTCAGGTTAGCGACTCAAGCCTGGACGTCAGCAATCCGGGCGAAGTTAGTTTCCTTGGGGATAAGGGCGGGAGCTACACCTTCAACGTCACCGCGACCACGACGGACAACCGCTCGGTGAACCAGGACGTGACCGTCGTCGTTCCAGCGCTACCCGTCCCCTTCGTCGAGGGACGTGGTGGAACCCAGGGCTACGACTACTTCATTCGAGTCGTAGATTCCGACGCGGAGCACGCCCGAGATGTCTCGTGCAAGCTGAGCCTCGGGAGTAACGACCCGAAGAACGACACGGAGTTCCTAGGTGGTTTGATGGCGCTTCCGGGCTGGAACATGCCGATGGGCGACGGCGTGTTCTATCCGGAGGTCAACATCGACGCGAACACTGGGGAGGGCACGTCCTCACTGCGCGTCTCTCCCGTGGTCAACAAGTGCGGCGATGCTCAGCAGCGCACGCTGGTAGACGGCTCCACCGAGGGTCGCATCCAGGGTCTGTTCGCGCTGAACCCGGGAGGTACACGCTTGGCGTACCTCGATACGTCGATGGCAAACGGCGGCGTGCGTCTGGCTACGATCGGCGTAAACGGTACGGACCGGCGCATCCTGTACGGCAACGATGTCTTGAGCGGTGTCGTGCCCGTCTGGGTGGATGACACGCACCTGGCGTGGCTCGAGCACAACTCGGGTGACTTCATCTACTCGTCGGTCGACGTCGTCGGTGGCGGCCAACCGGGCAATCCGGACAAGCAACAGCGATTGGCCTGCACGGTGCAGCAAGTGGACAAGCTCGCGCAGTTCGCGTTCACGCCCTTCGGCATCTTGATTCGCTCCCTCGGCGGCTCACTGGGCGTTGGCATTCATTTGGTGACCGGCACCGACTGCGGCGCGGCGAAGACGCTAATCGGCACCGAATACGCTGACCTGAGCTCCTTCTCGGTGGCGCCTGACGGTCAGTCGATCGTGTTCTCCGCCAAGGGTCCGAACGACGTAGACTCGAACATCTACGAGCTGGTGGTCGACGGTTTCAGCACACCGACCCGGCGCTTTGGCGACGACAACGGCAACGACATCGATCCGCGCTACAGCCCTGACGGCCGTCAGGTGATCTGGACCCAACTGAGCTTCGACTCGCAGGGATTTCCGAGCGGCAACGGCATGCATATCGCGAACCTCGACGGGAAGTACTCCGCCGTGCTCGCGACTCAAGACGCCACCAACCCACAGATGGTCACGGTGGTTCACGCACTTCACCCTCGCGACATCGTGATCAACTGCAACTTCTCGATCTCGGGGCAACCGGCGGGCAAGGGTTGGTCGCTGGGCCTCGGACTGTTTGGTCTGGTTTTGCTCTCGCGCCGCAGCTGGCGGCGCAAGTGGGCCCGATCCCGCACCTACTCGGACGAACAGTAGAGTAGTCGCGGTTCCGCGGCCTTCTCGAGCCCTGAACCGCACGCGCTCGGCCGCTCGAATCGCGGCGCTTGGCTTCCCGCGATGGGCGGATTAACCCAATGCTGTGTTCCCGCTGCACAAGAGGCGCCTGGAGTCGCTGCGAGACGAGCTTCAGAGACGTGGTGACCGTCCTTCGTTGAACCTGCCTTCCGCCCGCCTCGATCTCGTCGAGGCGCTGAGCGTCGTGGAAGAGTACGGCCCGCTGTGTGAGGCGATGTACCTGATGATGGCCGCCGATCGGAAGGTGTTGAACGTGGAGCGCATGGTGCTTCGCGGCGCCTTGGATGTGCTGAGCAACGGAAGGGTCCGCACCGCTCACATGGAGTCGATGATCGACGCCTCTTCAAAGCGAGTCGCGGAGCTCGGCGAAGCGGGTTGCCTCGCGGAATGTATCGACGCGCTGAAGCACGATCCCATCCGCGCCGAAATCACCGTGGTGCTCGCCGCCGCGGTGGCCGCTGCAGACAACCACATCTCCGCCGAGGAGCGCGCCCTCTATCAGAAGCTCATCGAGGGCCTGGGTATTAGCGACGACCGCGCTGATGCGTTGCTGTCCGATCTGCTCAAGCCAGACGCCACCTGAACGCTTCACCATTCTGGAGGTGGCGCGTAAGCTGCTCCCATGAGTCAGGCCGACAGCGCCCCCGTTGAACTGCGCCCGGTGCGCGAAGCGCATCGCTTCGACGAAGCGAAGCTTGAGCAGTACCTGAGAAGTGAGTTCGAGCTGCACCCGGGCCCGCTCAGAGTTCAGCAGTTCAAGGGTGGGCAGTCGAACCCGACGTTCCTGCTGGAGGTCGGAGAGGGGGAGTCGACTGAGCGCTACGTGCTTCGCAAGAAGCCTCCAGGGAAGCTGCTCCCGTCGGCTCACGCGGTGGAACGAGAGTGGCGGGTGCTCAAGGCACTCCAGGGCTCGGAAGTGGCGGTGCCCAAGGTGCGCGTCGCGTGTGAAGATCCAAGCGTGATCGGTACGCCGTTCTACGTCATGGAACACGTCCGAGGGCGCATCTTCCGCGCTCCGCTGATGCCCGAAGCGAGAGATCGCGAAGAGCGTGCCGCCATCGCCAGCGCCACGATTCAGACTCTGGCCAAGCTCCATCAAATCGTGCCGAACGAGGTGGGGCTCGGCGACTTCGGTAAGGCGGGCAACTACATGGAGCGCCAGGTCGCACGCTGGGGCAAGCAATACGCCGCGTCGAAGACCGAAGACCTGGCGGACATGAACTTCTTGATCGACTGGCTGCCGACCCACATCCCTGAGGGAGACGAGACGCGCATCGCCCATGGTGATTTCCGCCTAGAAAATCTGATAATTCACCCAACGGAGCCAAAAGTCATCGCCGTGCTCGACTGGGAGCTCGCGACACTCGGTCACCCCCTGGCGGATCTGGGGTACCACTGCATGCTGTATCACCTGCCCGCGGGCGACTTCACTGGCTCAGGTTACGTGGGTGCCGATCTCGAATCCCTGGGGATCCCGAAAAGGGACGCCTACGTCGAGGAATACGCGCGCATCACCGGCCGCGACGGTGTCCCCGAGCTCGACTACTTCGTGGCGTTCGGCCTGTTCCGCCTCGCGGCGATTTTACAAGGTGTCTACAAGCGCGGCCTGGATGGCAACGCTTCGAGCGACACGGCGCTGCGCTTTGGGCCCATGGTGCAGGTCCTGGCTGGCATCGCGCGAAGCCTGGTTGGCTAGTCCGCGTGGAGCAGTTACGCGCTGAGCAACGATCGACGGCGCCCAGGTTCGAGGGCGATCAATAGCCACTCACCCAGGGCGTAGCTACGGCTCGTGCTCATGAAACGCAGCGCCGCCGCAAACGGGCGCACCACGAGGGCACGCTCCCGATCGACGAGGTAGCTCTCCCAGTACGGCGCTTCAGGCACCCACTCGAGGCCCTCGGCTTGGCTGAGCAACGCACCAACCACCGCGCCCAGCTCGCACACCAGCACCACGAAGTCGTTCGTCGAGTTCTCGGCGTCTGCCGCGACCACCAGGTTTTGGGCCTCACGCACGCTGTAGTGCTCTTCGAAGGCACGCAGCCACTCGAAGCCCAGCTCACCATTGGGCGGTAGATAGCTAGCTTGGTCTTGCCGCGCGGCATCGGTCATACGAGCCAGCTGGCGCAGCACGTTGCCTCGTACGTACGAGGGAAGGCGCGACTCTCCGCTGCCGCTCAACGGCTCGACGTCGTCGCCCAGCGCATCTCTCCCCCGAACCTCGCGCTCGAGGGGCTTGTACCAGCGCCAGAAGAACTCCTTGAAGAGCTCGTCTGCGCTGAAGGCGTCGTACGCTGGTTCGGGAGGCACATCGGACATGGCGCCCGTCTAGCACACCGCCATCAAAGAGCCGCCGCCGATGGCCGCCTGCGGCTCAGGCCCAGAGGCTGCCGTCGATGCGCTCGCTGATCGCCTGCCCGATGCCTTCCAAGGTCGCCTTGTCAGCCACGCGGAAGCCTCGACGTAGGCGCCCGAGCTCCAACATGCCGAGCAGTCGGCCGTAGCCGAACACCGGCAACATCGCGACGCCTCCAAGAGGCAACCCGCCGGAAAACACGGCCAGGCGCCGCGCGATGGCAGTCTGCGCCGGCCCCTGGATGCGACTGCCAATCACCCCTCGGTGCTGGCACGCGGCGACCACGACGGGATCGTCCTGGCGCAACACATCCCCAAGCTGATGCCACAGCGGCTGCCCAACGGCGTACGAGGTGACCATGCCGACGTAGGGCTCGCGGAAGCGGTGCAACAGGCCGAGGTCCGCCCCTAGCTGCTCTGATGCGGCGTTCAGCCCGAGCAGGAGTACCTCACCTGGATCGCGGGCACCGATGAGCTCCGCGCGAGTGCGCAGGCGCGCGTCTTCCTTCGCGCTCGGCAGGCTGAAGTCTGGCGATGGGTGCCAGGTGCTGCCCATCAAATCCTTGTAGCGATGCAGGGAGCGGACCTCGCGTATCTCCTCAAGGAAACGCCAGTCATTCCAATGCACCTGACGCACCATGCACTCTCCAGGGATGCGACCGAAGGAGACCCCTCGCAGCAAGAGTCCGGTCGATACGGGACCGACCACCGCGGAGCCGTTCGTCACCAACCAGTCGCTCGCGTTCGGAGGCATGATCTCCGGGACGCTGGACTGCTTTTCGCGGATTTGAAGCTCGAGAGTGGGTTGAAGCGCCATGGTTCGTCCTTTCGGAGCCTGGTCGAGACTCCGAACGCAATTGTCCCGTGAGGCCAGCGCACTGGGCCAAGCTTTTGCCCCCTCGCCGCCCGAGGAGCCTACTCGCTGCGTTCCAGGCTCAAGCTGCCGAGGTACGCGAAGCGCCCAAGGCCGTCAGGACTGACAGCGACGCGAACGCGAATCAGCCCCGCTTGCGGCTCGAGGCCGCTGAAGCTGACGCTCTGAGACGTGTTGTCGGAGGTCTCCAGGTCGCGCACCTCGCTGCCCACGCCATAGCGAGTCAAGCGGCCGCGCCCTGCGTCGTCTCCGTCCCGCGACGCGAACAGCGTCAAGGAGTAGCGGCCATCAGGAACCCCGGTGAGAACGACTTCCGCGCTCAGGCCGAGCGCCGCTTCATGACCGTCAAAGGAACCCACCCAGAGGGAGTCGCTGGAGACCTCACCGGGCATGCCCAGGCTGTTCACCGCGGAACCACCGGTCTGGACGCCGCTGAAGCCCGAGCTGTTCACGCGGATCCCCGTCATTGCCCCCTGCACGCTCGTGAGCGGCCCGCTGCCGCCCGTCAGCGCATCATGCATGCTCCAGCCCGTTGCCGAAGTCGGACCGAAATCGACGCGCACCGCGTCGCCCACGGCGAATGGCACCGGACACGCGATGCTCGGCACCTTGCGTGTCGCGTGGGTCACCTCGTCCGCGCGCGCCTGGAGCAAGAGGGCGGTCTCTGCATCGATGGCAACTGGCGGCAGACCGAGCGTGGAACGGTCGTAGATCGCGCCGAGGAACACCAGCGCCGTGAGGTAAGCGCCATAGGCATTGGGGTGGTAGTCGTCGTCTCCATGCAGGCGCGGTGGCTCGCCGGTGGCCAGTTGGTTTTCCCAGGCATCACCGACGTGTGCGACCTCAACCCGCGGCGCAGGCGCCTGAGTGTGGGCGGGGATGTAGTTCAAGCCGCAGTCGTCATAGTGGAGGCGTAGCTGCGCCTGCATATCCGCGGGGTTTTGGAACGTACCGGGATAGAGTGAATGACCCGCTCGACGGGCGAACGTCTCGTACAAGAACACCCGGGTGTCCGGGTTCGCTTCGAGGGCGAGATCATGAAACCAGGTCGCGTCGACCTTGAACTGCTGCGCCGGCCCCACAGAGTCCGTCGGCCGGGTGCTGAACTCCTGCAGCACGACGACATCCCAACCTTCACGAATGCGTGTTGGTCCTGACGCGACGTCTGTATCCGCACGGTGCCACGCCAGCGTCTGACCTCCGACGGCCCGTACACCAACGGTGGGCGGGGTGAAGCCACTCGCCACCACCAGATCTTCGAAGACTTGGGGCATGTTCGCGGTGAAGGTGAAGCTATTGCCCAGGAAGAAGATGCGCGCCGGGTCCTGACTGCGATCCTCGGAACACACATCCTCGCCAGCGTCCGCGTCAGTTCCGGAATCAGCAAGCCCCGCGTCTTCCCCGCCGGTGCCCGCAGCTCCGCCGGAAGACGTTGCGCCGCCAGAAGACGTTGCGCCGCCGGAAGACGTTGCGCCGGCCCCGGCTGTTGCCCCGTAACCCGCGCTGCCACCTACAGCTGATGCGTCGGGCTGGGCACCTGCGCTGCCCGCGCTTCCGCCCTCGCCACCACTGGACCCAGAGCTACTGCAAGCCGCGACTCCAACGCACGCCCCTAGCCACAACCACCACCGCATGGTTCGGCGTATATCACGGGTGCGCGCTCTCGAAGGCTGCGGCGCTGCAGTCAGCGTCACTTGCTGGGACGCCGAAGTGGATCCAGTCGAAACGGGAACTCACGTCGGGCGGTACACCCCACGCATTCGCCACGGGGCCGACGTCCATCTCCGAACCCACCTGGGCGTGGGTGAAGTTGTTCGTCTCCGTCCAGCTCGACTCGCCTTCGAGCTTTTGAAGCATGTGAAACTGAGTTCCCATGCGACAAAGCGCGAGTCGACCACGAAACGCGGTGCTGGGATTCAGGCACAACGTGGATGCTTGGTTCACGGTGATCTTGTCTTCACTACCGACGCCCACGAATTCCCCTTGGTTCGGACACCCGCCGGGCAGCCCTGCGCCGGGGCCGTTGCTGTTGCCACCGTGGTGCCCAAGGCTGTGCATCAACCAGTGGCCAGGCGTGGTAACGTCCCTGGCGAGCAGCGCGGCGGAGTTGTAGCTCCCCGTCGGCGCGCTGTTCGCATCGTTGATGTGCTGGGCGTGTACCTCAGCCATCACCCAGAAGTTGCCGCTGACTCGCTTGTGCAGGATCGGCCCCCGGTAGCTCGCGTACCACGCCGTCTGGTTGGGCGTGCTCGCGCTGAACGAAATAGTCAGAAAGCCTGACTCTGTTGTTCCAATGTCGTAACTCGCGGCGGATGCGGGGAAGTTCTCCGCCGTCCACTGGCTCAAGGTACAAGGATCGTTGAACTCGTCGTCCAGGCCCGTTGGACAGCCAGCGCCGCCGCTGCCTCCCGTCGCGTTGCCTGCGGAGCCGCCGCTGCCCCCCGTCGCGTTGCCAGCACTGCCCGAAGAACCACCCGCTCCGCCTCCGGCGCTGCCGCCGCTCGTCGCCCCGGTGCCGCCAGCAGCAAACCCCGCACTGCCGCCAGCGGCGAGGCCAGCGCTGCCTCCCTGGGCGCTACCTGCGGAGCCGGAGCTGCCGGAGGCGCCGCCCTGACTACTCCCAGCAGCGCCACCCGAGCTTGAGGACTTTTCTCCCGAGTCGTCGCTGCAGCCGGTCAGCGTCGCGAGAAGCAGCGCACCTAACCCCAAACCCAAGCTATTCAATCTCGGCATAAGAACCTCCAGGCAACGGCAGCGGGCATCGCAAGTCTAGTGCCAAAACGCCTCTCCAGCGCGCGGGCGGATTTCGCTGCGGTTCACGCTGCGGCCCCGAGGATGAGTCGCTCGATATGAGTGATCGAGAGCCCGAAGCTGTGGGATGCATTCCTCAGTCGGAGGAGACAGCTGGGGGCTTTCTCCCCACAAACCTCGCGCAACCGCGCTTCACGCGAAGCGGCATGTCCCATGCACTCAGGCCGGAATGCGCTGCGCTGCGCCTCCGACGGGCGCCCCTATGATTCCGCGGCTTTGCCCACTTTCTCCTGCCAGCTATACAGCGGTGGTGAGCGATCAAGCTACTGCTGGGGACGCAACGCACGCCGTGCGCGGTGAGACCGTGCAAGCGCCTCTCTCGGTGCGCGTGCGTGTCCTCGGCGCACCTGCACAGCCGGCGGAGTGGACCCTGAAGGAAGGCCGGCTGATCATCGGAGCGGCTCCGGGTTGCGACTTGATCATTGAAGATCCCACCGTCTCGCGGCGACACGTGGAGCTCAGACTCGTTGCAGAAGGCGTGTCGGTGCGCGATCTGGGCAGTCGCAACGGGACCCGCTATCTGGGTCAGCGTATCGAGAGCGCGATCCTCACGCCGGGCAGTGAGCTGATGCTGGGCTCCGTGAGTCTCAAGCTCGAGTTGAGCGACCTGCTAGACCTACCCCTGGCAAACCAAGGCTATCGCGGTCTGCTTGGGAACTCCCCGAGCATGCTCAAGCTGTTTGCGATCTTGCAGCGCCTCGAAGGGTCCCTCGTGAGTGTGTTGCTCGAAGGAGAGAGCGGCACGGGGAAAGAACTGGTGGCTCGCGCGATCCACGCTGGCTCAGCCGTATCCGCAGGGAACTTTGTCGCGATCAACTGCGCTGCACTGGATCGCGATCTGGTGAAGAGCGAGCTATTCGGGCACCGCAAGGGCGCTTTCACGGGCGCCTCGGAGACGCGAGCCGGCGCCTTCGAGCTGGCCGACGGTGGCACGCTCTTCTTGGATGAAATCGGGGAGCTGCCCCTCGACGTGCAGCCCATCCTGCTGCGCGCACTCGAGGCGCGAGAGGTGACACGAGTCGGCGAGAACCTGCCCCGCCAGGTGAACGTGCGAGTCATCGCCGCCACCAACAGAAACCTCGACGAGGCTCGGCGCGGCGGCTCTTTCCGTGAGGATCTGTTTTTCAGGCTGGCAGTGGTGCGCCTCGAGCTACCGAGCCTCAGCCAGCGGCGACAGGATATTCGGCTACTGGCCGCGTCCTTCGCGCAGAAGGCGGGAGGCGCAGTGCTGCCAGAGGACTTCCTCGCGCAACTGGAAGCACAAAACTGGCCGGGAAATGCGCGCGAACTACGAAATGCAGTGGAGGCGTACCTAGCGATCGGCTTGCTCACCCAGGCGGCAGCGACTGGAAACGAGCTGGATGGTCCGCTCAGCAGCTGGGTCGATCCAAGTCGAGCCTACGCGGAACAGAAGGACGCGCTGCTCGCTGCGTTCACGCGCATCTACCTGCAGCAGTTGCTCGAACACACCGGCGGGAACCAGTCGGAAGCGGCGCGCATCGCTGGGCTCGAGCGCAGCTACCTCGGGAAGCTCGCTAGCAAGTTGGGAGTGAAGCGATGAGCCACGCCCGCCGCCTACTCGGCGTCTCGGCGCTGCTGCTAGTGCCGTGCACGGCGTGCGGCGGACTGCTCGAGCTCGACAGCCTGGAGTTCACGGGCTCCGGCGGCGCGGGTGGCTCCACCGGAGGTATGGCGGCCACCTCCGGCATGGCTGGCACTGGCAACGCGGGATCAGCAGGAAGCGCCGGCGCTGCTGGCATGGCCGGCTCGAGTACAGGCGGGACGGCGGCGACTGGCGGGACGGCAGCGACTGGCGGCACGGCAGCGACTGGAGGGGCTGCAGGCTCTTCAGGTTCCGCAGGGAATTCAACTGGCGGCAGCGACTGTGGAACCCTCGGGAGCGAATACGAAGACTCGAGCTCCCTCGCTTGCTTCCAGCTCCAGGTCACCAGCGGCACCACCTACGACTTCAGCGCTGGCGCGCTGCGCGTCGTGCCGGACGTGACTCCCTGGTACGGTCAGAGCGAAGGCAGCTTCTTTTACCAACAGATCCCCAGCGGGGACTTCGCGGCGCTGAGCCACGTGCGTGTGCAGTCGCTCGCGACCCATAGCGGCATCCCCCAAAACGGCTTCGCCGGCGGTGGAATCGTCTTGCGCGCCCCAACCGGGATCGCAAACGTGTTGATCACTCTCAGCACCCTGGGCGCACCGGTCACCGGCACTCCTACCTATGGAGCGCTGCCCCAGGCCACCCCGCTGGGTTCTCCCTCCAGCACGAACGAAACCTTGAATACGTTCACCGGGGATCTGGTGGGTTTCGCGGGCATGTGCCGCAGCGGAAACGACATGCTCCTCGTGGCTCAAAGCGGCCAGGAGTCCTCCCTCCGGGTCATCCGACGATTTCCCGAAGGAAACGAATTTCACCCACAAAACTTCAACCAACTCGGCACGGCGACCCACGTCTACTCGGGCCCGACGCTGGACACGGAAGTGTTCGTCGACTACCTGCGGATCAGCCGCGCTACCATCCCCGACGAGCCATCCTGCTTGCTCGAGCTGGAGACCCTCAAGAACTAGAGGTCAAAAGCTCGACTGGACCGTCACGAAGCGCGGCCCCACGCCGACCTGGGTCTTCGAGTCGCTGGACGTCAGCCAGAGCACGCCACCGCCAACCACGAGCGCCGCACCGCCGATCAGTGTCCAAGTGCTGACGTTTGCGTACAGCAAGGCGTCGTCCTTCGCCCCTTGATTTTCCTCAGGGCAAACATTGCCCTGACAGTTCTCCTTCGCAGCATCCGCTTGGTCATTGGCCTTGAGCCACGCGAAGCCTGAAACGCCAAGGGACACAGCGCCAAGTCCCATCATTCCGAAGGAGAGCCAAGCGGGCACTCCCGTCGCCTCATCGCCTTGAGTGTCCTGCCCTACGTCGCCCTGCGGAGGCGTCTCGGTCGCTTTCGCAGTCGCTTTTCTTGGGGGAGAGGAGCCCTCTTCGAGCTTCAGGACCAGCTTGCGTGTGCCTTCGGCAGGCGCCAGCTCCAACGTCTCGACGCGACGCTGTTGACCGACCAGCAGCGTCACCGTGTGCTTTCCGGGGTTGAGCCGCAGCGGCTCACCCAGTTTCGCGGCTTCGCCGTCTACCTGGAGGCCGTAGTTCGCCGGCGCGGGCTCCGCCTGAACGACGAGCTTCGGGATCCGCCGCTCGAGCTCCACCAGCTCGTGGGCGGCGTCGTCTCTCGCACGCTGCCATGCAGCGTCCTCCCCAGGGCGGCCTGATCGCTCCACGGAGGCGAGCAAGCGTGACGCCTCGAGGAGGTCTCCAAGCTTCAACTTCGCCCGAGCCATGTAGAGCACGAAGACTGGGGAGTGCACCAGCTCTTCTGCCGCGCGGAACCGCTCGTAGGCAACCGCCCAACGTTTCGCTTCGAACGCAGAGAGCCCGTCGTACCCCAGGCGACGCGCCTCAGCGCGAGTCGCTTCGTCCGGCTCGCTGGGTTGCGCCGCGACGGGCGCCGCAACGGACAGCAACAGCGCAACCCAAGCAGCCCGCAGTCTGCTCAATCTGCCGGGAGGGGGTCGCAGCGTCGAAACCACCCCCGCTACTTAGCCGAAACTCCGAAGCTTCGCAGGTCCACAGGAAAAACCCCCAGATCCGCGCTAGATACCGAAGGTGTCGTCGCGAGCAGGCGGCTTCTTCTCGGGCGGAACGTTGGTCTTGGGCGGTTTCGCGGCCGGCGGAGCCGGTTGACGAACCCTCGGGGCAAGCTCCAGCGGAGCGGGCGACGTCGAGGCGCGGGGCGGGGCTGACGCGCTGGGCTCGGCTGACGCGTCGGGGTTGACCGCAGTGCTGGGGTCGGCCGCAGTGCTGGGCTCGGCCGCAGTGCTGGACGCGTCGGAAGGGGCTCGGTTCATCGCGGGCTGGTCGCGGTCAGCGTTCGAAGCGTCGTTGTCCTCGCTTGAGACCACCGGTGCGCTCGGCGCCGCTGCTTCGGGGCGCGCCGCAGGACGCGTCGAGAGGTAGACCGCCCCAAGTCCCAGCGCACCCAGCACCAGCACGCTGATGGGCAACACCCAACGCGGTCTGGCTTGAGGTGCGATGACGTGACTGCTCGCTTCGAGGCTCGCTCCCTCGCTGCGATCGATCACTGAAGACGGCGACAGCTCGACGGTCGGCTCGGTGCGGCCCCAATCCCCTGAAACAGAGGCCCCCGACACCAGGCTGGTGCGTGCCGGCGCGTAGCCGGACAACTCAGCGTTCGGATTCACTACCTCGCGGAAACCTATCAGGAACTCATCTGCGTTCTGAAAGCGCCGCTCCTTGTCGCGCGCCAAGGCGCGATCGAAGAACACCTGGAAGCGCTCGGGCAGCTCCGGAACACGCTCATGAATCAGCGGCAACGGCTCCCAGCAGATCTTCGCGATCGAGTCACCCACCGTCGTTCCACTGAACGGTGAATCGCCGCTCAACATCTCGAACACCACGACGCCCAGGGACCACAGGTCGCTGCGCGCATCGACGGCGTGCCCCCGTGCTTGCTCCGGGCTCATGTACGCGGGAGACCCGAGGAGCACGCCCTGGGAAGTGGTCGCGCCGTCCGGTTGCTCCTGCTTCGCGATACCGAAGTCGAGCACCTTGAGCACCTCGTCTCCACCTTCAAGTGCCAGGAACAGATTGGACGGCTTGATGTCCCGGTGCACGATCCCCGCGGAATGAGCAACGCCCAGCGCCTTCGCCGCTTGCTCCACGACCAGTAACGCTTGTTCAGGCGACAGCTTGCCGAGGCCATCGATGCGGCTCTGAAGATCCAGTCCGTCAAGGAGCTCCATCGCGAGGTAGGGCGCGCCCTCGTGCAACCCGTAGTCATACACCCGCACGACGTGGGGGCTCTTGAGTTGGGCCGCCGCGCGGGCCTCGGTACGAAAGCGCGCACTGGCCTTGGAGTGATTCGCCGAGGCCTGGATGAACTTCACCGCGACGTCGACTTCGAGCTCGATGTGGCGCGCAATCCACACCTCTCCCATGCCGCCTCGAGCCAAAGGGCGCTCGAGTCGGTACTTCGCGCCGATCAACTCGCCCGCTTCCAGCTCCACGCGCTGGGAAACCTATCACAGCAGGCGCGGCTCCGCCGCTCGCACTCTGCTGGGCCCCATCATCCAGGCTTGTCATCCAGCCCGGACGAGCTGATAAGGTGCGCCCATGGGCGGCAGGGCGAGGCGGACTAACCCCCGGAAAGCGCGTGGCAACGTCGGCAATCGGCCCGGTGATAGGCGTGTTTCCAAGCTGCTGATTGTGGCCTTGGTAGCGGCGTTCGCTTTTGGCTGCGCGGAAGCCACCCCCGAACCCGCTGCACCCACAACGCCACCGCCGCCGTCCCCAAGCGCAGCCCCGGAACCCTCGAAGGCGCCGCCGCCGCCCGCTGAGCCGGAGGACGAGTCCGGCAAAGCAGAAAGCGGGAAGGCAGCCAAGCCACCACCGGAGAAATCCCCAGGGAAACCCAAACGGCTCCCCGAAGGCGACGCCCCGCCTCCTCCGCCAAGCGACTACGACGGACCTGAAGTCTCCAAGCGGCGCGTCGTGAAGAAGCCCGACGGCACCTGCGTGCTCGTCAGGGACTGCGCGACCACGCCGAGCTGCGGTGGCGAAGTCCCGGTTCAGTGCCCTTGAGTGCGGGCGCTCACCAGTCGTCTCGGCGCCAGTCGTTGTAGACGCAGCCTTGTGGCTCCGGGGAGTAGCTGCACGTGACCTGACTCCAGGAGGTTAGCGTGCAGACCTCGCTCACCTCTCCGCGGCGCAGCACGGCGTAGCGAGCGCAAGGCACTTCTTGGTTCGCGATCACCCACAACGTACCGCTACGATCCAGCGTGAGATCGGCGGGCTGCCACGAGTAGCCCCCACTCAAAGGCAGCTCGACAGGCCTCCAGGCGCCGCTTGTGCGCCGAAGCACCCGTCGCTCGCGGAATACGTGCTCCTCACCCACTACCCCCACGATCACCCACTGCTCGCCCGTCGAATCCACACGGTAAGCGAGCACCGAACCTGACCCTGCCGGCAGTTCCAGTGGCTTCCAACCACTTCCGACGCGTTCCAGCCCACAGATCTGGTCGTCTTGGGAAGTACCAGCGTAGGCGAGGTGCCCATCAGGCAGCTCCACCCACACCCGGTCGGAGCAGCGCTCCGGCGGTCGCACGACCTCTCGGCGCTCAATCCCTCGCTGCCAAATCTCAGCCAAAGATTTCCCCGCGGCATCTGATCCAGTGACAACCACGTGGGAAGGGGTGAACTGAGCGTCGCCCCAAAGTGCGATGTCGCTCGGCAGGCTTCGCGAGGGCCTACCGTCGGCGTAGACCAACTTGAGCACCATGGCGAAACCTCGGGGTTGCCGGTAGGCAGCGAACGCTACCCCGGGCATCCAAATGTCGAACCAGCCCGCAGGCTGTTGATCGCCTGTGTCGAGCAACGTCACTGCGCGCCAGCGCCAACCATCCCACCGCCTGAGCGTCGGACAGATACCGCAAGCCTCGAAGTTGTACCTCGCGCTCCAGAAGTCGTCCTCGGAGGTGCCGAAGAGCGCGCCGCCCGAGCCGTAGCCGGTCTCGAAGCGTCCATGCACGAACTTCAGGAACGCGGGCTGCAAGTAGACCTCATCTCCAATCGCGCGGACCTCCAGCCAGCCTTCGCGGCTCGGCCCCTGATACACCGCGGCGACCTGAAACTCGGAGGGTTGCTCGACGCCTTGCGACGGTTTCCGCGTAGCCGTCCCAGCGGCTGGCGTTTTGGCAAGCGTTCCGCCGTGGCAGGCGAAGCAACACAAGCTCACCCAAAGGTATCGATATCCACACGGCACCGCATGCATCCCAGTCAAGCCCCCGGCAGGACCGCGCCCAATACTGCCTCAGCCACTCGTTTCCTTCCAGCGCGGGCTCGGACCATGCGGTCCCGCTTCGCGGCGACAGCCCCCGGGTGGCAGCGCCGTGTAAGGAAGCGTGCGCTAGACAGAGCGTTAGTCGAGCTGACGTCACGCTTCCCTAGGTTTCCCCTGTCGTTTGCGATATCTCCTCTGGTGGAACGGCGGCACCCTAGCGGCTCTGTGCGCGGCCGCGCGGTCCCTCTCGTTTCTGTGGCGTCGCATCTCGATCCAAACCGTGGGTGGAGTACGATCAGGAACGACTCATGACCCTCGAACGCTTCGAAACCATCGTCGCGCGCCTGGAGGCGCGCCAAGAGCGACACCCGTGGCTGTATCGACTTCAAGTGTTGCTGCTGGCCCTCTTCGGGTTTGGTGTGCTGTTCATGGGTGTTGGGGGGGCGGTGATCGGCTGCCTGCTGCTGATCGTTGCCGTGGTGCTGTCGCCGGCGCGGTGGGTGATGCTCAAGCTCGGCGTGAAGCTGGTGATTCCACTGCTGCTCTTCGTTGGGGGAATCATCAAAGCCGTATTCGTGCGCATCCCAGTGCCTGAGGGACTCCAGCTGACTCAGGAAAACTCACCCAAGCTCTTTCGCTGTCTAGAAGAGCTTCGCAAGGAGCTGCGGGTCGGGTCGATTCACCGCGTGCTCCTAGTCGGCGACAACAACGCTGGAGTCGTGGAGGTGCCTCGCTGGCTGATGCTGGGCTCTCGACGCTACCTGTTGGTGGGCCTCCCGTTGATGCGCTCGTTGAGCACCGACGAGTTTCGCAGCGTGCTTGCCCATGAACTCGGACATCTCTCTCGCAGACATGCCGGCTTCGGAGCTTGGATCTACCGCGTACGCCACTCCTGGTCGTACCTCCACCAGGAACTCGAAGAGCGCGGAGGCGGAGCGGTGGTGGGCTGGTTCCTGAGCCGCTACGCGCCATTCTTCAACGCCTATACCTTCGTCCTCGGGCGGGCTCAGGAATACGAAGCCGACGCCGCCTCCGCGCGCTTGGTCGGCAATCAGACGGCCGCACGCGCATTGATCCGCGGGGAACTGCGGCAGCGTCACCTGCAGGAGAACTTCTGGGAGTTCCTCGACGACCGCGTCAAGGTCCAGCCTGAGCCTCCAGGGGACCTCCACCAGGTGATGGCGCAGGTCATCAAGCGGCCGCTAGGTGCCCAGGCGCAGCTTTGGCTACAAGAGGCGCTTGCCGAACGCACGACGTGCGCGGACACCCACCCGAGCCTTCAGGATCGATTGAAGGCGCTGGGGGTCGCGCCAGAGGTCCCGACGGATATTGCGGCCAACGCAGCGGAAGATCTGCTGGTCCCAGAGAAGGTGGCGGAACTCCAGCACTACCTGAGCGATCAGTGGAAGTTCGACAATCTCGTGGAGTGGGGCCACCGCCATCAGGAGTACCTGCGCGGACGCGCGCGGTTGGAAGCGCTGGAGACGCTGGCGCAAACCCGCGAGCTGAATGACGACGAACTCTACGAACGGGCCGATCTGATCGAAGACCATCGCACGCGGGACGAAGCCATCGTCCTGATGCGCGACGTGGTCGCACGCGATCCAAAGCACATCGGCGCACTGCTTGGACTCGGGCGCATGCTGCTACTGAGCGAGCAGGACGAGGGGGAGAGGTGGCTGCGGGACGCCATGGCACTCGATCCAGTTGCTGCCTCGATCGCTAGTCGGATGCTGATGGCCTGGCACACCAAGCACGGACGTAGTGGCGAGGTAGAAAACCTCGGGGAAACACTGAAGCACGCGGATGCCCATATGGCGGCGATGCAGCGTGAACGCAGCGTATGGCTGATCGCGGACACCTTGCTACCACCAGAGCTACCCCATGACGTGATGGCGAGTTTGACATCCGCCATCGCAGAGCACCCGGGAGTGAGCGAAGCGGTCATCGTGCGCAAACGCACCCGCTATCGGACGGACGATCCAGTGCACGTGCTTGCGGTGCGGGGTGTCGGGGAGGACGTCATCCCGCACTTGGTGCATGTGATGGAGTCTTTCGAACTGGATGGGCTCGTGGAGCTGTGCGGCGATCGAGACGTGCGATTCGAGGCTGCGGCGAAGGTAGCCGGCGCACGCCTCCGCTGAACTCCCAGGCTGACGCCGTTCACTCTCTTGAACGACGGGGTGCGCGAGACGTCGGAGCGCCGGTCGCGTGGGACTCAACGCGCGGAAATTCAGCGAGGGGTCACGGAGCCGCTCGCTATTGAACGATATTCAGCAACCCACTGCGCAGCTGATCTCCGCGCAAATTGGGGGTACAGCAAGCGCGACATGAGCGACGCGTTCGATCACGACTGGATCATCATTGGTTCCGGTTTCGGCGGGAGTGTCTCCGCCTTGCGGCTGGTGGAGAAGGGCTACGACGTCAAGTTGCTCGAGGCCGGCAAGCGAATGCGCCCCGAGGATTTTCCCCAGAGCAATTGGAACGTGAAGCGGTGGCTCTGGGCACCGGCGCTGGGCTGCCGTGGTCTATTTCAGATGCAGTTCTTCAAGCACGTGACGGTGCTCGCGGGCGCCGGCTTTGGCGGTGGCAGCCTCACATATGCGAACACGCTGCCGATCCCTAAGAGCGGCTTCTTCAAGAGCCCGAGCTGGGGAGGCCTCGCGGATTGGGAGGCCGAGCTGACGCCGCACTACCAAACAGCGCGCCGCATGCTTGGCGCCGTGGAAACGCCGTTCCTCACCCCCCCAGACCAAATCCTCAAGCAAATCGCAACAGAGCGAGGTGCCGCAGACCGCTTCGAGAGCACCCAGGTTGCGGTGTACTTCGACAACCCGGGAAAAACCGTCCCGGATCCCTTCTTCGACGGAAAGGGGCCGCCTCGTACGGGCTGCATCCGCTGCGGTGCGTGCATGACCGGCTGCAAGCACGGCGCGAAGAACACCCTCGACAAGAACTACCTTTACCTCGCGGAAAACCAAGGACTAAAAATCTCCGACGAGTCCAGGGTCACCCGCATTCTACCGCGCGAGGCAGGCGGCTATGACGTGGAGTTCGAAAAGGCGGGAGCCATTGAGCGCGTCTCCGCGAAGCGAGTCATTGTGTCCGCAGGCGCCCTCGGCACGAACAAGCTCTTGCTACGTCAAAAGGGCGACCCCGAGGCGCTACCCAAGCTCTCGAACACCCTCGGCACCCAAGTGCGCACGAACTCGGAGTCGCTGATCTTCGTGACGGTCAAGGATCGCGAACAAGACCTGTCCAAGGGTGTCGCAATCGGCAGCATCTACCAGATCGACGACAACTCACACCTCGAGGTGGTGCGTTACGGCGAAGGCTCCGGTTTCTTCCGCACGATGCAAATGCCCCACGTCGGGGGCTATAGCCCTGGCGCCATCAAGTTGCTGCGCGCGATGCTGCTCTGCCTACTGCATCCAATCAAGATGCTGCGCGCCGTGCTCGTCGGTGACTGGGCCAAGAGCACGATCATCTTGCTCTACATGAAGACCGCAGAGGGCACCCTGCGCTTCAAGCTCGGCCGCTCCGTCTTCACCGCGTTTCGGCGCGGCATGGTCACCGAGCTCGAGGGGGGAGAGGCGCCCACCGCTTCGATCCCCGAGGCAACGGAACTCGCAGAGGCGTTCGCAAAGAAGACCGGCGGGATCCCTTTCAGCGGCTTCACCGAGACGCTCTTCAACATCCCGACGACCGCGCACATACTTGGCGGCTGCACCATGGGCGCGAGCGCCGAGCAAGGCGTCATCGACGCGCAGCACCGCGTGTTTGGCTATGAGGGACTCTACGTGATCGATGGCTCCACCATATCGGCAAACCCCGGCGTGAATCCGTCACTGACCATCACGGCGCTGGCAGAGCGCGCGATGAGCCTGATCCCCGCAAAGGTCGCGCTGCCAGACGAAGCGCACGCGGCGCAGTAGGAACTCTCGAAAGTAGCTATGGATCGCGTCTATCTTGGAGCACCGGGAAGCGCTCCCGCGCCTTCTTGACTAGCGCGGCATCTAGCTCAGCGTAAAGCGTGGTCTCGCTGATCGCGGCGCTGCACAACGTCTGACCTAGTGGATCGATGATCGCGCTGTCTCCGGCGTAGTCGAGCTCACCGCCTTTACCGACCCGGTTCACCCCGACGACGTAGGCCTGGTTCTCGATGGCGCGGGCGAGAAGCAGCGCTTGCCAGTGGCTGCGGCGCTTCTCGGGCCAGTTCGCAACGACCACGTAGCAGTCTGTGCGCGGCGCGTTCACCCAGAACTCGTTGGCAAAGCGCAGGTCGTAGCAGACGAAGAAGCAGCAGGAGACACCACACACCTCCCGCACCAGGAACTCTGTTCCCGCCCGGTAATGTTCGTGCTCCCGCGCGAAGGTAAAAGGGTGAATCTTCTGATAGCGGCTGAGCTCACCGTCAGGGCTCGAGAGCACCAGAGTGTTCGCCGGGCGCGCATCGTGCTTTGACTCCGCATCCTCAGGCAGGAGCTCTGGAAACGAACCACAAAGCCAAACCCCATGCGCCTGCGCCTCTCGTGCCACGAACTGCGCGCTGGGCCCCGCAAACGGCTCGGATATGCGCTCGGTCGCCATGGAGAAGCCGCAGCTGAACATCTCAGGCAACACGACCAGGCTCGCGCCCGCCTGCGCTGCCTCGGCGATGCGCTTGCGGAGCCGCTCGAAGTTCTGTGCCGGGTCCTCCCACGCGATGTCGTACTGAACCGCCGCGACCCGCATCACCGGCCTCCCGAGATCCCAGCGCCGTTTGCTTCCGCGCGGAGCTTATCTATGCTTTGCCGCAGTCGCTCCACGCTCTGTTCGAGCACGCTTCGAGTCTTGCAAAAAGCGAAGCGCACGAGGGCGTCGCCACGCGCTGGATCCAGGTAGAACGCAGCGTTGGGGATCGCCGCAACTCCAGCAACCCGCGGCAGGATCTGACAGAGTTGGGTCCCGCTCGCGAAGCCCAGCCCGCGAATATCTGCGCAGATAAAGTAGCTCCCCTGAGGTTCAATCACCCCGAAGCCCACGTCTCGGAGCCCGGCGCTCAGCAGGTCGCGACGCGCGCGGTATTCGCCTCGCAGTTGTTCGAAATAGCCAGGCCCCAGGCCTAGGGCGTGAGCCACGGCATGCTGAAACGGTGTCGCCGTTGCGAACGTGATGAACTGGTGCGCGGCTCGCAGCGCTCGGGTCAGCTCGGGTGGCGCGCAAGTCCAGCCGATCTTCCAGCCGGTGCAGGAGAACGTCTTGCCAGCGGAGCTGATCACCACCGTTCGCTCGCGCATGCCTGGCAGGCTCGCCAGGCAGACGTGCTCCCCCTCGTAGACGAGGTGCTCGTAGACCTCGTCCGTTACTGCCAGCAAATCATGACGCTGGCAGAGCTCTGCGATTTGCTGCAGTTCCTGCGACGTGAAGACCTTTCCGGTTGGGTTGTGAGGCGTATTCAGCAGGATGAGCCTTGTCTTCCCGCTGATGGCGGCTTCCAGCTCTGCCAGGGAGTATTCGAATCCATTTTTCCCTGGGGATAATGTCACCACGCGCGACACAGCACCCGCCATCGCCACACTAGCGCGGTAGGAGTCGTAGAAAGGCTCGAACATCACGACCTCGTCACCGGTCTCGCAGAGCGCCTGAAGTGTCGCGCAGATGGCTTCGGTGGCGCCCGAGTAGACGGTGATCTCGCTCGTAGGGTCGTACGTCAAGCCGCGGTACTGCGCCTGGTGCTCAGCGATCGCCTGATTGAGCTGAGGCACGCCGAAGCTCCGAGCGTATTGGTTCAATCCACCGGCGATAGCGCGCTGCGCTGCTTCCTTCACCTCGGTCGGTGCGTCGAAATCCGGAAAACCCTGGCCGAGATTCAGCGCCTGATGCTCGATCGCGAGGCGCGTCATTTCAGCGAAGATCGTAGTACCGAAACCCTGAAGCCGACTGCTGAGGTGGGGCAAACGCAGGCTCGTCATCGCGCGCAGCATGACACCCTTGGGTCCCTCGCGAAAGCGGGGCAAGGACGCTGCGGCGTGGTAAAGCCGCAGCCTATGCCCTTCGAAATCGAGCGGCTCCACAGCGAACTCGCGCGCCTACGCGGCGGCTCCCCCAGCCACGGCTTGGGCGCCGCCCTCAGCCATCAGCTCGCTCAGGACGTGGTCCACTTCGAGCAAATCGGCTCGACCAACGACGAGGCCATCAGCGCCGCGAGGCAGGGCGCGAAGCATGGCAGCGTGTTCATCGCAGATAGCCAAACGGCGGGGCGGGGACGGCGCGGCAAGAGCTGGAGCTCGCCGGCAGGAGAGAACCTGCTCTTCAGCGTGCTGGTGCGCTCGCCGCTCGAGCTCAAGACAGCCAGTCGGCTAACCCTCGCGGTGGGTCTAGCGGTACGTGATGCGATCGCGGAGTACACGAAGAGCGCTCCGCAGTTGAAGTGGCCGAACGATGTCTGGGTCGATGGGAAGAAGCTCGCCGGTATCCTCGTGGAAAGTCAGCTCAGTGGTGACAAGCTCGACTCGGTAGTGATCGGCGTGGGCGCTAACGTGCTGAGCCGCGACCTGCCCGAGGAGATCGCGAGTTTGGCAACCAGCCTGGCACTCAGCGAGCAGGCAGAAGGCGCCCCCCGGCTCACGAGAGAAGGCGTGCTTGCCCGGGTGCTCATCCAGCTCGAGCGGCGACTCGGGCAGTTCGAGCGCGAAGGACTCAGCTCGATGCTCGATGAGCTGCGCGCGCACGACGGGCTGCTGGGCAGAACGGTGCGTGTCGATGAGCGTCGCGGGACCGCCCGCGGCATCGATCAGAACGGTGCGTTGCTACTCGAGGTAGAAGACGGCACCTATTTCCATATAGAAAACGGAACGATCGAGCTAGCTTGAGCGGACGATGGGGAGGCGTCACCGCGTCACTCACTCGATAGCTGGCCTCAGGCGGCGCAGAGCTCCTGTCGTCCCCCGTCGTCGAGGATGCCTGCCAGTAGGCGGCGGCCACGAAACAGCCGACTCATCACCGTGCCAACCGGCACGCCGAGCTGTGAGGCAGCCTCCTTGTAGCTCTTCTCTTCGATGTCCACCAAGGTGACGGCGCTGGCGAACTGAGTTGGGATGGAGTCCAGGGCGCTCTGCACGGAGCGGCTCAGGCTCTTCACCACGGGCTCAGGGTCGCGCTGCGTCCAGGCGCAAGGATCGGTACCCAGGGAATCGAGCGCTCGGCGTTCGCGTTTCAGCTTACGACAGCGCGTGACGAACACGCTGAACAGAACTTGGTTGAGCCAGGCTTTGAGATTGGTTCCCACCTGGTAGCTCTCTTCAAACCGCAACGCGCGCATCCAGGTCTCCTGCACGAGATCTTGAGCCTCCACGGGATTGCGAGTCAGGCGCAGAGCCCGCGCGTCGAGGGCCCCGCAAAGTGACGCGAGCTGGGCGCGAAACTCATGAGCAGCTCGCTCTCGGTCTGCGGGAGACGACTGAATCGAGCGCGACACGGCAACGGGCTGGGGCGGGGCAACAGGGGTCGTTTCAAGCATTGATGTCCTCCACGGCTTGGCTTTTACAAGTCACGTGCCACTCGCTGCGCCCACGGAAATCCTTGTGATTCTCAGCGGTTAACATTCAAGAAACGATTGGCTCGTGTCCCAGGGTCGAAGGCGCGTGTCCACGGACACACGCGTGTCCCCAGTGTTCGGAGGGCGACGGCGAACCGTGACAACAACTTCGCAGGCGCTCATGTGGCGCGAGGGGGACGCCGAGGGCGCCAGGCCTTGCTTGGCGGCAGCTAGTCAGCCAGACGCGACCAGGCGTGTGGCACCTGATCCGCCAGCTCGGACGCCAAGAGGCCAACTTGCGCGCCGCGCTCATCCGCCCAAAGCTCGCCCGCCAGGCCATGTAGGTAGGCACCAAGCGTCGCTGCTTCCAAGCCTGGCAGATGACTCAAGAGCGCACCGATCACGCCACTTAGTACGTCTCCAGAACCGCCCGTCGCCAACACCGCCGACCCACTGGGGTTGATGCGGGTCGCGACGCCAGGCCTTTTGATGAGCGTGTACGGTCCCTTGAGCAGCACCGTTGCGCGGGTGAGCTCCGAAGCCCGCTCGACCGCCGCAAAGCGGTTCGCTTCAACTTGCTGCGCGGAAATTCCTAGGAGGCGCCCGAGCTCCGCGGGGTGAGGCGTCAACACGAGCTCGCCCGTGTGCACAGCGAGCTCCGCCGCGCGTCCGCTGAAATGCGTCAACGCGTCCGCGTCGAACAACTTCGGCCCTGGCCAGCCGAGAGCGCCGTTCACGATCAGCTTGGCCCTTGAGTCCAGACCTAGGCCAGGCCCGACCACGATCGCCGTTTGCTCCGCCAGTGCTTCCCCTAAGGAAGCTTCCGCACGCACGGGGTCGAGGGCGCGTGTCATCGCCTCGACCACCCGCGTATCCAGCTGCAGGACCGCCTCCGGGTAGTTGCAGATCGTCACCAGCCCGGCGCCAGCACGATGAGCCGCACGCGCACTCAGCAACGCGGCACCGGTTTTCCCCGCGGATCCGCCGAGCACCGTCACTCGCCCAGCGCTCCCCTTGTGCAATGCGGCGCGTCGCGACGGCAGCAACGGCTTCAAATCCAGCGCCTCCACTAGCTCCGCGACAGGCAGATCTGGCAGGTCCCCGTCCGCCAGTGGCAGCTCTCCCGGGACGCCAATGTCGACAACGCAAAGTTCGCCGCACACCTCCTTGCCGTTGGGGGTGAGGAGCCCCAACTTGCGACCGGCGAAACTTATGGTCACATCCGCACGGAAAGCATCTCCAAGAACGCGCCCGTCATTGGCGTGAAGGCCCGTAGGCAGATCCAACGCAAAGCGCTGAACAGGAGCCGCGTTGCAGCGCTCGACGAGCTCCGCCACCAACCCGTCCAGCTCACGGTCGAGCCCCGTGCCGAGCAACCCGTCCACCACAGCGGCTGCGCCAGTCAGCGCCTGCTCGAACGCGTCAAGCCCCGCATCCAAGCGCTGCACTTCACGCCTCAGGCCGGCGTAGGCGCGGTAGTTGATCAGTGCGTCTCCCCGGAGCTTTTGCGGGTCGCAGGTCAGGAACACCTGGGGCTCGTATCCCAGCGTCAGGAGGCGCCGCGCGACGACGAAGCCGTCCCCACCGTTGTTGCCCGGCCCACAGAGCACGAGCACGGGAGCATTCGCGCGGCGCAGTCGGGCGGCGATGATCTCCGCCGCGCCGCGCCCTGCGTTCTCCATCAAGATCACCCCGGGTACGCCGCACTCGTCGATCGCGCGCGCATCGAACGCGCGCATCTGCTCCCGGCTGAACACCGGGATCATGCGCCCTCCAGGACGACCACGGCCGCTGCGACCCCAGCGTCGTGGGTGATGGAGATCAAGCTGCGCGTCACGCCCCTGGCACTCAGGTGGGGCAGCGCCGGGCCCGAGAAGTACAGCGTTGGCACACCACCGTTTCCGCGCAGAACCTCGACGCTCTGCCACCAGACGTCTTTGGGCGCTCCCAGAGCTTTGCTGGCCGCTTCCTTCGCCGCAAAACGCCCGGCCAGAGCGACGGCGCGGTCACCACGCTTCGCGAGCTCCTGCTGCTCAGCAGCCGTGAGGATGCGCTGCCAAAACTTGTCGCCGTGGCGCTCCAGCGCGCGCTGCATGCGCTCCACCGAGCACACGTCGATGCCGAGTCCGACCACCATCGCCGCACTCTACACCTTCCAAAGCGACGCGCTCGAAGCGAACACCCGGCAGGAGCGCGTGAGTCAGGCCCGCGAGCTGCGCGCGCGGTCGATGACGGCGCGCAGCTCTTTCACCGCACCCTCGAGGCCCATGAACAGCGCGTCGGCGATCACCGAATGACCGATGTTGAGCTCCGTGACCTCGGGGATAGCCGCCACTGGGCCGACGTTGTGACGAGTCAAACCGTGCCCCGCAGCGACCTCGAGGCCGAGCTCCGCCGCGAGCCGTGCCCCCGACTGGAGACGGCCCAGCTCCTGAGCGCGCTTTGCTTCGGGCAACTCGCAGTACTCGCCGGTGTGCAGCTCCACCTGCTTGGCGCCGACTTCTGCTGAAGCACGGATCTGCGCCGGGTCGGGCGCGATGAACATCGAGAGCTTGATCGACAGCTCGTCGCACAGCGTGGCGAAGGCGGTGAGCTTCTCGCGGTTGCCCGCGACGTCGAGACCACCTTCGGTGGTGCGCTCTTCGCGGCGCTCTGGCACTAGCGTCACGACATCGGGCCGCAGCTCGCGCACGATACCCATCATCTCGTCGGTCGCGGCGCACTCGAAGTTCATCAAGCTGCCAATGCTGGCGCGCAGCGCCTTTGCGTCGGCGTCGTTGATGTGACGGCGATCCTCGCGCAGGTGCAGCGTGATGCCGTCAGCACCCGCCAGTTCACACACCGACGCCGCGAAGACCGGATCGGGATAGCGCGTGCCGCGAGCATTTCGCAGCGTGCAGACGTGATCGATGTTGATGTGGAGGCGCATGACGCCGTCCGTTTACGGCGCTACCGCGGCGCGTGCAAGGGACAGACAGAGCTCGGAACCTGGGACACCGCAGGCGGGTGAAGGTGAGCTGCGCTGCGCCTCACCCCCAACCCGTCTGCTCAGGCCTCAAGCTGGATCACTCGCCGCCGAAGTCCCAGTCCTCGCCGAGTTGGCGCCGCTTGGGCGTTGGGAGCGCCTCACCGTTTGGTCCGTCCTTGCGCACGACGATGGTCTTGCGAGTCGCCGTGTCTTCGGTCTCGCGAGACACCACGGTGATCACGTTGATGCCTGGGGAGAGCTTCACTTCGTAGGAGAAGTGCATCTTCTTCTGATCCGATGCCTTCTTGTTCGACTGGTAGAACACCTTGTTCGTGCCGACGAACATGTAGGTGTCGAGCACGTGATCCATATCCGTCGCCGTACCCTCGATGCGAATGGTGTCGCTCTTGGTAGCTAGGCTCGCGGGGGCCACCTCGAGCAGCGGCGGGGAACGCGTGAAGTCAGCCTTGAAGGCGTCGCTGTTGGCCTTGCCCGACGCGACCTCGAGGGCGCCGGAGTCAACGAATCCGAAGCGACCGTCGCCGATCACGACCTTGGTGAACGTGCCGGAGGTGCCAAGCTCGTCGACCAGCTTGCCAGCGAGCAGCTTACCCACCACGAGCGCGCCAGAGTCTGGTTGACCGCGCACGGGCACATCCTGCTTCACCTTCAGCACAGCCTTCTTTTCGCTGATGCTGAGGCCCTTGCTGACCACGGGCAGCGTGAGTTTCTCCGAGGAAACGACGCGAAGGTCTCGATCGACGACCGAGAGCTCGACCTTGACGAAGTTCTCGGCCAGCTGGTCCTGCACATCCATCGTG
Organism: Polyangiaceae bacterium; assembly: GCA_020633205.1. Taxonomy (NCBI): domain Bacteria; kingdom Pseudomonadati; phylum Myxococcota; order Polyangiales; family Polyangiaceae; species Polyangiaceae bacterium. Next base: position 314,517 of record JACKEB010000020.1, read on the forward strand.
AACACGACCTCTCGCTCGTCGCCGGGCTTGAGGTTCGAGACGTCGAAGCGACCTGCACGGAGCAGCAAGCCATCGCCGGTCAGGTTACGGATGTTGGCCTGGGTCTCCTTGGACGGTCCCTTCCCCACGTTCTTGATGGTGAGGTAGATGCTGGCGCCTTCGCCCTTGGCGATTTGCCCGTCGCCGTTGCCCGGGCGGTTGTCCACCACCTGATAGGTGTAGGCAAACACCGGCTGCTCCAGGGCCTTCACCGTGGGACGGATTTCCGCGTCCTTCGGCACCGCGTCCGTCGCCGACTCGAACTTGATCTTCACCACGTCCTGACGAGTGACCGCGTCATCCGGGATGCTGCACACGCGCTTCGCATCGAGGGGCACCGGCTTGGTCGAGCCGGGCTTGTGACCCTCGGTCTCACACCAGCCAAGGGGAACGCTCACGGCCTTCTCTTGACCGGGCTCGATCTTGCCGAAGATGAGCTCCTTTTCGTCGTAGTAGCCGCTGTCGCTCGTGGTCATGCCACGCAGCTGATAGATGGGCGATTTGCCGGTGTTCTTGACCTTCACCTCGAGCTTCATCGCCTCGCCAGCGGTCACCGTGTCGTCCTTGCGATCGGTCTTCACGCTGACTTCGAAGTCCTTGGCGCTTTGCTCGCTCTTGAAGTCCGCCGGGGGATCGCTCCAGTCGACGCCCATCTTGCTGAGGTCGGCCTTCACGGCGTCGAGTTCCTTCTTCTCGATGCCTTCCACCAGCTGACGCACGGCGTTCACCTCGTCCTGGCGCTTGCCGACGGGCATCTTCGCGACGACTTGCTTGGCGAAGCGGATGTTGAAATCCTCGCGGAACTCATCGTCGAGATCGGCGCCGCGTTCGCGCATTTCGGCGCGCTCGGACTCCGGCAGGTTGTAGCGCACCTTGAGCGTCGGGCGTTCGCTGTCCCGCTTGGCCTCGTTGGTGAGGCTCTTGTCCAGGTCACGCTCCCGGAGGGGATCTTCCGTGCGGAATAGATCCATCTCCTTGCTGTCGACCGTCATCGGGTCGAGTTCGATATCCGGCGAGACGCCGACACCCTGAATCGAGATGTCTCCAGGGGTGAGGTACTGCGCAATGGTGAGCTTCAGCGCGGCCCCATCGGGAGTGACCTTGGGGAACACCAGCTGCACGCTGCCCTTGCCGAAGGTGCGCTGTCCCACGATCACCGCGCGGTTTTGGTTCTTCAGCGCGCCCGCGACAATCTCGCTCGCGCTCGCCGAAGACGGGTTCACCAGCACGACCATCGGGTACGGCGGCTCGGTGCCCCGACGCGTGGCGCGCTTTTCTTCGCGCCCCTCGGAGTGTCCGACCGTGGCGACGATCACGCCGTTGTCCAGGAAGTGGTCGGCGACCTTGGCAGCTTGATCCAAGAGACCACCCGGGTTGCCACGCAGGTCCAGCACGACGCCCTTGAGCGGCTCCTTCTCGCGCATCGTGTCGAGGGTGTCCTCGAGCTCCTTGGCGGTGCTGCTCTGGAAATGCTTCAGGCGCACGTAGGCGATACCGGGCTGGAGCAAGCGGCCCTCAACGGAGCGAATGCGGATCTCTTCGCGCGTCAGCACGAAGGGCCGTGAGCCGCTCCAGCCGTCTTTGCCGTCGCGGTGCACCCAGATCGTGACCTGAGTCCCCGGCTTGCCGCGCAGGCGGTTCACCGCGTCGTCGAGGGGCATGTTCAGCGTCGACTCGTTGTTGATCTTCATGATGCGGTCGAGGCGACGCAGATTCGCGCGGCCCGCCGGCGTGTCAGGCATCGGGCGCATCACGGTGAGGGTCTGATCGCGAATCGAGATCACGATGCCCAGGCCGCCGAAGTGCCCCGACGTCGAGAGGTTCATCTCGCGATACGACTCCGGGCTCATGAAGACCGAGTGGGGGTCGAGCGTGGCGAGCATGCCGTTGCACGCCGCGTACTCAATCTCCCGCAGGTCGACGTCGGTGTCCTTGAGGTTCGCCTGCAAGAACGCGAACACCTCCCGTAGCCGCGCGGAAACGTCCCAGGGTCCCTGCACGTTGTCGACGCGGAACTCCTTCTCCTCCGTCCCGACCCGCACCTTCACCGTGGGCGACTTCTCGTCGTGGAGCACGATGACCTGCGCGACCTCTTTCTGAATCTCGTCCAGGGCGCTCACGAACATCAGTCGAGGCTCGACGCGCTTGGGGTCGACGTACTTGTCCCGGATGGTCTTCAAGGTCTCGTTGACCGCGACCAGCTGCGTGAGGTCGTAGGGCACCTTGGGCTGCCCCGGCGCAGTCACCGCATGAGCCGCTTCAAGCCCCCGCCACAGGCCGCCCGTCCCGTAGCGCAGCGCAAAGAAGGTGGAGACGGCGAAGACGCTGAGGATGAGCAGGGTCTTGCCCAGGCGTTGGAGAATTCTCATGAGCGACCGGGAGTATAGACTGGATATTTGACGCTGTTGGGCCGGGGCGCCGCTGGGGTCGACGCTGGCCTAGATACTTACGCGCCAGAGCCTAAAGGGGTTGGAGCGCCCTGGATATTCCCGAGCGCCACGCCTTAGCCAGCCGCTAAACAGCCTGAAACCCTCAGGGAGCGACGAAACGCTGGCCTGCGCTGGGCGGCTTGAGGGCCGGCTTGGGCGGCGGCGCTGCGGACGGCTTGGGCCCCGACTCCTTGCCCGAAGCGGCTCCGGCAGCGGCCTTGGGGGTTTTGCCGTCGGGGTTCTTCACGCTGGGGGAGGCCTCGTCCTGCTTGATCGAGTAGCGTACCAGCGCCCGCAGCACCTGATTTCGCTGCACGTTGCCGAGCAGCATCTTCAAGTCCTCGTACACGGACGGATCGACCAGCAGCGCGCCCAGGGTGCCTCGACCCGCACGCAGGTCCGCCACGACTTTGCGCAAGTCGGCGCTCATCGCGTTGATGTTCTTCACGGCGTCGGCCTCCTCGCCTTCACCGCCGTAGAGCAGGCTGTGGGCCATGCCCTTACCTTCGCGGATCCCCTTCAGAGTCAGCGCGACTTCGCCCGCGGCATCACCAAACTTGTTCAGGGTTTGGGGGGGAGCCTCACCGTACACGAGCTCGTGCACCAACCCAGGGCCATGGTTTACCCGGTGCACCGCGGCGTTCAACCCGCTGACCAGGCGATCGAGGTTTGCGGTGGTGCGCTCCAGGTTGCTGAGCGTGCGTGAAATCTTGGCGCTCTCGTTCGGGTCGCTCATCAGCTTGCCGATGTAGCCCTCTTTCTTGTCGACGCTCTCCAGGATGCCAGACAGCGACTTCATGCTGGTCTTCATATCCTCCTGGAATTTAGGCTCAGCGAAGGTGCCGGTAGTGCGCTCGAGGTTCGTCATCACGCCTTCGGCCTTCTCACCGATCGACGTGACCTTCTTCAGCATGTCCGCGAGATCTTGCGGGTCTTTGCTGCGCACCTCTCCCCCAACCGGAACTGCAGGCACATCCATGTCACCCGCGGTGATCTGCACCATCTTGTCGCCCAGCAGACCGCGGTTCTCGATCGTGGCCACACTGTTGTCGCGGATACGCGCGCCCTGCTCGCGATGGATGGTCATGCGCACGTAGGGGCGCCTGTCCGACGGGTCCTCCGGGTAGGCGACCTCAGTCACCGTCCCGATGTCCAGACCGCCCATGCGCACCGGCGAGCCCCGCTTGAGGCCCTGCACGTCGCTGAAGCGCGCCGAGTACGGATCCGTCGACTTGAACAGACCGCGCTCGTCCCCAATCAGGAACACCACGATCCCCGACACGATCATGCCGGCCAAGACGAAGAACCCTACTTTGACCTCTCTGGGAAGCGCCATGCGTCCGAACTACTTTGGTCGCGCTCCGCGGATGGCGAAGCGATGATGAGGGCCCCGAATGAGCCAATAAGTGAAGCGTGACGAGCAGCGAGCCGGCTGCCCCGATTGGTGTGCTTAGAGCCCCGGCCGTGCGTCGACAACCGGCTCCCTACCTCGCCTCCTTTATAGCGCAGCACGGCGGTTTGCACGCGAATCAGCGGCGGGGCGAGTGTGCCAGGTGCTCAGATTGGCAACCCACGTCTGGGTTTTGTTTGCGCGTTGGCCGACACGAAATGCTGACCAGCGCAGGAAACCCGAGGGTTCGAGCGCGATGGAGGTCGTCAAAGCTCTCACCTCACAGGCCATGGCTGTCTCAGATCGGCTGTGGCAGCCTGGTGACGTGGGGTACTTGCCGTCGTCCTTGGTGACCGCGATTTCGGGCAGCGCTGCAGCAGGGAAGAACCCGTGGCTACCTCTCGCGTTGCTGTGCCTGATTGCCCAGGCCGATCGGGTTCCGAGATGGCTGATGGATCCGCACCTGCATCGAGGGCTGCATGGCCTCGCTCCGCCGAGCGTCATGCTCACCCTGGGCATCGTGTTCCTAGTGCTCTCCTTGGCGGAGTCCTTCGGCGACAAGGTGTCGTGGATTGAAGCGTGGCTCACGCCCATCTCCACCACTTGGCGTCCCTTTGCGGCGATCGCGGTTGCTACGTTGGTTGGCGTTGGAACCATCCAGGGTAACCCGGGAGCACTCGGTCAAGAAGCCGTTGGCGTCGGCCTTGGTTTCGGCTTTGACGCGATCCCCGAGGAACCAACCGCCTGGGAGCAAATGAGTCCATACGCCTGGCTCGTGCTGTGTATCCTCGCGGGCACCGTCTCCGGCCTGATTGCTACCGTGGGGAAAACAGGCACGCGGCTGCTCTTGACGCTGGTGCCGGTACCCGGGCTGCGCCTTGCACACTCGTTCCTGGACGACTTTTTCGCTTGGGGAGTGACCTTGGCTGGACTGGTGATGAACGACAGCCTGTTCATGGTCGTGCTCGGCGTGCTCTATCTCAGCGTCGGTCTCGTGGTTGCCCCCATCTTGGGTAGGCTCAGCCTGATTCAGCTGAAGATCTTCGCTTCGCTGTGGCGCAAGCTGCGCGCCAAACAGGACGATCCTCCCCCCAAGCTACCCAGGTGGCTCAAGAAAGCGCTTCGCGACCGCGACCTGAGCCATGTGATTCCGGCATACGCCTATCGCACCTCGGAGACGGGACTTTGCCGGAGTGGCTTTCTTCTGGTGGACGACCAGGGCGTGGTGTTCGCCGTGCGCAGCTGGTTCCGCCCAAAGCTGCTGGAAGTGAAGCCCAGCGAGCTCGAGCGGCTTGGCCTCGCGGAAACGCTCACGAGCCGAGCGGTGACCCTCGCGCGCAGCACAGCGAACGGGGGGGATGAGCTCTCTCTCTACTTGTTCCCTGGCAGCCCGCGCGCCACTACCGAGCGACTGCTGGCGGCAGCGAAGATCGCTGGCCTGGTGCGAGTTCGTCCCGGCAGCCAGTCTGGGCGCCTCGCCCACGAGCGCTCCCAAGCCGGGCGCTTCGTTCCCGCCAGCGAGGCGGGGAACCTGCGTACCCAAGCCGTGCTGAGCCTCGGCGCCGCGATCGGCGTGGGCGTCTTGTCAGGCGGCGTGTTCATCCCGATTGGGTTTGGCTACAGCGCGTCGCCCTTCAAGGGCCGCTTCGTGCTCGGCTGCCTCCTCTCGCTCTATCTCGCCGCCTCCGTGATGGGCACGTTTGGTTTCGCCTGGCCCATCGCCTTGCTGTACGCGGTGGTGCTCAACGCTATCGCGCTGCGGGACCTCAGCCGTCACGCGCTGCGCGCGCACCTCGATGGCTTCGTGGATCGCTTCGCGTTCCTACCCAACGTACCCGGTATGATTTGGGTGACCGACGCGCCTGCTGCAGACCATTTCCGCGCGGGACAGGCGGATCCGGTGACTGATGGCTCCTGGCGCGTCGTCTGGCGGTTGTTGTCCGACGAACCCGCAACAGCTTGAGGTTCTGGGCTACGACGGGCGACAGCCGCTCCCGATCGACGGCTCAACCACTTCGCAGCAGTGTCTCGACGTCTTCCTGAACTGGCGCCTTGCCGTGGATGAAGTCGGCCACGCGAGGGTCGTCGATCTGCTTGAAAGCCTCCGCCTCCCCACATGCAATGATGCGCCCACTGTGCACCATCGCGAGGCGATCACTGATGTAGAAAGCGCTTCCCATGTCATGAGTGACGACGATGCTCGTGATCTTGAGCTTCTCCTGAAGCCCCACGATCATGTGGTTCACCCGCGCGGTGTTGATCGGATCGAGACCCGTCGTCGGCTCATCGTAGAGGACGACCTCTGGCTGCACCGCGATGGCCCGCGCCAGTCCGACGCGCTTGCGCATGCCACCGGAGAGATCCGCAGGCCGCATCTCCTCGACTCCAGGCAAGCCAACCAGACCCAGCGCCCACGCGACGCGATCCTCCATCTCCGACCGCGACATTTTCTCACGGAAATGTTCCTCGAGGCCGTAGGCGACGTTCTCGAACACGCTGAGTGAGTCGAACAGCGCCCCGCTCTGGAACAGCATCGCAATCCGCTGCCTCACCTGAGACAGCTCGCGCTCGCCCATCGCGGTGATCTCTTGCCCATCGAACACGATGCTGCCGGAGTCGGCGGTCAGCAAACCAATCAGCATCTTGAGCATCACGCTCTTGCCGACGCCCGAGCCGCCGAGGATCGTGAAGGCTTCGCCGCGGCGAATGCTCAGGTCGAGCCCCGAGTAGATCACCTTGGGTCCAAAGCGCTTCTTCACGTTGGTGAAGCGAATCAACGTCTCGACCTGGTCCACGTGGCTCGATGTACGCGCATTCCCCTGGCGGCGGCAACCGGCTCCCCTCGTCCATCCCCACAAACCTGCGCAACCTGCGTGATCGCCCCACTCGGCCATCGGTAAGCACGGACGCGTTTCCGCTGACAGCGAAACCCGCCGACGTGCTTACGCCGCAAGGACACTGCGCGGCCCGCCGCCCGACACTCGTCGGAAACCAGCACCCGCCCACACTGGGGGCGACGTTCTGCAGCTCTCGTCCCTCCCTTGGACAGCTCTTCTCGAGCTGTCGAGCTGCAACGGGAACCCCACATGCCAACTCACCCCAACGAGCGCAGCCCACGCAAGAGCCAAGACGCCGAGGTCGCGAGCTTCGCCAACACGATGCCACGCGAGTATCGCCAGCGACATCATCCCAACGCCATCTGGCACCACTCGAAGATCTCCACAGAGCGCACCAGCGCAGTCAACGTCGGCACTTTCTCTCCAGGCGGGCTCACCACCGGCTTTCCGTTGTGCGTGGTCGCGGATGATCGGCCTGGTCTGCTCGCGCGAGTGTGCATCGGCCTCGAAGCGTTGAACTTGGATGTACGCGACGCCGAGGCCTACCTGCGCAGGCGCCTGGACGGTCGCGTGGAGGCCGTTGACCTCGTATGGGTGCGCGCGATGGGCGCTCGCGCGACCGCTCCCTGGAACGTCACGGAGTCGCTCGCCGAGATCAAGAGCGTGCTCAACGTGGTCGTAGAGCGCCACCTGGAGGCAGGCGCCCTGCTCGAGCGGGTGACGCGAGCGCCGACCAACGTCGGTCACACCCGCATCTCCTGGGTGATGGCTGAAGGTCTGTTGATGGGAGTCGACGTCGAGACTCAGGATCGCCCCGGCCTACTCTTGGCCCTCGCAGCGGCATTGGCTCACGAGCGGCTCAACATCGTGCGCTCCGTAGTCAAAACCATGGGGAAACGCGCCGTCGACCGCTTCTACTTCTGCGAACAGGACGGCACCGCCGTCGGCGGCGAGCGCCAGAGCCAGATCCGCGCGCGCTTGCTCGAAGTCATCGGGCGCCCAAACGTCGAGCTGGGCCACGAGGTTCGCACGGCGTGAGCCACCGCTCCCGCGCGGAGGGCGCAAAAGGTCCTCAGTAGTCAGGCGAGTCGACCTGCGCCCTAGCCCCAGACCTGGTCGAGGCGCAGCTCGACGGCCTCCCCGCCACGGTAGGTGTCACGCTTGAGTCTCCCCACGGCAACCACTTGCTCTGCAAGCTGCGTCGCCTGGTTCCCCTGCTCCACCCCGAAAGCTCCAATGCGGCGCCCGCTCGGCAGCTGAAGCTCCAGCTTTAGATGGCCACCAGTCACTTCGCGTGCGCTGACCAGCTTGGCTTCGACACGCAGCTTCGGCGCGGGGTTCGCTTCCCCACAAGGCTCGAGACGCTCGAAGTCTCGGACCACCTGAAACGGGTCGTCGCTCGGGTCGAGACGCACCACCTGCGCTGGGTCCTGCCGGACCTCGCCGCGGGGCGCTGCGTTGCCCTCCGCGCACGCCGCGAGAAAATCCTCCCGGAATTGCTCCAGGTTCGCTCGCTGCAGCGTAACGCCCGCCGCGGCTTGGTGCCCACCGAAGCGGTCGAGACGAGTGCTTGCCTTGGACAGCGCGTCGTACAGGCGCGAGCCCGTAGGTCCGCGAACGGAGCCGCGCCCGAGTTCACCTTCGAAGCCCACCACGATCACAGGCACGTTGTAGCGATCCGTCAGGCGCCCCGCGACGATCCCGACGATGCCGTGGTTCCAGCTCTCTTCACCGACGACGATCGCCGGCTCCTTGTCCCAACCAGCTTCCTCGATGAGCTCGATGCTAGCTCGCTCCATCTCCCGCTGGAGCTCCTTGCGCTGGTCGGTGATCTGCTCGACCCGGGCGGCGAGGGAGCGCGCGGTGTCCAAGTTCTTCGCGAGGAGCAAGTCGAACGCCGGATCCGGCGCGCCGAGTCGCCCGGGCGCGTTGATGCGCGGGGCGACGCGAAAGGCGACGTCTTCACCGCTGATGGGCGCGTTCAGGTCGATCTTGGCGTACTCCAGCAGGGCTTTGACCCCGGGCCTTTCCGCGCGGCGAAGCATGTCGAGGCCAGCGCGGACCAACGGGCGGTTGTCCCCGTCCAGGGGCGCGACGTCGGCGATCGTGCCGATGGCCACCAAGTCGAGATAGCGTCGCAAATCGAGCTTCGGATCCAGCTCGGTGCGAAGCGCTGCGCCAATCGACAGCGCGAGGCCGCACGAAGCGAGCCCCTTGTAAGGGAAGCCGCACTCCGGACGATGCGGGTTGATGAAGGCCTTCGCCGGCAACGGCGCGTCAGGCACCAGGTGGTGATCGATGACCAAGACGTCGACTCCGGCGTCGCTCACCACCTGCAGGCTCGCGTGATCCGAGGAGCCGCAGTCGCAGGTCACGAGCACGCTGGGCTTCGAAGCCAGGATGCGCTGCACGGCGGGCAGCGAGACGCCGTAGCCACCGTCGAAGCGGCTAGCGAGGTGGGGCACCACGTGTCCACCGAGGCTCCGCAGTATATCCGTGAGGATCGCTGCGGAGGTGATACCGTCACAGTCGTAGTCGCCATAGACCACGATCCGCTCGCGCTGCCGCACGGCGCGCACGAGTCGCTCAGCGAGCGCGCCCCGATCCGCCATTTGATCGGGGATGGTCAAGTCCGCGAGCTTCGGCGCGAGAAAGCGTCGCACGCGCTCGGCATCCAAGATCTCGCGCCTCACGAAGACATCCGCGAGCGTACGACTGATTCCGAGCGCTCCTGCGAGCGTCTGGATTTGCTCGTGCGCACCGCTGCGTGGCTCGAGACAGCGCTCCGAGGCCAGGGCCAGGGCGCTGAGCTCGGAGGCTTGCATCACCATCCCCCGCTTTTCGACTGCGAAGTGCTGCATGTCAACGCACCTTCGGCCGCGGTTTGACTGAGTTTCGCGGGATGTTCACGTACCTCGGGGCAACGTGTGCACTTGTTATTCACAAGCTCCCCGCAAGCTGGGGAAGAGCTGTGCACGCGTATGTTGGCTGCTCGGGAGCACGAGAAGGCCAAACGCCGCTCCTCTCCCCCAAGAAAAGCTGCACGCCTGGCCCGGGCGACTTCATGCCAGCACCATGAGTGAGAGAGCGTCACCATCTGGCGGGGGCGCACAAAGCAGAAGAGGCCCAGCACTTCGTGCCGAGCCTCCTATTTTTGGTTCCGCGCGGTTTCATGCGCGGAGCGACCGAGTCAGATGACCGCTTCGCCTTGCTTGCGAATCGGCTTGCTCGGCTTCTTCTTCACGACCTTGCTGAACAGCTTGCGGTCCAGGTACTCCGTGAGGGGTAGCGCGACGTAGATCGAGGAGTAGGTACCCAGGATCAAGCCGACGATCAGCGTGAAGGAGAAGTCCTTCAAGGTGCCCGTGCCGCGCACGAAGAAGAACATCAAGCTGAAGATGGTGGTGCAGCTGGTCAGCACCGTGCGGCTCAGCATTTCGCTGAGGCTCACGTTGATGATCTTCATGAAGCTCGCGCCGCGCATACGGCCCAAGTTTTCACGCACGCGGTCGTAGACGATAACCGTGTCGTTGACCGAGTAGCTGACGATGGTGAGCACCGCGGCGACGGTGGAAAGACTCAGCTCCTTCTGCACCAGCACCAGCACGCCCACGCTGAGCACCGCGTCGTGAATCAACGCGATGACGGCGCCCGGAGCAAAGCGGAGGTCGAAGCGGAAGGCGATGTACGCCGTGATGAACACCAGCGCGATCAAGATGCTCTTGAGCGCGGCATCCCGCAGCTGCGCACCTGCCTTGGGACCAATCCACTCAACACGCAGGGGCTCCGCCGGAACCACGTCGGCGCCGAGCTTGGTGCGCAGTACATCCATCAGCTGGTCACCCTTGCTCTTCAGCTGGATCTCCACGCGGTGCTCGCGGGAGTTCTGGATGGTGACGGCGTTCTCGCCGTCGCGCACCGCAACGCCGCTCACGCTGCTCATCTGCTGGCGGATGCGCGCGAGGTCCGGCGCTTCGCGATAACGCACGCTGACCTTGTCGCCGCCGGGGCTGAACTTCACCTCGCTCGCGGTGCGGTCCTTGGGACAGCGGTCCTCAGGTAGGCCTTCACCGAAGCACACCGCCGTCTCGACCTCGCGCTGCTTGGCCTCGTCAATCGACGACACCTCCTGCACGCGGATCATGAAGCGGTTCTTGGCGCTGCCCTCTTCGACGCGCACGATGTCTGGGCTCGAGAAGCCACCACTCTTGATGATGTCGCGCAGCTGCGGAACCTGAACCGGCTGGTTGAAGGCGACCTCGACTTCGGTACCACCCTTGAAGTCGGTGCCGAGCTTCGGCCCGGGGTAGAAGATGCTCCCGAACGCGAGCAGCACCAACAGGAAGCTCATCGGACCGAAGATCCGACGCATGCGCATGAAGTCGTAGACTTTGCCGACGGGGAATAGCTGCATCGCTCAGCCCATATCCAGTTGAGCATCACGGTTGCGGCCGTGTACCCAGAAGTCGAAGAAAACGCGGGACACCACCACACCCGTGAAGATGTTGGCCATGGTGCCGACGATCAGCGTGACGGCGAAGCCCTTGATGGGACCCGTTCCGTATTGCGCCAGGATGACACCACCGATGAGTGTCGTGATGTGACCGTCGATGATGGCGCTGAGCGCTTTGCCGAAGCCGAGGTCGACTGCAGCTCGCGGACTCTTCCCGTCTCGAAGTTCCTCGCGGATACGTTCGTTGATGAGAACGTTCGAGTCGACGCTCATACCGATGGTCAATGCGAGACCCGCGATGCCAGGTAGCGTCATCGACGCACCAAAGGTCGCGAGAATCGCCAGCTGCAGCATCAGGTTCAGGCCAACCGCCAGGTTCGCCACCAAGCCTGCGCGGCGGTAGTAGAGCAGCATGAACACGATGACCAACGAAGCGCCGCCCATCGCGCCTTGAAGGGCGAGGCGAATCGAGTCGTGGCCGAGTGAGGGACCGATGCGCTGCTCGTTGGACAGCGAGATCGGCGCCGGGAGCGCGCCGGAGCGCAGCACCAACTCGAGGTTTCGCGAACGCTCGAGCTGAACCTGCGGATCGCCGGAGCCCATGGTGATGGTCGCGTGACCACCGGGGATGCGCGTCTGAATGACCGGCGCGCTCTCCACCTTGCCGTCGAGGATGATGCTGAAGCGCCGCTTGATGTTGTCGCCGGTGATCTTCTCGAAGATGTTGCCGCCGCGGTCGGTGAAGGTGAGCGCCACGTGCCAGCCACCCATCGACTGCTGGCTCTGGTCGGGCTGAGCCGCCGCGTCACGAATCAGGTCACCGGTGATGTCAGCACGCGCCTTGAGCACGAACGTGCGCCAGCCGGTATCGGTCTCCTTGAGCGTATCCGGGTCGGTCTTGGTCAGCTTCTCGAAGCCGATCTCCCGGCCGGGGGGCACGTTCAGCGTGTCTACCCAGGCGCGGAAGCGCTGCAGCGACTGGTCCGACGTTTCGTCCTTCTCGTTGCGGATGACGGCGAAGCGGAAGGTCTTCTGGATCAACTCCCCCTCTTCGTCTTGTCCGACGCTGACGCCCTCGGACTCGAAGCTCACACCCTTGGGGATGTTGCCGGTCGCGCCCTTGGCCAGGTCCTTCTCCAGGTCGGCAAAGAACGTGCTCTCGTCGTCGTTCAGCTTGAACTCGAGGCGCGCCGTCTGGCTGATGATGTCGCGGATCTGCTGGAAGCTCTTCTCGTCCTCACCGGGGACCTCGACGATGACGTCCTCGTCACGGGTCGAGACCGCCGCCTCACGCAGACCGAGCTCGTCAACGCGACGCAGGATGATTTCCTTCGCCTGAGCCACCGCGCGCTGACGGATCTCCGACTCAGCGGACTCACGGATGAAGTAGCGGACCTTGCCGCTGCCCTGTTCATGGGCGAAGTCCAGTTCCCCACGGAACTTGTCCTGAAAGCGCTTGTCGAACTTCGTTTCGTCCTTCGGGTCCTTGAACTCGATGTCGATGGCGTTCGTCTTGTCTTTCGGGGAGATCAGCGTGACCTTCTCGCGGAGCTTCTTGTAGGCCTCTTCCGTCGGGCGATCGTCGCCGCTGTGAAACTCGAAGGCACGTGCGAGCTCTGCCTGCATGTCCTCGTAGTAGGCGTCACGCTTGTCCTTGATCGCCTCGCTCACGTCGACCGTGTAGACGAGCCGCAAACCGCCGCGCAGGTCGAGACCAGCAACCAGCTTGAAGTCGATGTTGTCCTTCAAGTACTGCGGGCAGTGGACCTTGCCCTCGCTCATGCTCTCGACGCTGGGCAACAGCGTCAGCACCGCAAGCATCGCGACGCCGGACACCAAGCCAAAGCGCGCGCGCCAGCTGAACGTCACGAACTCGAAGCCAACGAAGAAGCACCAGATGGCCACCCACGCGAGCAGCACCATCGGCCAGAACGCATTGTAGTGGGCCGCCACTGCTGCGGCTCCTGCGGCGACCGCCCCAGACCACTGCGAGACCCGGTGCGCGCGCCGCACATAGCCGAGCGCTATGAGCACCGCGGCGAACCCGCCTAACACGTATTGCAAGACCTCGTTGACCACTAGGGCACCTTCATCACCTTCACTGGCGAGCGCTCGTCTGCCGCTGCCATCAAGCCCCACGTCGGGACCAAAGAACCAGTCGCTCTCAATGGCGACCTAAACCGTCACGCGCCGCGCGGGCGCCGAGTAATCCTTCGCACGCTTCCGCGGAGAAATGCGCTCTACTTCGCCTCTGCTGGCTTCGCATCGCCAGTGTCTTTGCCAAGGATCGAGGAGCTCAGCACCTTGACCTTCACTCCCGAGGCAATCTCGATGGTGGTCACGCGGTCCGCCTTCTCAACCAACTTCCCGAGCAGCCCGCTTTGAGTGATCACACGGTCGCCCTTCTTCAGGTCGTCGATCAGCGCGGCTTGCTTCTTCTGCTGGCTGCGGTTGGTCCACCACATGAAGCCAAACAGGCCGACCATGAGGAGCAACATCGGCGCCATGGACAGGAGCCCTCCCGCGGGGGGCGGCTCGCCTGCTCCAGGGGGCGCACCTTCTTGTTGAGTCGTGGGCTTACCTTCGGCAGGAGCCGGCGCCGGCGCGGCCGGAGCCGCAGGTGCACCCTCACCAGGCGCCGGTGGGCGCGGTGGAGGTGTCGGTTGACCTTGATATGCAAACGCCGCGAAATCCAAAGGGTCCTCCGTCCAGGGGGTCGGGCCTATACCGAGGATTCGGGGGGTGCGCAAGGAACGCCTAGTTCACACCAGTGGAGCGTCGTTAGGACGACCGTGCGGCTCCTCCCCGAGGGAGGGAGCAGGGGGAGAGGTTGCTTCCCAGGGCGGCGGTGAACCTCCGTCCAGGGTCGCTCAGACCCCAGCGACCAAGCGACCAGGAACGCACCGCAAACGGTATGCCGTGAGCATCAATCTGCCTTGACACCCCTCCGAGCGAGTGACATTTATCGCGCCCGGTCCGAACCCGAGACGAGATGAATGAAACAGCGCTCCTTGCGAGCGATCTTCAGGCGCGTAGCTCAGTGGTAGAGCACTACATTGACACTGTAGGGGTCGGCAGTTCAATCCTGCCCGCGCCTACTGCCCTCGGGTTTTGGGCCGGTAAGCCAGCGTTCTCCTCCCAGCGTTCAGTTGCGAACCTGGGAGCGCTCTCGGTGACGCTGTCGCCTTGGGAGTCGGCGCCCTCGGAACATCCTGGACCGATGCACTCATGACGAACGGCGCGCGAGCCACAGCGCGCGAGCTACTGGAGGCAGCGGGGCAACTCGATGCTGACGTGCTCGCCGTGCAGCTGGACGGCAAGCTGATTGACCTCCACACCCCTGTCGCGGTGAGCAGCGATCAGCTGAAGCCTGTACGACGCGGCACGAAGGAAGCGCTGGAGCTGATCCGGCACTCGACTGCCCATGTGATGGCGGACGCCGTGCAGCGCCTGTTCCCTGGCACTCAGGTGACTATCGGTCCTGCCATCGATTCCGGCTTCTACTACGACTTCGATCGTCCCGACGGACCGTTCACGGACAAGGACCTGCAGCGCATCGAGAAAGAGATGCGCAAGATCATCAAGTCGAAGCGTCCTTTCACGCGTGAAGTGGTGACCCGCGCGGAAGCGCTGGAGCTCTTCGACGGCATGGGGGAGAAGTACAAGCGAGAGCTGATTGAGGGCTTGCCTCAAGACGCCGAAATCTCGCTGTACCGACACGGCAGCCCGGGCCGCAAGGAAGGCACCTGGGTCGACCTCTGCGCGGGTCCCCACGTCCCATCCACGGGTGATCTTGGGGTTGTGAAGCTGACTAGCGTCGCGGGCGCTTATTGGCGAGGCGACGAAAAGCGCCCGATGCTCCAACGCATCTACGGCACGGCCTTCGGGACTCAGGAAGAGCTGGACGCCTACCTGACCCGACAAGAGGAAGCGAAGAAGCGCGACCACCGCAAGCTCGGCAAGGAACTCGAGCTGTTCTGGTTCCACGAGTACGCGCCGGCGATGCCCTTCTTCTTGCCGCGCGGAGCCGCGGTGTACCGCCGCTTGGTTGAGTACATCCGCAACCTCTACGTCGACTACGGCTATCAAGAGGTCATCACTCCGCAGATCTTCGACAAGCGGTTGTTCGAGACCAGCGGACACCTGCAAAACTACCGCGAGAACATGTATCTGCCCGTGACGGCGGAGGCGATCGATCAGATCGCCCACGATCACGACCACGACTCCGAGGCCCACCCGGCTCTGGAAAACCTCGCCCAGAAGCCGATGAACTGCCCGAGTCACTGCCTGATCTTTGGGCAGCGCAAGCGCAGCTACCGCGAGCTTCCTTGGCGCATCGCCGACTTTGGTCGGCTGCATCGCTACGAGCGCGGCGGGTCACTTCATGGCCTCGCCCGTGTTCGCACTTTCTGCCAGGACGACGCGCATATCTTCTGCACGCCGGAGCAGATGCGTGCAGAGCTGGAGAGCTTCAACAAGCTCTTGTTCGAGGTGTACGCCGCGTTCCGCTTCGAGAACGTCCAAGTGAAGCTCGCGCTGCGTCCGGAGAAGCGCGTCGGCAGCGACGAGATGTGGGACGCCGCCGAGAGGGTGCTCGAGGATGTCCTCAAGGAAACGGGCGTGCCCTATGAGGTGCTGCCTGGCGAGGGTGCATTCTACGGACCGAAACTCGAGTTCCACATCACGGATGCCCTCGGTCGTGACTGGCAGCTTGGCACGATGCAGGTCGACTACGCGCTCCCCGAGCGCTTCGACCTAGAGTACGTCGACAACGAAGGCCAGACCAAGCGGCCCGTCATGCTGCACCGAGCGATCCTGGGCTCCGTGGAACGCTTCTTTGGCGTGTACATCGAGCACTGCGCCGGCAAGTTCCCCATGTGGCTCGCTCCCGAGCAGATCAGCCTGCTCACCGTGAGCGAGAAGCAAGCAGAGTTCGCCCAGCAAACCGGTGAGCTTCTACGCAGCCATGGCTTGAGGGTCATCGTGGATGCAGGCTCCGACAAGCTGGGCGCGAAGATCCGCAATGCCCGCAATCAGCGCCTGCCGTACTTCGCCGTCATCGGGGAGCAGGAAGTCGAGAACCACAGCCTGTCGGTACGCTCACGCGACGAAGGCGAGCTCGGCTCGCTCCCCATCGATCAATTCATCGAGCGCGCAGTCGCCGAGGCAGCTTGGCCTCGCGCCTGATGTGAGCGATTTGAGAACCCAGGAACCTATGAACCGAGAGAGAAGAACAGACCTATGGCAATGAGACGACGCTTTCAGCGGGGTGAACCCCGAGGACCACAGATCCGCATCAATCACCGGATCCGGGTGCCCGAAGTGCGCGTCGTAGCTGCCGATGGGTCGATGCTCGGGGTCATGACCACGCAGGACGCTTTGCGCCGTGCCCGTGAAGAAGGCCTCGATCTCGTCGAGGTGAACCCGAAGAGCCAGCCACCGGTCTGCAAGATCCTCGACTTTGGCAAGTACAAGTACGAGGAGAAGAAGAAGGCCAGCGAGGCCAAACGACGCCAGACGGTCGTCGAGGTCAAAGAGATCAAGTTGCGCCCCAAGACGGACGATCATGACCTCAACGTGAAGCTTCGCGCAGCTCGCAAGTTCATCGAGTCCGGCAACAAGGTGAAGTTCACGGTGCGTTTTCGTGGCCGTGAAATCACCCACCCCGAGCGCGCGAAGATGCAGCTCGACTGGCTGCTCAAGGGCCTGGAAGATCTGACGGTCATCGAGCAGATGCCCACCATGGAAGGTCGAAGCATGGTGCTGATCGCCGCGCCCAAGCCTGCGGTGATGCAGCGAGTGCAGGCCGAGCGCGCCGCCCGTGAAAAGGCCGGCGAGCGCGAGGAGCGCTCACAGTCGCAGAACTCCGCACCGGACAACGATGCTCCCGAGGATGACGAAGACTTCGACGACGAAGACGAAGACGACGAAGACGAAGACGAAGACGGCGAAGACGAGGATTGATCGCCGCTTAGGCCGTCACCTCGATCGTTGGATCGCGAGGCGCCCCCGAAACATCGGGGGCGTCCTTGTTTTGTCTCCACGGTTCGGCGGGTCGCACGTTGCGACCGAGGCAGACTGTGGAGCGCACCGGTGCTCCTCACCCCCAAACGAGGAGGAGCACAGGGATGCCCGATCAGTTGTTTCCGCGAGGTAGGGGGCTCAGATCGGCAGCTTGCCGCTGAAGTAGGCCCCCGCAGCTCCGGCAGCGACGAGCACTACCAGGATGAATGCGATCAGGCCCCCTTTACCTTTTGGGGGAGGTTGTGGTGCGGAAACGGGTGCAGATGCTGGTGCCGGAGCCACTGGCGCCGGCGCTTGAGGTCTTGGTGGCGGTGCCGCTGCCTTTGCGGGTGCCCCTGGATTCGATGGTCGGGCCGCAGGTGGCGCCGTGGACTCGTCTTCGAGCGCCGCCAAGTTGCCCTCTTGGAAGGAGGTGGGCGGCAGACTGCCGGCGATGTCTTCGAGGTCCGAAGCCCAATCCCCGACGTTCTCGAACGAGCCGAGATTCAGCGGAGCAGCGCCGAGGTCGCCCGCGGTGCTGCGGTCGCCTTCACTGCCTTCCTCTAGTGAGGTGAACTCGAACAGCGCATCGTCGATGAGCTCCCCGATGATGGATGCCTTGTCCTTCGGACGCGCCTGCTTCTCTTGGTCGCGCGCGTCGATGACTTGCTGGACCAAGGTGGCGATATCGAAGGCAGATACCGCGCGATCCGAGCGAAACAGGATCTCGTTGAGGTCGCGTCCCAGATCCCTTGCCGTCTGGTAGCGAACCGCTGGATCGCGCGCCAGGGACGCCAGCAGCACCTGCTCGAGCTCGGGCGATACGTTGGGGTTCAGCTCGCGGATACTCGGGATCTTCGCGGCCTGGACCTGTCGAACCGTTTCGAGATCTGTTTCCCCAAGGAACAACCGTCGACCGGCCAGCATCTCCCAAAGGATGATGCCGACGGCGAAGATGTCAGTTCGAGCGTCCACCGCGTGGCCGAGAGCGGCTTCAGGGGAAAGGTAGCTGAACTTGCCCTTGATGATGCCGGGCTCGCTGTGCTCGAGCTGACTGTTCGCCTTCGCGAGACCGAAGTCCACGATCTTCACCTCGCCATAGCGGGTGATCAGGACGTTCGGCGGCGACATGTCGCGGTGAACGATCGTGAGAGGTTCACCGTTGTCGTCCTTGAGTTCGTGGGCGTAGGAGAGACCCTCGCAGATCTTCACGCAGATGGACACCGCCTCTTCCACGGGGAAGGTGCGGTAGTGTTTCCGCGTGTATTCGATGGTCGCCTTGAGGTCGGCGCCATCCACGAACTCCATGACGATGAAGTAGGTGTTGTCGCCGACACCAATATCGAAGACTTGAACGCAGTTCGAATGGGACAGATGAGCGCTCAGGCGCGCTTCATCCAGAAACATCCCGATGAATTGCTTCTTCTCCGAGAGGTGAGGCAGGACGCGCTTGATCGCGACCTTCTTCTTGAAGCCTTCGAGGCCCGCGCTCTCGGCGCGGAACACCTCGGCCATTCCGCCCGCCGCGATGCGTTGGACGACGCGATAGCGCTGTTGCTGCTGTGCCATGTGGTGATTGGGCTCCGCGCCCTGAGGCAGGTTAGGGTTCCTGGCGGCGCAGGGTCAAGAACTGCAGGGCTCAGCGCTTGCCATCTTGGGCGAGGCCCTTGAGCAGCTCTAGATGATTGCGCGGAGCAGGATCGAAGCGGTGCGCCTGGAAGATGGCCTCGGCGTACGGTCGGGCCGATGCGGGTAAGGCGAGCAACGCCGCAGAAAAGCGTTGGCGGACAGCCGTAGGTAGCCGGCTGGCACCTACGATCACGTCGCCCGGAATGGGGCCGATCAGCACGATCACGCGAATGTCCCTGGCGTTGGCTCCTACTTCCAACCAGGGAGCCGAGCGCAACTGCGCCGTATTGGGATCCACTGCGATGTGGGTGGCACCGACGTCGACGCCGCCATCGAGTACAGCCCGCGCGACGCTCAGGTGGTCCCCCAGGAACCGCTCTTCCCCGAACAGCTTGTCCGGGTCGAAGCCAAGACCACGCAACCGCCACCTCGGGGCAACGTAGCCCGATGCGGAATCGCGGTTGACCCACGCGACGCGTTTCCCTTGCAGCTCGTCCACGGTCTTGAGGTCCGAGTCGGAGCGGACGAACACGGCGGAGTGATAGCCGGTACTGAAGCCGCGCTGGACGACTAGCCATGGCTCGGCGAGGCGCCGCTGTTGAAGCTCCAGTGCGACGAGTGGCGGAGCCCAAGCTACGTCGATCTCGGCGTCGGCAAGCCGCTGAACCAACTCGACGTTGTTGGCGGCGACCACCGTCTGGATGGTGAGTCCCGTGCTGCTCCCTAGCGCGTGCGCGAACTCCCGCAGGGCGTCCACCGAACGATCATCCGCGGCGACAACACCAATCGAGAGCGTGGTCACGGGGCGTATCCTACAGCTCCATGGAGTCGCTTTGAAAGACGGGGAGGGAAACATGCAGAGGCGATCGTGGGTCATCGACCACGCTTGACCCGACGCGCGGGCGCCAATAGAGAAACGTTGGCTCGCCCGCGCTAGCGACGAGCGGAGAAAAGATGTCAGCTCAATCGCACGCAGATCACGACGAGCACGCGGGTCACGATGACGAACACGCGGATGAACACGTAGACGAGCTGGACAGCGACGAACCCCGCACCCCGGGCTGGTTGTCGCTGCTGGGCTGTGCGTTGTTCTTGGCCGCTGGGATCTATGTGATTGCCACTGATGAAGGTCCGAAAAACCTCGTCAAGCCGGAAGCGGCTGTAGCCGAGGCCCCAGCCGCAGAAGCGCCCCAAGCCGCGACCGCACAGGTCGCGCAACCCAGCGCCCCGCCCAATCCCGGACAGCAGGTGGATCCACAACAAGCCCGTGCGGCCGCGCAGAAGCTGATCGATCAGTTGCGCTTGCGTGGTGCTCCGGGTGGACCCGGCGCGCCCGGGGGCGCCGCGGTTCCAGGCAGTGGCCAAGGTCGTGGCCGCGGTGATGGTAGCGGCCGGGGCACCGGGCGAGGCCCCGCGGCTGGGCATGGCCCTGGCGACGGCCACGGTCACTGAGGCCACGCGCCCGTCAGCGTCGGAAGCGAACGTGGGTTGAGAGGGCGCAAACTCCCGCGATCCGTGGGCGGCGAGTTGTCGTTTGTCCGCGCCTCCCGAGCGCGAATTCGCCAAAAAAGGACTCGCCAAGCCTGATGATGCGTGTCAGAGTCCGCCTCCCTTTCGGGGCCGTAGCTCAGCTGGGAGAGCGCTAGACTGGCAGTCTTGAGGTCAGGGGTTCGATCCCCCTCGGCTCCACAACTTGGAAGTTCACCAAAAGGTGAGCAGAAAGCAAAACGCCTGGGTCGTCGACCCAGGCGTTGCTGCTTTGTTCAGGACGGTTCAACCAAACAAGGGCAGGTCCGTTCCCTCCAAGGGGAACTGCGCCGAGATGTCCGACTCGGCGACTCCAGCGAGCCGGCGCAGAGCGCGCTGAATGTGCGCGGGAGTCACCACCGTGCCGCCGCTCGAGACCGTCTGAAGCGAGCTTGGGTCGACCGCCTGGGGGAGGCGCTCCGCAGTGGTCGCACCGATCACTCGGTCGCCGGCGATGCCAGGGCCCATACAGAAGAAGCTCGAGATGGGGTGGTGATCTTTTCCATCGCGGTCGTTGTACGGGCTGCGGCCAAAGTCGGACCCGACCAGCACCATGATCTTGTCCGCCAAGCCCTGCTGAGCCGCGTAGCTGACCAGATAGTCAATCCCGCCGAGCAGCTTGGCCTGTTGGCGACGCTGGCTTTGGTCGTTGTTCGCGTGGGTGTCATAGCCGCCGAGACCGAGCGACGCGCTGACGCCGAGCCCGCTCTTGAAGGCATGGATCGCGATCTGTCCCTGCTGCATGAAGCGCTCGAGGTCGTTCAGATCGTTCGAAGGGATATCCACCAGTGAGTCCGGCA
The DNA here is from genome assembly GCA_020633205.1 of Polyangiaceae bacterium. Taxonomy (NCBI): domain Bacteria; kingdom Pseudomonadati; phylum Myxococcota; order Polyangiales; family Polyangiaceae; species Polyangiaceae bacterium. The sequence goes on from JACKEB010000020.1 coordinate 335,624, forward strand.
GCTGGAGCTTTGACAACTCTCCGTCGCCGGCTCGCGCCAGCTCGAGCGCGGAGATCGCCTGCTGCTTGCGCAACAGGTTGGCCGAGCTGCGAAGGCGCTGGGCTCGATCTGCCTGATATTGTGCGATGCGTCCCCAGGTTTCAGGGGTGTGGTACAGCGATGACTCGGGGTCGTTGACGTCCACCTGATTGGGCCGAGCGATGCGGGTCAACGCATCCACACTCGACACTCGAGTCAGCCCGATCAGACCCTCCGTCGCGTCGTATCCGCCGCTGCTCAAGAACGCCATCGGCGCGCCAGGTGCCTTGTTCGCGGCGACCAAGGCTCCAAGGGACGGATATCCTTCCTGAGTCTTACCGCTCCAGATGCTGCGTGTGCCGCTGTCGTGGTTGTTTGTCTTGGTGTCCACACCGTTGAAGACGGTGAGCTTGCTCCCGTACTTGGTGAGGAACGCTTCGTTGGACAGGATCCAGTTGAGGTTCTCGGTGTTATCCCACCCCAGCTCGGTCAGCTCCGTCGTGGTGGGAGCGAAGGGGATGTTCCCCAGCTTGCCGAGCTGTGTGTACGACCGCGTGTGGTCGGCGCTGATGACGGGATCGAACATCAAGGTCGGATCCCAGCCGCCGCCGGCGTGCACGAGGATCCAGAAAGGTCCCGCGAACGGTTCCCCCGCGGAAGCGCGTGAGACGATGGAGGGAGCGGTAAGGGCGAGCCCTGCGGCCGCTGCAGCTTGCAAAAAGCTTCGTCGTTGCATGGTCATCTCGCTCCTTCAGTCGTGCAGGAACTTGTAGTCCGCCAAGAGGTAGGTGATCACCGCCATCCAGGCGCGAATCACGTAGTTTTCGTCCTGTTCCAGGCGCTGTCCTTCAGGCAGGTCCGCGCCGGTGAACCGATCGGTGCGTGCGCGGCACCGCCATTCGAGGCCCTTGTCCAGGTCGCCTCCTTGAACCTTCCCGACGCCTTCCTTCCAGGATTCGTAGAAGAGCTGATAGGTCTGCTGAATCTCGGTGTTATCGAGCGCAAGGTCTTCCCCGAGGAAGTGCGCGTGGAGGTACTGGATGTTCTTCTTGATGTCAGCCACCGCGTCGGGAACGGCGTCCCCGCTCTCGGTTTCCGGCGCCTGGGACGGCTCGACGTAGGGGAAGAGGTATCGGTCCGTTGGCGACAGCGTGAAGTCGAACGCGCTTGAAGCACAGGATACTTCGTTCGCCATGCGCCAGACGACGTTGGCCATGACTCCGTTGGGCGCGTTGAGCCGCTGGGTAACGGTGTCCGAGTCGATCCCGCCGTAGAGAATCTTGTAGTCCGACTTGAGGTATTGGTTCGTGTCCCAACCGCGCGTCCAAGGGAAGCCAGTGACGGCGGTGATCTTCTCGGCCAGACTCTCCGGCGAGTCGAAACGGGCAGTGCCCACGTTCGAGAGCTGCGTCTGACGAGCGGCGTCACTCGAGGAGGCATCCGTGGCCCGATAGTAGGGGCTAAGGATAATCTCTCGGATCACCGTCTTCAGGTTGAAATTGCTCTCGGTGAACTTGTCGACGATGGCGCGGAACGTGGCGTCCTGTGCCTCCCAGGCTTTGAGCTGATCGGCGAAGTTCGTCGCTTCGGAATCCGCCGGGTAAGCCAGCGGTTCGTGCCCAGTAAGGGCCTTGAACATGGTGTGTACCGCAGACAGCGGGAAGCGGCGATCCTTGACTAGGCGCTCGGCGAGCCACGCAGGCGCGTTCCCGAAGTCGCTCGTCTCCATGTCCTCTTTGCCGAATCCCGGGGGAAACATCTCGGCATGCCAAGACTGGTCCGGCACGTACTTCTCTTGATCGTTCTCGTCGAACTTCTGGAACGCCCCCGCGATGGGATCGAGCTGGCGGTGACAACCAGTGCAGGTCGGATCGTCGCGCGTAGGGTTCTGGTACTTTGCGGTCTCGTCCGCGTTGATGGGACGATTGACGACGGCCAGGATGTCAGTCGCCAGGAAGAACTTCATCACCATGCGGGCGCGATGCCGGTTGCGGTTCGTGCGCGTGGTGGGGAAGCGGTTCAGCCACATCGGTGAGGTGAGGAGGCCAGCCGTCGGCCACGCCACCATGCCGCTTTCCAACTGGGCCTGGATATGGCCCGGCTTGAACTCCGTGTCGTCGGTCGGGTTGTTGAACTCGACTTGCGCGTTGTACATCGGCGCCGAATACGGGTTCATCATCGTGTAGTCGGCGGTCAAGATCTCCGAGAACGGGAGATCGTTCTTCACGATGTACGCGATGAGCTCGAGGGGCTCCCGAGCGACCGCTCGGTTCGCCTTGGCTTTCTCCTCGTCCGTGAAGTTGTCGTAGGCGTCGCTGGCGTAGGGGAACTGGTTGTCGTTGAGAATGTTCAGCGCGTAGCCGTTGTAGCCAAGGTACCGATCCGTGAGGAACATGTCGTTGTACTGGAGCTTCAGCCAGTCGTAGAACGCCGGATCATCGAACAGCGCGTCCAACTTCCCAGGTAGCACGTCCAGGCCACCCGCCCGCAGCTCTTCTATTTCGTCGGCGGAAGGCAGGCGCCCGGTGAGCTGCAGCGATGCCTTGCGGAAAGTCCCAAGTTCGCCGAGCAGCTGAACGTCGGGGAAACTCGCAGCGGCGGCAGACTCTGGACAACTCTCTGCCTGCTGGAAGCGCTGAATTAGCTCGGAGAGAGCCTTGTACTCCTTGCTGTCCGGTGCCAGCTGAACGCCGCCGCCGTGGTCCAGCTCGCCAAGCGGCTTGCGCAGCACGACCGACTTACCCTCGCTTTCGATCTTGGACATCTCCGCGATCGCCTTCATGTTCGTGTCCAAGAACCCCGGGTAGCCAGGTGGCAGGAGCTGAAACTCCGCCCCCTCTTCCACCGCCACGCCATCCGGAGAGTGGCAGTTGATGCAAGTCTTTGAGACCACGGGCCCCCACACCTTCTGTGCGAAGAAGGCCCGATTGCTCAAGCACGCGCCGGAGCCGGCAGTCTCTTCGTCAGACGCGCTCGAGCAGCCACCCGTGGCGCCGGCCAGCAGGCCAGCCCCAACGAGCATCGTCAAGCACGAGGCGAGTCTTACGCGGGTGCGTGTCTTTGGAGTCGTCATTTCGAATCCTCGTTCATGGCAAAAGACCAGAGCCACTCGGGTCTCGCGCCAACCTGGGCGCGCTTTGGGAGGGAAATCGCAGGAACTCTACTTCGAATGCAGGTCGCGAAAAACGCACGTACCTCAGCGCCAGAGGCAACCACACCGGCGCTCAGCCACGCCCTTGGGGCGCATCAACAATCTCTCGCGCCCGGGGGAGGCGCAACGCTATTTCCGCTCGGATACTCCTACCGAGCCATCGTTCCCGCGTGATAATGAGAAGGTAATGGGGAAACCCCCGCTAGATCAAACCCGATTTCACGGCCCGGCGACACACCAAGTGGGGCGATGTGCGCAAGCCGACCAGTGGGTTGAGCCGAACGATGTGGGCTGATGACTACGTGCCAACTTCCATAGGCATTCCAACATCACGTTTCTTCGCTGGATCGAGCCGGTGTGGCTACTTGGCGGGTGTGGGGTACCTCCCCCAACCGCCGTGGTACGCCCCCGATCGTCGCGACGACCGCCGTGGTTCTGCGAAGAAAAAAAGTCGCACGTCATCTGGATTTCTACCGCCTCGTGCGACGTTTCCGCCGGGGAGCGGCGTGTGGCATCGCTGCTGCGCGCGTCGAGCTGGGCGAAACGCGTCATTCGCAGCGCCAAATCACGAAGACACGAGCGGCTTCCCCAGCTGGTTCAACCTGTCTGCATCAGTGGCAAGGCTCAATCACCGCGAAGTCGGCGAAGTAGTCCTTGTCGCAGACTTTGCTGCGCTCGAGGATCGAGGCGGCAGTCAAGGTGCGCACGGAGAACTGAAGGCAGCTGCCGATCTGCGCCTGCTGAATACGCTCGAACATCTCGGTATCCGCATGGATGGGGTGAAGCAGGCTCGGCTTGAATTTCGCGCTCCCCACCGCGAGCGTAAACAGGATCTGGCTCCCGTCGGAGCTCACACGCTTCGACTCCAAGCGGCCCCGCGCAGACGCCACGACCGTTGAGGCCACGAGCCTGGCGTTGTCCTTCAGTGCCTGAGCCCGCTCCCCCTCTTGCTCCGCCCGATCGTAGCGTTCGCAGTTCTGTGCAACCCGCTTCAGCCAAGGTAACGCCTGCTCAGCCGCCGGGTCGCGCTCCGCCGTGGGGGTTGGCTCGACCCGGATCTTCACTGTCAACGCGACGCCCGCGCCCAGCGCTACCAGCATGCAAAGCGCCCCGAGGATCAGGCTCCGCCGAATCGGTCGACGCTCATGAACTGGACGGGAAGAATGAGGATCCTGCACGGGTACACCTGGAGGCTGCTCCAGCCGAGATGACCTACAACAGCCGCAAGAACTGCTCCAGCGCCAAGCGCTCTTCAGCGCTGAAACGCTTACCGTCTTGGGGCACACCTAGATGCAGGAAGCGTCCGGCCCCGTAGCCACACTGCGCTAGCAGCGTCGACAAGTCCGGCGCCTGGCCGTTGGTGAAATAGGGCGCCTTCTTGTAGAGCCTGCGAAGCGACGAAGGACGCGCGCCCTCCGGATGGACCCGGGGCTCGACCCCAGTGCTTTTGTATCCAACGCTCGCCCACACGATCGGCTGCTGCTCGAGCAGCGCGCTTGGCCACTTGGCCGTGGGCACCTCCGTCTTGGGGTCCGAAGCGTCCAACCGAGCCCCGTGGCAAGTGGCACAGTGCTCGGCGAACAACGCAGCGCCTTGCGTCTCCGGCGTGGTCAATCCGTCTCCCCGAGCCCGCTCCGCCAAGATGGGGTTTGGGCGATGGTTGAAGTGAACCAAGAAGTCGAGCAGCGCCTCGCGCAGCTGTTCCGGGTCGAGCTCGGGCTCCTCCACACCGAGCTTCGCGAGCCAACTCCAGTCTTCTGTATGCACCCCGAAGATCGGCGAGGCACCTGAGTTCGCGCCCGCAACCCGAAATTCGTTGTTCACCATCTGAGCTAGATCTCGATCTAGCCCCCGCGTGAAGTAGGGGCGGTTACCGACGAGTCCTAGCAGCGGTTTCGTAGTTGCGGTGATTTCGCCGCGCCCCGTGGCATGGATGCGCCCATCACCATAACCCTCGAAGTGGCAAGTCTCGCAAGTGAAGCGACTCAATTTACCAGCACTCCGGTTGTGGGGCGCCATCAGGTTGGTGAAGAACAGGGCTTCACCAAGACGGACGCTAGCGCTGCGGGAATCGCCACGCCCTGATTCCTCACGGTAATACAACGCGCCGTCAGCGCCACTCCCGACCCAGGCGTCCAAGAGCGAGTTAGCTGCCAAGAAGCCACCCCCAACACGCTCCAAGTCGCTGGTTCCCGGAGGCAAGCTGGGCACCGCCAGGTGAGCTTCGCTCAATCCCGCTGCATTCCAACTCATCTCAAAAACACCGCTGGTCGCGAACCCGGCAAACGCCACGCTACGCGCACCTGCCTCTTCGGGACCAAGCCAGATCGCCTTCGGGAGCACCGCGCCACTAGCAGAGACGTTGACGGCCGATGTCCTCGCTGTCGCGCGCTGATCCACGCGGAAACTATACATATAAGAGTCGATGTTCCCGAAAGAACCGATCGTGCGGTCTAGCGGCGCGTCTTCCACACCACTGGCGACGACGTTCAACGCCTGGTGCGACTCCCAGAGCTCGAAGGTCCAAAACGGCCCCTGGTTCTCCAGCGTCTGGGGCGTGACGTCGCTAGTCAGCGCGCGGTTCATCGGAAGCCGGAACAGCTTGATGCGATGCTCAAGCAGGCAATTGACACCAAGCCAGTTCTGCGTCGCACGAACGTCGAGAGCCCCACGACAATCGGCGACCTTGACCAGTGCGATATCCTCGCCGCCCGCGTCGAGTCGTACAACGCTCCCAGACAGCTCGTCCGTCGCGTACCAGTGGGCTCCGGCGCGCACCAAGCCGCGCAGCGCTACAGGGGACTTCAAGCGATATTTGCGCACCGCCTCCCGCTTCGTGTCTCCACCGGTTCGCTTGCTCAAGTCGTAGCTCCAGAGCTCCCGCCGAAGCTCCGACACGACCCGCAACTCACCTTCCCCCTCAGCCATCGCAGTGGGAGCATGGGGCGTCGCGAAGCGCCCAACCTCTTTCCCTGCGGCATCAAACAACACCAGCTGGTCGCGACCGCGCAGCAGCCCAGCAAGGCCGCCGGACTGCAAGACAATGAGGCGGTATGGGTCAGGGCCGGAAGCCACATCGGCGCCGCTCAGCTTGGACAGCTCCAACCCCTGACGCAGCTGCTCTTCGTGGGATCTGAGGCGGGTGAGATCGAAGCGCGCGGCAACACTCGCACTTGGTGCGGGGTCCCCGCTCTGCCCGGACTGCTCACCGCAGGCCAGCAACGCGCAAGCGAGGGGAACCCCGATCCCCAATCTCCAGAACTCGCGCGTCACCCCCCCAGGGTACCAGCGCGGCGAGCGCTTCGCTCAGCCCATGGTGTGGACTTTGAGCGGCTCGATCTTGTACAGCACGCGCACCTCGCCTTCGGTGCGGAACGGGTACTTCTCTTTGCCCATGTAGCGCATCGCCATCTTATCGATGTGCTCGTCAGCGCCTTCCTCCGTTCGGCCGACAATCTTTCCCTGGATGCCTAGGTAGCGATACGGGTTCTCCGGGTCGCTGATTGAAATGCCGACCTGATCGCGCGCCTGCATGTTCTTGTCCTTCAAGCGACCAGCCGCCGTGTTGATCAACACGTGGGTGCCATCGAAGTCGACCCACACCGGCGTGACCTGGGGCGTGCCGTCCTTCATCACCGTCGCGAGGTTTGCGAAGGCCTGTTTCTGAGTTAGGAGGTCCTGAAAGTTGTCGGGGATTTGAGCCATAGACTCGGATCACTTGGACAAGCGTGGCGGTGGGTCAATCCCCTGATGGAACCGCCGGTGCGTGGAAATCAGCGCGACGCGGATCCCCCCTGAATTCGCCTACTCGGAGCACCGTATCTGCAACGCGTCAGAGGTCCGTCACGAGCCGTGCGCAGCGCTTGCGGGAGGATTTGGCAGGCTCAAACTTCCAGGCAACCCCGTCGCTCTAGGAGGTAACCATGATGTTGTTAGGGATCGGAGTGGTGGCAATCCTCGCCACGTTGCTCACCTTCGTGGGCGATCTGCCCAGCGAACTCTCGGGCTGAGCGGCGAGCCGCGAGCGCCCGCGGAGTCACGTCGTGGAGGAACCTCAGGACCTCCTCCCGCTCTGCACTCGTAAGTCCGAAGAGTGCGAACACCGACGCGTCCAGAGACTGACCAAGCTCGCCCAGCGCCTCGGCATCAGACTGCGAAGCGCGCTTCACCAGTGCCTCAATGCCTCCTCGCAACTCCTGGTTCTCCGGCGGCATTGGCAAGGCACGGAGCTGCCTGATCTTTACCTGCGGAAATACTTTCTGGCGGACGTCGCGATTTTCGACGACGTGCAGCGCGCGATACAATGCGGAGTTGAGTAGGCCCACGAGCAACTCGGCGGAAAGTCCCTCGCTGGGGAACCCGGCGAGCAAGGTGTTGCGAAAATAGCGACCGTCGTGCAACGCCGCGATTGGGTGAGTCGCAGTCTGACGGACGACGAAGGCGACCTCGGCGTAGGCCTCGGGGGCCCTGAGCTTTGCTCGGCAGCGAGCCAACACCTGCGCGTCTGGTTTCAGAAACAGTCGCGTCGGACCCAAGCGAAACTCTTGTACATCCCTGCCCTCCAGGAGGCCTAGCACGAAACCCTCGTGTGGGGCGTTTCCTCGGTGGAACAGCGAGCGGCTGATCTCGCCAGCGCTCTGGAAGCCGCGCTCCCCAAAACACGCTGCTGGCAACGTCGGAAGCTCCGCCAGGCGTTGCAGCACCTGTGGTTTGCTCAGCTCACTTGCCGCGCTTGCACGGGACTGACGCTCGACGAGCTTCCAGGCCTCCCCACAAGCTGTGGCGGAGTCGTCCGGCTCGAGCAAGAGTCCAAAGCTAGGCTGGGTCACGCCGGGGAATGCGTCGCTGCCGAGCTCGGGTAGCGGAAGCATCAAGCGGTGGTGCGCGGTCGCGACCTCACGCACCGCGCGGTACCCGTCGAGGTCCGCCACAGGACTCGGCAAGAGCAACGCGACTCGACCCCGGGGGGCCAACTTCGTCGCCAGTTCCACGAACAAGCCATGAAGCGTGGGGTAGCCCCGCCACGCGAGGAAGTGCTTCATGTAGCGTTTCCGCAATGCGACTCCGAGAGGCTGAGCCGCGCGTCCTGCAAAGGCGACCCAGGGAGGATTGCCGATGACCAGCTCGAACCCGTGAGGCGCCAGCGTGCTCCACGCCCAGCCATACACATTTCCACGTGGTTTTAGATCGATCTCCAGCGAATCCCCGCTGCGCAAGTTCAGCGGCAGCTCGGCGACCACCAACGATGACTGCCCTAGCTCCAACCACAGGGAGAACTCGGCGACCGCCAGCGCGCGCGCCGATCGGTCCACCCCAAGGAGTCGAGCCACCACGGCCAACCGCCGCTCCCTATCCTCGGGGTCGGGTGCCAGGCGACGCAGGCACGCGAGGAGGAACGCGCCGCCACCTACCGCGGGATCACAGATCCTTGGTAGCTCGTTGAGGGGCGCGTCCGGCCGCTCGATGGCCCGCTTCGCGATCAAAGCGCACACCTCCGGCGGCGTGTAGAAGCTGCCACTCCGCCGACGCTTGTCACCCGTCGTATCCCACTCGAGCAGGCGCTCGTGCAACTTGCCGAGCAGCTCCACGCTGGAGTCGCTGTCCAGCAGCGACTCTAGCGCCACCTTACATTTCCTCAAGGATTTTCCATCAAGCGCAGCGATGACTTCCGCGTCGAATTCTCGCGCGAGCAGCCGCGCACCCCGCAAAGCAGAAACAGAGCGCGCTGTGTCTAACCACTCGAGCGGCCCCGGATCGGGATCGGGGGGTGAGGGCACGAGTCCTCGGCGCGCGGCGAGCGCCGAGCCAAGCCAAACCAGCGCCCAGTTGGCCCAGACTTCCGGGCTTCTACCTATCCGCTTCGCCGCGCGCTCCAAACAGCCGAGCCAGCCACGCAGTGGCCCATCCGAGATGGCAGTGGGCTGAGCGCTCGACACGAGCTGTTCGATAGTCCAGCCATCGAGGGACGTCGAGGCCTCGAGCCGATCGCCACCAAGCCGCAGCGTGTTCAAGCCGCAGCGTGTTGAAGGGAACGGCTTTCACGACTAGTACCCACCTAATGCAGCTCGCTTCCACGCTCCTTGGCCCATCCAGCGCCTCACGCTGCATCGTCCTGCTGCATGGCATCCTCGGCTCCGGGGGAAACCTGCGAGGCCTGGGTCGCCGACTCGTCGAGCAGCTGCCGGGCACGCGTGTTGTCCTGTTCGATCTGCGCGGGCACGGTGACTCAGCGGACTACGCGAGAAGCAAGGGTGGACCGCACACCGTGCGTACTTGCGTGGAAGACGTCGACTCTGCGCTGCGGAATCTACGCCTGCACGCGGACGTTGTGATTGGCCACTCATTCGGTGGCAAAGTCGCATTGATGTACGCCGAAATGTTTCCGCAGGGTTTGAGACAATCCTGGGCACTCGACTCCACCCCCGGTATCAAACGCGACGCAGGAGGGGGCGAGGTCGGGCGAGTCTACGAAACGCTCCGCGCGTTAGCTACGCCTTTCTCGAGCCGAGAGGCCATGCTACAAGCCATGGAGAGCCGCGGCATCGCCACGGGGATCGCGCGCTGGATGACCACGAACCTCAAGCGCGAGGGTGACGTCTACGAGTGGGCATTCGATCTAGACGTAGTGGGCGAACTGCTCGAAGATTATTTCCAGCAGGATATGTGGCCATGGCTCGAAGCGCGCAGAGGCACACCGGACATCCACCTCCTGCGCGCGCTAAACAGCGACCGCTTCAGCCAACAGGACACGGAGCGAGCGCTAGCTCTGCCGAAGGCTGCAAGAGTCACACTCCACGACTTGCCCAACTCCGGTCACTGGGTCCACGCTGACAACCCCGAAGGCCTACTCGAGATCCTCACTAGTGAGCTCGCTCACGGCTAACGGTGGCGCGTCCTTGATTCTCGGATTTGAACCGCCAAGGACGCCAAGAGCGCCAAGAATTCTTGGGATAAGGCCCGATCCGGCCGGCGAAAGTCTGTCGCCGCTTGATACGCACCGCACGGCGTCCGCAATCACGTCTCCCGCCGCTTGATACGTCCCGCGCAGCACGCTGAGTCGCGAGCCCAACCCCTTGGCGTCCTTGGCGCCCTTGGCGGTTCCCAAACTCCAACATCAAAGCGGCCCGGTCGGGTTCAGTAGGCGACCAATCCCGTACGGAAACAAACTACGCTTTGCGCCGCTGCTCCACCAGCGCCGCGCCAAGGTCGAGCGCCGCGCGCATGCCGTCGGGGTCGGCGATGCCTTGCCAGGCGATGTCATAGCCAGTGCCATGATCGACGCTGGTGCGCACGATGGACAACCCGGCAGTAACGTTTACCGCGTCACCAAACGCCACCAGCTTCATCGGGATGGTAGCTTGGTCGTGATACATCGCCACCACGCCAGCGTAGTCGCCCCTCAGCGCCTTACGGTATGCCGTCTCGGCGCCGATCGGACCCACGAGCTTCACGCGCCGGCCGAGCTGCTTTTTCGCGCGCTGCATGCCCGGCAGAATCGCGGTGCGCTCCTCGTCACCCAAGAGTTCGCTCTCGCCGGCGTGAGGATTCAACGAACACACCGCGAGCACCGGCTCGGCCTTACCCAGCGCCTGCACCAGCTCCGCGAGCGCAAGGATCGACTCCGCGACTGATTCCTCGCGGATTTGCACGGAGACATCCTGTACGCGTACGTGGGTCGTGACGAGGCTCGTCGTGAGCTTGTCGGCGGCGAAGCACATGACGCTGGATGGCGCGGCGTCCAGCGCCTGAAGCCACTCGGTGTGGCCGAGGAAGTGCTCGGCGCCGGGGGTGCCGGAGGCGGCGATAGCCGCCTTGCTGACAGGCCCGGTGACGAGCGCGGCCTTGCCAAGGCGCTTCGTCAGCGCGTACCCCGCCTCGACCCAGGCGAGCTGCGCTTTGCCGGATTGTTTGGAGGGGGCACCTGGTTTGCGGTCCTTGGCGGCGACTTTAGTGCCTGGATCGTAGAACCACAGCTGCCCCGACTTGCGAGCGCGCAGCGCCGCGAGATCGATAGACGGATCCATCGGGGTGAGGCAGCTCTCCCTCACCCCCAACAAACGGCACGCTTGCTCCAGCGTCCCTCGGTCAGCGACCAAGACGCAGGGCTCTGCTTGCTTGGACTTCGAGCGCTTGAAGGCGGCGGCGACGGCGACCTCGGGCCCGATGCCAGCGGGGCACCCCACGGAAATGACCAACGCCGCAGGCAGGCTCTCACCCGGCTGCGGCGCTGTTCGTTGCTTGCGCTCGGCTTTTAGGCCGCGCGTTTCATTCTTCGAGGTCCTCTTCGAGATCATCGGGGTCGTCACCGGTTGGAGCACGCAGCTTGTACCCCGAACCTCGCAGCGTCTCGAGAGGCAATGCGTCTCCGAGCTTCGCGCGCAGCCGCCGCACGTGGATATCCACCGTTCGCGGACCGCCGTCGTAGCGATTGCCCCAGACCCGCGCGAGCAGATGATCGCGACTCAGCACCTTGCCACGCCGCTCGCACATATAGGCGAGCAACGCGAACTCCTTCGCGGTGAGCTGCACTGGTCGACCCTGCACGCTGACTTCGTGACCGGCTTTGTCGATCACGATGGGCCCGACCTTGTGTCGCTCTTCCGTCGCGAACTCACTGCGGCGCCACTCGAGCGCTCGAATGCGCGCGTAAAGCTCCTCAGGAACGTACGGGTGCAACACGAAATCATCGAAGCCGCTCGAAGGCTCGATGCGCGCCACCTGACCGACGGTCACAGCGATCAGGGCGCCAACACTGTCGAAGGTCGCCTCTCCTCTCACGGTGCGCAGGGCAGCCACGGCCAGATCGGGTCGGTCGAGCGCCTCGAACACCAGCGCGCGTGGGCGCACATTGTTCTCGTCGTCGTCGTCCTCGATCAGATTGACCGGGTCATCCCACAAATCGAGAGTACGCACGTTGGCGCCCAGCTGCCGCAGGGTTGCCGCCGCACCGTCCTCACGTTCCAACAGCGGACCATGGCCTACTACGGCCACGAAAGTTTTGGTCCGCTGAGCCTTGGCCTCAGCCGATGTCCGTTCCGCCAACTGTAATCTTCGCTAGCTTAATGGTTGGACAACCGACCCCCACCGGAACGCTCTGGCCATCCTTACCGCATGTCCAGATCCCGTCGGAGATCTCTACGTCGTTGCCCAGCATGCTTACCTGGCCGAGTGTTTCGGGACCGTTGCCAATAAGGTTCACGCCCTTGAGCGGTGCAGTTAGTTTGCCGTCCTCGATCAGGTAACTTTCCGTAAGAGAGAA